>JBGATE010000273.1:0-3327 GCA_044229375.1 Chitinophagaceae bacterium
GTCCTTTAATTCTTTTTTCTCCGCAAAGTCCTTTATGATCAGGATGGTCTGGTTGGTAATCTCTGATTTATCGATCCGGAACTCAAAAAATTCTTCTTTGGGGGCGTTCAGCCAGTGAAACCGGATGAACTTATCCTGTTCCTTCTCCATTAACTCTGCTTTTTCAAACGCGCCGTCCCAGCCAAAATAAAAGATATTATCTCTTTCATCCACCTTTTCGGCAAACCACTCTGCCAGACCGGCAGGGGTAGATAAAAAATCATAAAGGATTGAAGGCGAACAGCGAACTGGGAACTCTAAAGTGTATAATTGTTTACTCATTCTGACTGGGTGATAAGGTAGCGACCGCTGCAATAATAAAGAATTAATGATTGCCCCAAAATAAATTGCCTTTTATTTTTCCCCCTGAATTACCCCTGATCACCGGTTTAAAATAAATGGGTATCCAAAACGTTAATAGGTTGTCAAAATTTATTTGGCCTGAACGGGTGATTTGTTTAAATTGCCTTGAAGTTCAATACTTTCTGAACAACCAAAGACATTGCGGTGGGTATTTTTTGAGTCATTAAGTGACCCAAACAGATTCTTAAACCCTTAAAATACACCATTTAAACCCATACCTATGAGCATGAGACAACTCAAGATCACGAAGTCTATTACCAATCGTGAATCACAGAGCTTAGAAAAGTACCTGCAGGAGATCGGTAAGGTCGAGCTCATTTCCCCCGAAGAAGAGGTTAAACTGGCAACCCTGATCAAACAGGGTGATCAGCGCGCACTGGACCGTTTGACGAAGGCCAACCTTCGTTTTGTGGTATCCGTGGCCAAGCAATACCAGAACCAGGGTCTTTCCCTTCCGGACCTGATCAATGAAGGGAATGTGGGGCTGATCAAGGCCGCCCAGCGTTTTGATGAAACCAGGGGATTCAAATTCATTTCCTATGCCGTTTGGTGGATCCGCCAGAGCATTTTGCAGGCGCTGGCCGAACAATCCAGGATCGTACGGTTACCGCTGAATAAAGTGGGTCTGACCAACAGGATCCAGAAAGCTTTTTCCCTGCTGGAGCAGCAATTTGAAAGGGAACCCTCCGCGGAAGAACTGGCAGAAATGCTGGATATGGACCTGGAGGAAGTGACCTCAACCCTGGGTATCAACGCCCGCCACGTGAGCATGGATTCCCCGCTTTCGGAAGGAGAAGAAAGTACCCTGATCGATGTGCTGGAAAACCCCAATGCCGAAAAGACCGACGGGCAACTGGACCATGATGAATCCCTGAAAACGGAGATCGACCGTTCGCTGAAAGCGCTTACGGAAAGGCAGAAAGAAGTGATCTGTTATTTCTTCGGTATCGGGGTGGATCACCCGATGAGCCTGGAGGATATCGGCGAAAAATTCAGCCTGACACGCGAGCGCGTGCGGCAGATCAAGGACAAGGCCATCACCAAACTGAAGGCTTCTAACCGCTGCAAACTCCTAAGAACTTACCTAGGTACCTGATTCAATCATTAAACGTTAAAAACCGGAATAAACCTCTACATTTTTATTTATACTGCAAAGCACTTCTTTTGCGAAGTAGTATCTTTGCAATTCCTTAAAAAGTGAACATTGAATGTTCACTTTTTCATTTTAAGAGACGGGGATAAAAAGTGAATCATGTTCAACAGTTTACAGGAAAAATTAGAAAGCGCCTTTAAGAACCTCAAGGGCCAGGCAAGGATCACGGAACTCAATATTGCGGCCACCCTGAAGGAGATCCGCAGGGCCCTGGTGGACGCGGATGTCAATTTCAAGATCGCCAAAGAATTCACGGATAAAGTGAAGGACAAGGCGATCGGGGAAAAAGTGATCAACGCTATCTCTCCCGGGCAGCTCATGACCAAGATCGTAAAGGATGAACTGGCCGAACTGATGGGCGGGGAGGAAGCGGTGTTCAATGCCAAAGGCAACCCGGCCGTGATACTGATCGCCGGTTTACAGGGTAGCGGTAAGACCACTTTCAGCGGTAAACTGGCAAATTTCCTCAAAACAAAAAAGGGACTTTCACCCCTGCTGGTGGCGGCGGATATTTACCGTCCGGCGGCGATGGAACAGTTGAAGGTACTGGGCGAACAGATCGGTATCGACGTTCATATTGAACCGGAGAGTAAGGATGCGGTGGAGATCGCCCTGAACGCGGTGAAAGAAGCCAAAAGCAAGAATAAGAATGTCGTCATTATCGATACCGCCGGTCGCCTGGCTGTGGATGAGGCGATGATGACCGAAGTGGCCAATATCAGGAATGCAGTGAACCCGCAGGAGATCCTTTTCGTGGTAGACAGCATGACGGGTCAGGACGCGGTGAACACGGCCAGGGCTTTTAATGAACGCCTGGATTTTACGGGTGTCGTGCTCACCAAACTGGATGGAGATACCAGGGGCGGTGCCGCTCTTTCCATCAAATACACGGTCAGCAAACCCATCAAGTTCATCAGCAGTGGCGAAAAGATGGATACGATCGATATTTTTTATCCCGAGCGCATGGCCCAGCGTATACTGGGTATGGGCGATATCACTTCGCTGGTGGAAAAGGCCCAGGAACAGTTCGACGAAGTACAGGCCAAAAAATTAGAAGCCAAGATCCGGAAGAATAAGTTTGATTTTGCCGATTTCAAGATGCAGTTGGAACAGGTTAAAAAGATGGGGAATATGAAGGATATGCTGGGAATGATCCCCGGTGTTGGCAGCAAGATCAGGGATATTGACATCAATGATGATTCATTCAAAGGCATTGAGGCCATGATCAACTCCATGACCCCTGCAGAAAGGGCCGACCCCGACCTTATCGACGGCAGCCGTAAAAAACGTATCGCCAAAGGCGCCGGGAAAGACATCCAGGAGGTCAATAACTTCATGAAACAGTTCGAGCAAATGAGGGGTATGATGAAGAATATGAACAAGATGGGGGCGTTCGGACGCATGATGCCTGGAATGAAGAGATAGTTAGGAGTCGGGAGTTAGGAGTTAGGAGTGGGTCGTTCAAAGCGCCAATTAAATGATCCAGCCCGCTTCTTAAAAGTTAGTAAACTTTTTGCTTTCGGAAGCCCCCTCCTAACTCCAAACTCTAACTCACTTGGCCGTCTCCCCAATCAACCTTATATTTGCTGTCCGGTTTCTACCGGAACTAACAATTATTGTTTAACGCCTTTAAATGTCTATTTAAAATGGCAGCGAAAATCCGTCTTCAAAGACACGGGTCCAAAAAGAGACCCTTTTACTTCATCGTCGTAGCAGATGCCAGAGCGCCCCGCGACGGTAAATTCATCCAGAAATTAGGTACGTACAACCCC
>JBGATE010000274.1:0-3314 GCA_044229375.1 Chitinophagaceae bacterium
GTGGAGCTTTTTAAGGCAGATGAAGCCTTGAGAAAACCTGTATTGGGTATTCCTGTTAGTACGGTGAACCTGTATTTTTTTGAAGGAAACCTGATTACTGTTTATATCCATTTGGAGGAGAATCCTGAGAACATTGAATTGGTGAATACAACCTTGGAACAATCAATTACAAGGCCGGGAAAGGCTTTAAAACCGGATTTGGGGAATGGTTATTATTGGAAGGCTGAAAACTCAACACTGGCCTTACTTCAGGATATGGTAAAGAGAAAATTGTACTTGTATTTTTCGTTGAATGATTTTTCCGTGCTTTAGGATATTTTGTTGTTTGATTGTATTTTCAATCTACATAATGTTAGGGGATTTTGATATAAAGGTCAAAATCCCTTGAAATGATTAGCTCTTTTGATAACAACAATATTATTTAACCTAATGGGCTTTTGCTTGAATCTGGCTTGAGCATTTTTAAGGAGAAGTATATAAGTATTTGAAAATAAGCCTTATATGCTACTATTATTCAGGCCTTACAAGCAGAGGGTCGGCGGTTCGAACCCGTCAACTCCCACCAAATCCCGTCTTTTTATTAAGGCGGGATTTTATTTTGGGGGCTCCCACAATTCAATTTTATTGCCCTCAGGGTCAATGATCCACCCGAATTTGCCATACTCTTCATCCATTGGTTCGCCGGCAATGGTAACACCTTCTTCTTTAAACACCCGGATCAGGCCAAAGAGATCCTCCACGATGAAATTCACCATTACTTCCTTAGCACTGGGATCAAAATATTTCGAATCCATTGCGAAAAAAGAAAATATGTTAAAGCCGGCCTTTGCTTTTCCTTCGGGGTCTGTAATGGGCAAAACAGCATAGGTGCCGCCATTAAAGGCAATACCGAGATGCTGCTCATACCAGGCGGCCAGCGCCTTCGGATCCTTTGCTTTCAGAAATGGGCCACCAAGGCCAGTAACTCTTTTCATAAATTGACTTTGATCAAATGTACTAAAACAAAAATGTATTTTTGCCGTATGAAAGGGGTTGACCCGTATATACAAACAGATAGCCTGGAAGAGACCGTTACACTCACAACCACGGAGGATCCCTGCAACCTGGTGGTATGGAACGACGATGTGAATACGTTTGAATGGGTGATCGAAACCCTCGTAGAGGTTTGCGGCCATAGCGAGGAACAGGCGGAACAATGCGCTTACATCATCCACTTCCAGGGAAAATATGCCGTGAAGAACGGCAGTTACGACGACCTGAAGCCCCAGTGTGACGCGATCACCGAAAGAGGCATCAATGCCACGATCGAAGTGATCGCCGGGTAACCCCTCAAGGTCATGCCGTTATTCGCACTTGATAAAGAACTGATCTTTCCCCCCGTCCACTTAGCCGAACCGGATGGTCTGCTGGCCATAGGCGGCGATCTTTCGCCTGAACGGTTGTTGCTTGCATACCAAAACGGGATCTTTCCCTGGTACGAGGGCGATACCATCCTATGGTGGTGTCCCGACCCGCGTTTTGTTTTATTTCCCGGTGAATTGAAGATCAGTAAATCCACCCGTGCATTGCTGAAAAAAGAAGGATTTGAATTCACTCATAATAAAGCCTTTGCCGCTGTCATTCAGCAATGCAAGGCTATCCGGCGGCCCGGACAGCAGGGAACCTGGATCACACCCGAACTGGAAAAGGCATATTGTAAAATGCATGAACTGGGATTCGCACACAGCGCGGAGGTATGGCAGGACGGTGAACTGGCGGGCGGACTTTACGGGATCAAACTTGGAAAAGTTTTTTTTGGAGAGAGCATGTTCAGCCGTGTAAGCAATGCCTCGAGGTATGCCTTTACCAACTATGTTCTGCTGTTAAAAGAAGAGGGCATTCAACTGATCGACTGCCAGGTCTATACGGAATACCTGGAAAATTTCGGGGCAAGGATGATCAGCCGGCAGGAATTCATTTCCCTGCTGGAAGTATTAATACCAGGCTGATATTTTTTCAGAAACGGCTGCCGAGATAATGCGGGAGCATGGCACGCCAGGTGTTCCAGTCATGCGGCCACTCCTCTCCCCACACATCCAGTTCATACCTGATCCCCTTGTCATAAAGTATCCTGGCGAATTTGCCGCTGCTATGAGGATCTTCATAGGAACCGCTGCCGGTAACAATATGAATATTCTTACTCTGCCTTATCTGTTCCAGTATGGAATGATCGGTAAGATTGGGCAAAAAGTGCATCGGGCTGTTGAAATAAACATGATCGTCATAATGCCCCTTGGTGTATTCTGTAAGATCATAGACCCCGCTCATGGCGATCACCCCATTGATGATATCCGGCCTTTTCAGGAAAAGATTCATACTGTGCAGGGCTCCAAAAGACGCCCCGCAGGTGATGATGGGCGTTTCCTGGCTGGTGCTGTTGCGGATAAATGGAACCACTTCGTTATATACGTAATGATTCCATTGCTGGTGACGGTAGGATTTATGCCGGGGGTCCGCCTCGTTGTTCAGCCAGCTCTCATTATTAATACTGTCGATGGAAAAGACCTTTACCACACCAGCATCAATGAAAGGCGCAATATGTTCCATAAGCTGAAAGCGCTCGTATTCCAGGTAATCGGCTGCAGCCGTGGGAACCAGTAACAAGGCAAATCCGTAATCGCCGTATGATGCGATCGGCATCTCCTTATTCAGGGAGGGACTGTACCAGGATGACAATTCTCTTTTCATATACTATTATTAGTGGCCATTTCGGGGAGGCCGGATCCCTGATTTTTTGCGAATATAGTCCCAATTCAGAAAGTGAACCACCTGCAATTTGAAAGACCAAACACGACTTTTTCCCGGTATTTAAATAAATTAGGGAAATTACTTGGTAATTTGTTCAAGTAATATTACTTTGGTTTTCCAGTATTTTTACTAATTAATAAAAACCTTCTTTTCCTAAAATCCGTCCCGTGCATACCTGGCCAGGCAAAGTCCTTGCCGAAACAACGATACCCCATTTAAAGAACGACCTCGGCCTTATGAGTGGCGAAACGATACGAATTGTGCTGGCGGATGACCATAAAATCGTCCGGGAAGCCTGGAAGACCCTCCTGGAGAACAATCCCCGCTTTACAGTTGTGGCCGATTGCGAAAACGGTGAAATGGCCATCCTATATGCCAGGGAATTGCTCCCGGATATCCTGCTTGTGGACCTGAACATGACCCCGGTGAATGGTTTTGATGTAACCCGTCATGTTTCGGACTACCATCCCTCTGTAAAAGTGATCGGACTTACGTTGAATAACCAGCCCAAATACGCCATCCGGTTG
>JBGATE010000275.1:0-3286 GCA_044229375.1 Chitinophagaceae bacterium
AGGGTTGCAGAAATCAATGGCATAAGGCACCCCGTCCCGCACCGCCAGTTCCACGGTATTAAAATCGTATCCAAGGTATTTGTTGATGCGGAGCACGATATCCGTCATTTGCTTCAGCCGTTCCGGGGAGGGTTTAAAATCGGCTACATAGCGCAGGTGGTGCGGATTACGCGGTTCATACGACATGATGCGGACATATTTGCCGCCGATACAGTAACAACGGTAGTATTCGGAGAACACGATCTCTTCCTGCAGGAGCATTACCAGCTGACCCGTTTCCCGGTGCTTGTTGAAAAAATCTTCCGCACTGGCGAGCCGGTACACATGTTTCCACCCTCCGCCGGCAAAGGGTTTCATATAGGCGGGAAAACCCACGTATTTGAAAATAGCATCCCAGTCGAGCGGGTATGCGAGATTGCTGAACGAATCGTTCCCTGTATCATCGGGCAGTTCGCTGGAAGGAATGATGGCGGTCTTGGGAACCGGCACATCCACTTTTGTCATCAGGCAGTTATTGAAATACTTGTCATCGGCGCTCCACCAGAATGGATTATTGATGACCGCCGTTCCGGTTACAGCCGCGTTCTTCAGCCAGGTGCGGTAAAAGGGGACATCCTGCGAGATCCGGTCAATGATCACGGCATACCCGGGAGGATCACCCTGCATGGCCTTGTCGATACGGACCGGTTCGGCAATTATACCCGGTACATTTTTACTGTTGACCCTCGCCACAAAAGCTTCGGGAAATGAACGTTCTTTTCCATGCAGGACTCCGATCTTCTTCATACTTGTATTTTATTGATGAAATTAACAAAGAATGTAAAGGGGGCCATTGCGGCCTCATCAAATTTATTTTTTCAATGCCATATAAACAAATTAACTCTGGGCGGGTCCGGTCATCCCGGACTGACCATTTTTTCTCCGGGAAACAGCCGGCAGGAGACCACCTGACCTTTCTCCCGAAATCCTTATTTTTGGCGCCATGCCTATGACCAATGAAGCAAAGGGTATCCGTATGGAGAATACCTGGGTCCGTTCCCGGTTCCTGAACAGAGAAGTGGATGTTGATTTTTATCTCCCGCCTGCTGAAATAGTGAACGGGGAGATCAGTCTTTTGCTGATCAACGACGGACAGGATATGGAAAAGATGCACCTGGATGCCATATTGAAGAAATTATACGGTTCCGGGTCGGTCAAACCGGTTTTATGCTGCGCCATTCATGCCAGTGTAGAACGCAGGATGGAATACGGCACCCAGGACACCGCAGATTACAAGGATCGCGGAAATAAAGCCGGTCTTTACAACTCATTTATCATGAAGGAACTGATCCCTTATATCGCCGGCAGGTATGAGCGTTATACTTTTTTGGAAAAAGCATTTGCCGGGTTTTCACTGGGTGGACTCAGTGCCCTGGACATCCTTTGGAATAATCCCGGTGAATTCAGCAAAGCGGGCCTGTTTTCCTCCTCCTTCTGGTGGCGGAGCCTCGACCAGAACGATCCCGCTTACGATGATGAAAAGCACCGCATCATGCACCAGCAGATCCGGAACGGGCAATTTGTGCCCGGGCTCAAATTCTTCTTCCAATGCGGTAAACTGGATGAGACCAGGGACCGTAACAGGAACGGCATTATTGATTCCATTGATGATACGCTTGACCTGATCCGGGAACTGGAAGCCAAGGGTTACGACCGGCAAAATGATATCGTCTACCTCGAACTGCCCGACGGCCGGCACGATGTGTTTACCTGGGGAAAGGCCATGCCTCTTTTTTTACAATGGGCTTTTGGAAATGAAAGCTCCTGATTTTAAAACATCAAGAACCGAAGATACAAGAACCAAATAAGCTCCAAATCT
Organism: Chitinophagaceae bacterium; assembly: GCA_044229375.1. Lineage (GTDB taxonomy): Bacteria > Bacteroidota > Bacteroidia > Chitinophagales > Chitinophagaceae > JJ008. Next base: position 1,859 of record JBGATE010000275.1, read on the forward strand.
CAAGCTCCAAAGAAATTAGAAATCAAAAATTCAAATTGGACTCCGCTGTTCTGATTTTTTATTTTTTTACGCCAGTACTTACTTATGGTAACTGAAATTAACCAGGGTCTGGTTTGAATTTCTAATTTCTTTGGAGCTTGGAGCTTGGAATTTGGTACTTATTTGGTTCTTGTATCTTCGGTTCTTGGTATTTTTTCTAAATAAAGATCCCGTACAGTAACTAACTGTACGGGATCTTCATTTATTGTATAACGCTTAGTTATTAAAAATATACCTCAAACCCAGCTGAATAGAATAAGTAGAAGCTGTGCTCACCACATCCCTGAATGTACGGGTGATGATCTGCCCCCTGTCCTGCGCCAGTGTGAACTTCGGCAAGACGGCTCCGCCGGGAACCAAGGCATTCGCATCAGTAGATGAAATGGACAGAATAGAAGTGGCATTCGTAGCTTTTCCCTTGCCCCAGCTGTTATTGATCAGGTTGCCTGCATTGAAGATATCTACCGTAAACTGGAGTGTATTGCGGTATTTACCGGCTTTTACAAACAGGTCCTGCATGAATTTCACATCAAACTGGTTTCTCCAGGGAGCCTGGGCGCCGTTTCTTTCTGCATACTGACCGCGGTGCGTGCGGAGGTATTTATCCTGCTGGATATACGATTCAAAAAGGTTTCTCTGGGCGGTCTGGTCATAAACAATTCCATTAACCGTCTGGCTGTTAAACAACATGGTTGTAACGTCTGCTGCTGTGGGAATATAAATAAGGTCGTTCCCTGTTACGCCATCCCGGTTAAAGTCGCCGCCGTAAACATAGGAAAAGCGGTAGTCAATGGATCCCTGGTAAATAAACGCGATCGTAGTTGCCAGGTGTTTCAGGTATTCCTTCCTGTAAGAAAGGGCTGCGATAAACCTGTCGGGAAGTACATAAGCGGAATGTGAAAGTTCCGGTACATTCAGGCTGTTCACTTGCTGTGTTCCCTGGTAAGTTCCGAGGGGCTGATCACCGCTTCCGTCATGCAGGTTAGCAGAAATGGATTTGGTATAGGCAACCGTTGCATTAAACCCTTTGCTGAACGGTTTTTCAAAACGAACGGTCAGTGAACCGTAATAACCCCTTGATTTATCCAGGTTATCAATGATCACGGGATTAAACTGTGAAGAGCCGCCGGGTACAAATACACCTGAGCTGTTTAATGTATTAATATACCTGGTTTGTACCGTTGATCCATACATCAGCCTCCGGTCGGGATAACCTGCAACATTCAGCGGAAGGGGTCCCTTGTAATTGGGATTCCTGAAGAAGGCGGTTTTAAGGTCCTTATTGAAAATAGCTTCTACCGTAGCGATGATACCCCATGGCATTTTTGCATCAATCGCAAGGCTGGATTTCCAGGTCTGGGGGTTCTTGAAATCGCCATCCAATGCTGT
>JBGATE010000276.1:0-3278 GCA_044229375.1 Chitinophagaceae bacterium
TATAAGTATCATTACGGAGATAAAAAAGAAGGATGGCTGAAAAGTATCGGCAATAATATCCGCTTTGCTTTTGACAAATTTGGCTATAACCTCCGTAACCAGATCAAACAATGGATGGCAGAAGTATTAAAGGTATTATTTGAGGCCGCTGCCCTTTGCATCAATACCATCCGCACTTTTTATATGATCGTTCTGGCGATCCTTGGCCCGTTGGTATTTGGTATAGCGGTCTTTGATGGCTTTCAGCATACCCTCACCGTATGGATCGCCCGTTATCTGAATATATTCTTGTGGCTGCCGGTTGCCAACATCTTCGGTGGCATCATGGGTAAGATCCAGGAGAATATGCTCAAAGAAGATCTGCAGCAGATCGCCACTAATGGTGATACGTTTTTCTCTACCACCGATACGGCTTACCTGATATTTATGATCATCGGGATCATTGGTTATTTCACAGTCCCCTCCGTGGCAAACTATATCATCCATGCAGGCGGTAATAATGCCCTGCTTCAAAAAGTAACCAATATCATGAGCACTTCTGTCCGCAATACCGCCAGCGGATCAGCGTCGATGACAAAGGATGCCATGGGCGCTGCGTATAACCGGTTGGCCAATAGTATGGCTGACAGCAGCGCCTCCGGTGGTTATTTCAAAGATAAAATTGAGGGAAAATAAATGTTCAGAACGACTAAAAATATAGACACCGCATTCCGGCAGGTACGGCTCTTTTCCATTGGTGTCATGGCTGTTTGCCTGATCCTGACTTTGTTCGTCAGTTACAAAAGTTACCAGTTAGCCAGTCAATCACAACAAAAGATATTTATCCTGGCGAATGGAAAGGCCCTGGAGGCTTATGCCGCAGACCGGAAAGATAATATACCGGTAGAGGCCCGTGATCATGTAAAGATGTTCCATCATTATTTCTTTACGATGGACCCAGATGATAAGGTGATCAGCAATAATCTGACTAAGGCGCTTTACCTGGCCGATGGTTCTGCCAAACAGCAATATGACAACCTGAAAGAAAATGGGTATTACACGAACCTGATCTCGGGTAATATCAGCCAGGAGATACAGGCAGACAGTATCATCATCAACACCAATGATTACCCGTACTATTTCCGGTACAAGGGGCTGCAAAAGATCATCCGGCCTACCACCATCGTCACACGAAGCCTAATAACGGAAGGATACCTGAGAAATGTTTCCCGCTCAGATAATAATGCCCATGGGTTTTTGATCGAGCGGTGGAAAACGCTGGAGAATGCTGACCTGAAAGTTGAAAACCGGCAATGATGTTTTGGAAACGAAAACGAAAGGAACCCAAAGAAAATCCGCTGCAGGATAAACTGGCCCGAACAATTGCCGGAGGGTTTGTACTGCTGCAGACCAAATTCAGTGATATGATGAATAAACGATTTGAGAATATGCCGGCCCGGCGGTTAAAGGGTTTCCTGATTGCCTTCTGTGTTTTCAGCGGAGGGCTGAGTCTGTATTTTTTTGTTTCTGCAATAGTAGCTAAACCCAGACCGGCTTTTAAGATCGACCAGGTAAAAGTGCCGCAGCATTTTGACCGTTCAGGGGACGAAGTGATGGAGAACGAGATGCCTGAGGATGTTTACCGTGAAATTCAGCAGTACCGGTATTATATGGACAGCATCGGGGAACCCATTCGTCCGGGCTTGCAGGATTCCATGCGGATACTTGAAGAATTGTATTGGCAGCAGCAGAAGTAAAGTTGAAGGATAATGTCAAGATAAAATTAATAACCAGTAAAAATGTGTGTATGAATAGCAATGTGAAGCAAAGAAAATTACTGTTGGTGTTGCCCCTGCTGGCGATACCGTTTCTGACCATGGCTTTCTGGGCCCTGGGTGGTGGAAAAGGAAAAGAGAAAATGACTGAAAATACCCCCGGTTTGAACCTTGATTTGCCCGATGCCCGGTTAAAAGAAGATAAATTAATGGACAAACTCAGTTTTTATGAGAAGGCGGACAAGGATAGTATGCGGATGGCCGAGTGGATGCGAAGTGATCCCTATTACAAAAGGGATACCAGCCCGGTTTTTCCCAATGAACTGGAGGAACTGACAACAATGACCGCAGGGAAATATAACCAGCGGTTAAACAGTTCCCCTTACGAGGGGAATACCAATAAACCGGAGGACCAATTGCTACAAAAATTGCAGTTGCTTGAAGCGGAAATGAAAAAGAACAGTTCAGGCAATTATGAAGAAAAATCAACGGCACCATTACCCGGCAATGAACTTTCCGCTGAACTCAACCGGCTGGAGCAATTACTTAAAGTAAATAATGTTTCCCCAACCGAAGACCCTGAAATGAAACAATTAGAAGGTACGCTGGATAAAATACTTGACATCCAGCATCCGCAGCGGGTGAAAGAACGGTCAGCCAGGAATAAGGAAGCTGTCTATGCCGTCCGCAAAACTTCGGCTGCTGATACTATCGTAAAAGGGTTTTACAGTTTCAGTGAGGAAAAGGAATTTGAGGCAGAGGAACAAAATTCCATTGAGGCGATCATTGCGAGTAACCAAACCATTGTGAACGGGGCCGTTGTGAAATTCCGATTGCTGCATGAAGTGTATATACAGGGAAAACTGATCCCGAAAGATATATTGGTATCCGGAATTGCCTCCCTGGAAGGGGAAAGACTTCAGGTGGAAATTAACTCTATCCGGTCAGGTAAATCCATATACAACGTAAAGCTTGAAGTCTTTGATATGGATGGGTTGCCCGGTATTTATATACCCGGCACCATTAACCGGGATGTGGCCAAAGAATCCCTGAATAATTCACTCTCCCTGGCTGATGTCAGTTCTCTTGACCCTTCATTTAAAGCCCAGGCCACTACCACCGGTATCAGTGCCTTAAAATCACTGGTGAGTAAAAAAGCCAAGTTGATCCGGGTACAATTAAAGGCGGGTTATAAAGTATTACTCAACAATAAAAATCAAAACCCATGAAACAAATCTTATTTATTCTCCTTACCGTAATGAACGCAGCTTTTGCACAACAGCCTTTATCCATCAGCACGGATAAAACCACTTCGCTGATCTTTCCTTTTCCTATTAAGTATGTGGACAGGGGAACCAGGGATATACTGGTACAACCGGTAAAAGAAGATGAACGTATCCTGCTCGTGAAAGCAGCCAGTAAACAATTTGCTGAAACGAATCTGAGTGTCGTTACCGGTGACGGGAATGTCTATGAGTTCACCGTGAACTATACGCCTCAGCCTTCTGTGCTGGTGCTCCATTT
>JBGATE010000277.1:0-2924 GCA_044229375.1 Chitinophagaceae bacterium
CAAACAAAAACATATTTCCCATTTCACCCTGGAAGAGGCCATCGAACTGGCCGGAGAACTCCGGGTGCCCGAAGCCTGGTTCACCCATATCTCCCATCAGTTGGGTCTCCATGCGGTCATCGAAGCTGAACTCCCCGAAAATATGCACCTGGCCTATGACGGGCTGGTACTGGAATTCAAATAGTGGATAACGGAGTATAATTTTTTATACTAACACCTGTTAGTTTAATAGATTTTCTGTTTAACTTGCACCTGCCTCTAATGATTGCGTGCGGTAAGCGCCATTTTACATGAGTTTGCTGCACATGCTTGCCATCCCCTGGAGGCCCAAGGCTGTGCCACCCCCGAAAGGAGTGGCACAGTTATTAAAACAATTACCGGGAGAACAATTTTTATGAATTTTCAGACTTCGGAACTTACCCAGCAGGTGGCACAGACCGCCAGGGATTTTGCCATTCAGTTTATCAGGCCGCATCTCATGGAGTGGGACGAACGCCAGGAATTTCCTGTTGAAGTGTTCCGGGAAATGGGCAAACTCGGCATGATGGGCGTACTGGTGCCGGAAGAATACGGAGGCGCGGGTCTCAGTTATTTTGAATACAAGACGATCATTGAAGAGATATCGAAAGTATGCGGTTCGATCGGGCTGAGCCTGGCGGCGCATAATTCCCTTTGCACAGGACATATCATGACTTTCGGTAACGAAGAACAAAAGAAAAAGTGGTTGCCCAAACTCGCCACGGCCGAATGGCTCGGCGCATGGGGTCTTACCGAGGCTAACACGGGAAGCGATGCGGGAAATATGAAATGTACGGCGGTGAAGGACGGCAACGACTGGATCATCAACGGCACCAAGAACTGGATCACACACGGGAAAAGCGGTGAAATTGCCGTTGTGATCTGCCGCACCGGCGAACCAAGGACCAGGAATAACTCCACTTCCTTTGTAGTGGAAAGAGGAACCAAAGGGTTCAGCGCGGGGAAAAAGGAAAACAAACTGGGTATGCGGGCCAGCGAGACCGCCGAAATGGTTTTTGATAACTGCCGCATCCCGGATTCCAACCGCCTGGGTGAAGTGGGAGATGGATTCAAACAGGCGATGAAAGTACTGGACGGCGGGAGGATCTCCATTGCTTCCCTTTCTTTGGGTATTGCCAGGGGCGCTTATGAAGCCGCGTTGAAATACTCACAGGAACGTTACCAGTTCGATCAGCCCATTTCCAGTTTCCAGGGGATCTCCTTCAAACTCGCCGATATGGCCACCGGGATCGCAGCATCCGAATTGCTCATCCTCCAGGCCTGCGACCTGAAAGAAAGGAAACAACCCGTGACCCGGGAAGCCGCCATGGCCAAATACTATGCCAGTGAAGTGGCAGTGAAAGTGGCGAATGATGCCGTGCAGGTCTTTGGCGGTTACGGATATACAAAAGATTTCCCGGTGGAAAAATATTACCGGGATGCGAAGTTGTGTACGATCGGAGAGGGGACTTCGGAGATACAGAAATTGGTCATATCCAGGGAAGTTTTGCGCAATTAATCAATAATTATTAATTAATAATTATTGATTATTAAAGAACCCGTAAGGTTCATTTTACTTCCTGCATCTCCACCAGCTTCCGGTAAAATCCGTTCTGCGCCAGCAATTGTTCGTGATTGCCTCTTTCCACGATCTTTCCCTTTTGCAGTACTATGATCTCGTCGGCATGACGGATCGTGCTGAGCCGGTGGGCGATTACGATACTGGTGCGGTTCTGCATCATATTGTTGATCGCATCCTGCACCAGTCGTTCACTTTCGGTATCCAGTGAGGAAGTGGCTTCATCGAGGATCAGGATGGGCGGATTCTTTAATACGGCGCGGGCGATGGTGAGCCGTTGTTTCTCGCCCCCGCTGAGTTTGGTGCCGCGGTCCCCGATATTACTGTTATAACCTCCTTCTTTCTTGACGATGAAATCGTGGGCATTGGCAATTTTGGCCGCTTCCATGATCTGTTCTTCCGTGGCGCCCTGTTGCCCGAGGGCGATATTATTGGCAATGGTATCATTGAAAAGGATCGGTTCCTGTGTCACGATACTCATCTGTCCGCGGACCGATTGCAAAGAATAATCTTTGATATTGACCCCGTCGATCAGCACTTCCCCGCCCGTTACATCATGAAAACGCGGTACCAGGTCGGCAAGGGTGGATTTACCTGCGCCCGAGGAACCCACCAGCGCCACCGTTTTCCCTTTTTCAACGACGAGGTTGATATTATCCAGAATCACCGCATCATCGTAGGCAAATCGTACGTTCCTGAACTCGATTCTTTGGTTAAAACTTTTTAATTGTATGCCATTGGGATTATCGTCGACGGTGACGGGTGTCATCAGTATCTCTTCGATCCGGTTGATGGCAGCGGCTCCCTTGCGCATATTGCTGAAAGAGGTAGAAAGCCCTTTGGCAGGGTTGATGATGTTATAAAAAATACCCAGGAAACCGAGAAAGGCGGAAGCTTCCAGCAATTCTCCGCGCAGCACCAGCCGGCCGCCATAGTACAATACGATGGTGAAAAGCAATACACCCAGCACTTCGGAAAGCGGGGAGGCAAGGTCCCTTTTGAATACGATATTGTTCTTTGCCCTGAGCAGTTCATTGCTGGTCTTCAGGAATTTTGCCCGTAACAGGTTCTCAATATTGAAGGCCTTGATCACCCTTAACCCGCCCAGGGTCTCATCAATGATCGAAAAGGTTTCCCCATTCTTCTGCGCCGCTTCCTGCGAATGGCGCTTCAGGGATTTGGTGATCCTGCCGATCACCAGTCCCAGCACGGGAATGAGGAGGAGGATAAACAGGGTCATTTGCGCGCTGATCAGGAAAAGCACCGTCAGCGTGACGATGATGGTGAGGGGGTCACGGATCCAGCCTTCCAGTGTGCCCACTACGGA
>JBGATE010000277.1:2934-3217 GCA_044229375.1 Chitinophagaceae bacterium
CCTCACCCACATCATTCGACATACGGCTCATCAGGTCGCCCTTTCTCTTTTCATTGAAAAAACCGATCGGCAGGCGCAAAATCTTTTCGTAGAGGTCTTCCCGAAGATGATTCACCACCTGGTTCTTGAGCGGGTTCAGAACGATATAGGACAGGTAGAGGAATAAATTCTTTAAAAAGATGAATCCCATCATTAATACGCAAATAAAACCAAGGGTGCTGACCGGCCCGCGGATCTCCAGGGAATGGTTCAACTGGTTGTTGATGTACTGGATCACCAGGTT
>JBGATE010000278.1:0-3213 GCA_044229375.1 Chitinophagaceae bacterium
TAGCCGTTGTTGATTTGGGCTCGTTCTTCTTGGTCTTCATTTTACCCGGAGGCGCTGTGTACAGTCCTAACAGGTAAGATTTGGTAGTGAAATTATTATCACCCTGCTGAGCGCCGGGTTTCAGGTTACTTTTATTCACGAAACCATCCTTCATCAGGAGTTTTTCGTTTACGCGGTCACTTCTCCAGAGACAGAAATCTTTGGCTTGTCTCCAGGTTACACCCACCACCGGATAATCATTAAAACCGGGGTGACGGAAGTAGAATTCCACAAGGGGTTCATTATAGCTCAGCTCACTTCTCCAGCAAAGGGTATCGGGCAGGGCGCCTTCAATGATCTTTGCATTGGCAGGATCGGTGGGGTCAAAAACGCGGTACAGCCAGTGCAGGTACTCACGGTAATGTACGTTAGCTACTTCGGTGCGGTCAATGTAGAAGGAAGGTACAGACACACGGCGGGGGATATTATTCCAGTCGCCCATTACATCTTCTTCCGTTTGACCCATCGTAAAGGTACCACCCTGCACAAAAACCAGACCGGGGCCCAGGCCCTGTTCCTTGGATTTGTTCACGCGGTAGCCGCCTTCGTTCTTGTCATTGTAATTCCATCCTGTAACTGAGGACTTGTCTTGTTTTTTCTTAAAAAGACCGCCGTTTTTACAGGATGCCAGCAGCACCATGCAGGATAATAGGATTGTTAAGTTTTTCAAGCTCATAGTTTTTTGCATAAACCTGTGAATTGGAATATTTTTAACGCCGGTTGAGATAAAATATTGCACCAGAGGAAATTTTACCAGCCGGATTTGCGAATATAGGCACTTTCGTTAAACGGGGCTACGCATTAATACTTTATTTGACGGGTAAAATCCCGATCGTCTTATCTTTCCAGTCATGCTGAAAAAACCGGTCCTGATGCTTTTTGCCAGCCTGCTTTTCCTGGGTCTCCGGGCCCCGGCTCAGCGCGCCTATGCCCCCGGCTCAGTACTGGCTTCGGGCAACTGGTTCATGTTCGGGGTTCAGCGCCCCGGGGTGTATAAAATAGATATACCCATGCTGAATAATGCCGGATTTAATACGGCCAATTTGTCTTCAGCAGCCATCCGACTATATGGGAACGGGGGATCCATGCTTTCTGAAGCCAATAATGGCAGTTGGACGGACGATCTGCGGGAAAATGCCATCCAGGTGGTGGATGGGGGTGACGGGCAATTAAACGGCACAGATTATATCCTTTTTTATGCCAATGGTCCCGATGAGTGGATCCGGGATTCCGTGAATCAGACCTTCCAGCACCGGAAAAATATTTACAGTGATAAATCTTATTATTTTCTTACGGTCGGTGGTAATGGCCGCAGAGTGAATACAGCTCCCTTGTTGGGATCACTGGTGGTAACGGTGAGTACATTTAACGATCGTTTTTTTCATGAACTGGATACGGTGAATTTTCTGGGCAGTGGTAAGGAATGGTATGGGGAAGAATTATCAGCACTTCCGGGAAGATCATTGACAAGGAATTTTAATGTCAGCTTTCCCAATCTCCAAACCGGTGCCGGCTTGGAACTCAGGGTGCAAACTGTGGCCCGATCGGTGAACAGCAGCAGTCGTTTTGAATGCCGGGTCAATAATCAGTTGGCAGGATCGGTTCCTATTAATCCGGCCGGTGGCGGACCTTATGATTTATTTGCCCAGCCCGGAACCGGTTCTTTTTTAGTACCGGGTGCGCAGCTGAACAATACCATCAGTTTCAGTTATGTACCGGGTGGGGTGAATGCGCAGGGATGGATCAATTGGTTTGAAATATTTACCCGTCGGAATATTTCTTTGAACGGGGTTTCGCAATTATTATTCCGCGATTGGTCCAGTGTTGGGAACAGCCGGGCAGAATTTGTATTGGGCAATGCCGGCAACAATACATTGGTATGGGATATCACGGATCCGGTCAATCCGCAACGGATGCAGGGCAATATCAATGGAACAGAATTCCGTTTTGTCAATGATGCTCTTCGGCTAAGAGAATATGTGGCTTTTAATCCGGCTGAAGCTTTGTTGCCTTCATTGGAGGGGGTGGTGGCGAATCAGAATCTGCATGCCGGCAGTCCGGCTGATCTGCTGATCATTACTTATCATTCCTTATTACCGGAGGCCAGACGATTGGCCAACCTGCATCAGCAGCGAAATGGAATCAGTTCCGTGGTGGTGACTACACAACAGGTCTTTCATGAATTTGGCAGTGGTACTCCGGATCCGACAGCGATCCGTGATTTTGTAAAAATGTATTGGGATAAATATGGCAGTACATCCGGCAAACCCAAATACCTGCTTTTATTCGGAGATGCTTCTTTTGATTATAAAAACAGATTATTTAATAATACCAACCTGGTGCCTGCCTGGCAGAGTTTGTCCTCTTTGGATCCATTAGGTTCTTATACCTCGGATGATTTTTTTGGATTTTTAGATGATCAGGAAGATATCAATTCAACCGCCCTCATCAATCTGTTGGATATTGGTATTGGCAGGATTCCTGCAAAAAATCCCGGGGAAGCCAAAAATTATGTAGACAAAGCCTTTGCTTATTATGCACCGGAAAGTCTGGGCCCCTGGCGGAATAATCTTTGTTTTGTAACCGATGACGAGGATGCCAACCTGCATTTTCAGGATGCTGAAATTATTACTTCAACGGCGGCCCTGACGGGACCTGTATTTAATATCCAGAAACTGTATCTGGATGCATACCGGCAGGAAACCAATGCGGGAGGTGCCCAGTACCCGGCCGCTAATCAGGCCAGTAATAACCAGGTAATCAATGGATCACTGATCTGGAATTATAATGGTCATGGTGGGCCTCGCCGTTTGGCTGAAGAAACAGTACTGGATCAGGAAATGGTGAACAGCTGGAAGAATACCAACCGTCTTCCATTATTTATCACGGCAACTTGTGATTTTGCTCCTTATGATAATCCAACTATCAGTTCATTGGGAGAAGATCTTTTATTGAGACCGGCATCGGGTGGTATCGGGCTCATGACCACCACAAGACCGGTATTTGCATTCAGTAACCGGATCATGAATAATAATTATCTGCGCTTTGCATTGGAAGAAGGCGTAAATGGTCAGTATCGTTCTTTGGGGGATGCGATCCGGGAGACTAAAAACTTTACGTATCAGACATTGGGTGATATCATTAATAACCGCAAGTTTACCTTGCTGGGAGATC
>JBGATE010000279.1:0-3187 GCA_044229375.1 Chitinophagaceae bacterium
AGCACGCTGGATTCTTCCAAAACAGCCATTCAGCTGGAATTTGACAATGCACTGGCCCGACTCGATTCCGTAACAGGTTCAAACAATAACCTGCAGGGACAACTGGCCGACAGGCAAAAAGACATTGACGCCAAGAAAGCGGAGATCCGTAAGATCCTGAATGATAAAAAAGCCACCGAAGGACAACTGGCAAAAGCCCGTAAAATGGTCACGGAGCTGAACGATAAGATCAGCAGCCTCGAAGCGGATGTGGCTCGTCTAACCGGCGAAAACCAGGAACTCACGGCGGCTAATACCTCACTAAAAGAGGAAAAGACAGTTCTGGAACAAAACCTGGCAACGACTGCTTCTGAAAAAGAAGAATTGTCCAAGACGGTTGATGTGGGCTCCACTTTTGCCGCTTCCAATATCCAGGTTACTCCTGTAAACGAAAAGAAGAGCGGGAAAGAAAAGAACACCACTACCGCAAAGCGTGTTGACAAACTGGTCATCTCCTTTGATATTGAGAACAGGATCGCAAAATCAGGTCCGGCGGATATGTACATGATCGTTACCGGTCCTGATGGAAAAGTTATCACCGATGCTTCCATGGGTTCAGGTACGCTCAATACCCGTTTGGATGGTGATAAAACATTCACCACTAAAATACCGGTTGACTATACACAGGGACAACGTAAAAACATTCAATACCCTCTCCGCAACGGTGATTTCACCACCGGTAATTATAAAATTGAAATTTATCATAACGGCTTCAAGATCGGCGAAGGCGTAAGAAGCCTGAAAAAAGGTGGTTTATTCGGTTAAAAGCAGTTAACTCCTGCTGAAAGGCCGTCAATCCTGAGCTAGTCAAGGGAGCGACGGCCTTTTCCATTCACAACCTACTGACACCGCGGTTAAACACATCTTATTCACATAATTTCCGTTCCAATCCCCCCTCCCCTTTTACCGCTTTGTATTCCAGTAGATTTGCAGTATAACGACTAACCTATGAACAGTTTCCGCCCCGGAAAATGGCTATTCCCTTTTTTACTATGCTTCGCCTGGACCGGTCTTTCCGCGCAAAGTTCACTGAAGACGAAGTATAATAATTCAAATATCTATACCGGTATCGAAGTGGGCTCGAAAGGCGTGAAAATGAGTGTTATTGAAATGGGACGAAATGCCAAGAGCAGCGGTGCTTTTCATATCCTTAAGGATACTTCTGTCAATACCGATTTCATCAGTTTCACCGACCCCTCGTTCGAGGCAACCCTGAACGGTTTGCTCGGCCTTTATAACAAGGCACTGAAAGATTACAGGATCCCTTCAAAGCGGATCTTCACCGTGATCAGCAGCGGCGTAAAAATGCAGGCGGAAAAAGAGAAAAACAATGAATGGATCGAAAGACTGGTACGTTCATTCCGGGAAAGGACGGGTGAACCGGGCCGGCAGGTGGAAGTGGTGGATGTGACCAAAGAAGCAAAATTATCCCACCTGGGCATTGTCCCGGATTCCAGGCGTTACAATACATTTCTCATCGATATCGGAAGCGGGAACACCAAGGGCGGTTTTTTCCCGAATGGAAATACGGACGACTTCAAATTATTTCAGCTAAACTGGGGTACGAAAAGTACGGCCAATGCTACGGAAAAAAGATGCGAAGACGATCCCGCACTCCCCAATTATTTTAAACAACTGCAAAGGGTGCTTGCCGGGGCCGAGAATGCGGAGATCATCTATGCTGTGAATGCCAGCGGCGCCTACCCCCTGAGCGATAATATTGCCGTCAGCGGGGGGATAGCCTGGGCAGTGGCGACCCTTACCCACCCGGAACTGATCGAGAACCCTATCGTTTCAATCAGCTTTGAGGAATTGAGGAAATTCTGTGAAAATCTATATTCCAATTTCAAAGCCTACTCCCCGGAATTACTGGCAGGCAATACCAGCAGGCCTGAGGAAAAGGAAGCCGTGATGAAAGAAGCCGGTACGGTGCATAAAGTATTTGATCAGAAATCCCTGCTTGCGGGCTCCGGTCTCCTGCTGAAGATCATGCGGCAGTTTGAGAACACTTTTGACACCAAACATTTTTACCTGGTGAAGAACGGTCAGTATGGCTGGGTATCGGCCTATGTAGACGATGCGATCGGCGACTGATATTCACCGGTTTTCCACAATGTGAACTCTTTTTCAACGCATTCAGACGGCTATTAATTAGATTGAGCCGGTGAAAGATATCCGTTCTTCTCTGCTTGTTATGTTATCCGTAGGGCTGGTGGCCACCTGGGTGTACCATCTGTTCGACAAGACCCGGTACAGTAAGCTGCGTAAAGAGATCTATATAAAGGATTCTATCGCGGTAGCCCAGGGAGTGCAGGATTCCCTGCAAAGGATCTATTCCCTCACGATCAATGACCTTGGCACGCAACTCGATTCCACAAAGAATACAGCCGGCCAGCTAAAGACCGAACTCAGCACCAAACTGTCTGAGATCAACCGGCTGCGCACTGAGATTGCTGCCATTCTCAAAAGAAACGATGTTAAAAAAGCAGATATTGATCTTGCCAGGAAAAAGACCATCGAATTACAAATGCTGGTCAGCGACCTGCAAAACCGCAACACGACCATTGAGGAGGAAAAGCAGCAGATCAACAATATGCTGGACAAAGTGAACATACAGGTCAAAACCCTTGAATCCAGCAACCAGCAACTGGACCAGGAAAACAAGGTACTCACCGAGAAGGTCAACCATGCCCAGGCATTCTACGCCACTGAAGTGAAACTTTCTCCCGTAATGGTTAAAAACAATAAGGAGCAGGAAACCAGCCAGGTCAATAAAACAACCAAACTGGTGATCTCCTTTGCCGTGCAGAATAATATTGCCAGCTACGAAAACACCGATGTGTACGTGGTGATCACACAGCCCGATGGCAAATTGCTCACCAATGATGTATGGGAATCAGCCAGCACCATCGATACAAAGAACGAAGGCAAAAAACGCTATACCCGGAAAATCAGGTTTGAATACCAGAAGGGCGATACCAAGCGCCTGAATTTCTCCATCAACGCGGATGAGTACCAGGCAGGCACTTATATCCTGCAACTATACCACAACGGGTATTTGATCGGGCAGTCGACGAAAGTGCTGTCATAACAAGACTCAAAGAACAAGGAACAAGGAACAAGGAACAAGGTACAAGGAGCAGGTAGG
>JBGATE010000027.1:0-5830 GCA_044229375.1 Chitinophagaceae bacterium
AATGGTCTTTCCTTTCGGAATCGTAAAACTGATATCCTGCAGGACAGGCGTATCGTTATAGGCAAAATCCACATTGCGCAATTCAACGGAATGGCGGAATTCTTTCAGCACCATTGCATCCTCCTTATCCTTTACTTCCACTGTTTTGTCAATGAGCTCCAGGATCCTTTCCCCGGAACCGCGACCCCGCTGAATATTCGCGCCGGCTACAACCAGGGCCTTGGCCGGACGCAATACCTGCGAGAAAATGGCAATGAAGGCGATGAATTCACTGGCCTGTATACCCGCCGCGCTTTGCCCTTTGTTCAGGATCAGGCTTCCCCCGTATAATAAAATGCCTGCAACAACGAGTACGCCGGCCGCTTCGGAGAAAGCCGGTGCCATCTCCCTTCTTTTGAATCCCTGCAGGCTGGCATTGCGGTAAAAATCATTTTCCCGGCTGAATTTTTTCAGGGTGAAACCGGTGGCATTGAAGGCGCGGATGATCCGCATCCCGGTCAGTGTTTCATCCATGATCGTGAGCAGGCGGCCGATCGAGGCCTGTGCATCCCGCGCATCCCGTTTTAGTTTTTTCTGTACGGTGGCAATACCCAGCGCCGAGAACGGGATAATGATCAGCGTGAACAAGGTAAGCTGGGGCGAAATGGCAAATAGCGCGATGAAATAACCGATCACCAGGGAAGGTTCCTTGAACATTACTTCCAGCGAGTTGGCAAATACCCCTTCGATCTCGAATACATCGGAATTCATGCGGGAGATCAGGTCACCCTTGTGTTCCTTCGTGAAGAATCCCATGTGCAGGTGATTGATCTTTTCAAACAACGCTTCGCGGATCCTCTTCACCAGCAAGGTCCTTGCTTTGATGAGCGTTCTCTGCGCCAGGTAACGGAACAGGTTGGTGAGCAGAACGGCACATACAATGATAAAGGTGATGAAGTATAATGCATAAGCCGGGTTCAGGGCCTTCAGCCGGTATACCTCGTAGTAAAAAATATCTTTGATGAACCCCGTGGAAAGACTGAAAGCCGGGGCGGTGACCGTATCCGGTCCCGTATCCGGGTTGAACAGCACATTCAGCAGGGGGATGATCAGGGCGAACTGGAAGACACTGAAGATGACCGCGAGAATCGTGAAAAAGAAAAAAGGGATCACGAACCACCGGAATGGCCGCGCAAAGGATAATAATCGCCTGTAAACATTCATCCGTATCCGGTATTTAATTAATATAATGAACGGTATACATCCAGGTATTGTCGTGCCGATCTGTGCCAGTTGAAACTCAGGCTTCTGTCCCTGATCTTTTGCTGAAAACCTTTTGCGGCATACTGCGACATGCCGATATGGAACACTTCTTCCATATGCTCCGGCTGAAAATCCCTGAAATAGAACGAAACATCCCCCCCGATCTCCGGGAGCGCTGTTTTATCGGAAAGAAATAACGGTTTGCCGCAACTCATCGCTTCCACAACCGGCAGGCCAAACCCTTCCGAGATCGATGGGAACGCGAAGGCGTTGCAATGGTTGAAATACCAGGATTTTTCATTTTCAGAAATGCGGCCCAGCAGGTGTACGTTTTCCTCCACGCCAAGTTCCCTGGATCTTTCTTTGAACACGGACAGATAGCCGGGATCATCGAATTTGCCGGCGATCAGCAATTCCATCGTGTTCTTCTTGAGCAAGGGTAATAACACATGATAATTCTTTTTTCGGTTCATGACACCGATCGAAAACAGAAAAGGTTTTTCCGGCTTATAGGATGCGGGGGAAAGCGCTGGTTTTTCCAGCATGTTCGTGCCATTGTGTATCACATACAGGGGCTTGTTGCCGATATCAAGGTGCTGCTGCACATCCTTCTTGCTGAAATCGGAGATACAGACCAGTGCATCGGCACGGTTGATGAGCCCCTGCAGGTAGCGCAGGTATTTCTGTTTTTTGACCGCAGATTTTCTTTCATCATACATGAAGTTCAGGTCATGAATGGACAGTACCACTTTGATCTTCCTGTTCAGGAGGGGCATGTAATGCGTATTCTGGTAGGTCGCATGCCAGATATCAAAGGACCGGAAAGAGGGTAAAAGGAATTTGTGGAGCGGATTTTGCGCGATATGATTGTTCCGGCTGAACGACCAGTCCTGGTCCCAGGGGGGTGTATAAAAAAAAAGCTGCTCCTCCCCGAGCCGGATGTTCTTTTCCAGGTATTTCCCCAGGTTCAGGCAATAGTGGTACAGGCCGGTATCCGGGTATTTCATTCGTTCACAGTCAAAAATGATTCGTTGCATTGGCCAGATTTACCTGTTTATGGCTAGAAAGTTCAAAAATCATGCGTATCCCGCATAAATCGGAGGATATTTACCCGCCGCGGAACTGATAATTATCAGTTCCTCCAGTTGGTAAACTCTGCCTCCCGGGTTGTAACATCTTTTATTTTGTGCCGGTTACATCCGGTTTGCCGGGGTGGACTATAATCCGGATCATTCAATTTTAGGGTACCATGCTCAGAAAAAGAACAAAGATCATACTGGACTGCGACCTGATGCGGCATCCCAACTCAGGGCTTTACCATTATTGCCTGAACCTGGGTAATTACGTGAACCGGCATTTTGTTAAACAACACAGGGAGCCTGTCAGCTTTTATGTGCCGGCAGGCATTGCCGGGAGTTTTGAGACACCGCATACCTGTATCACCGAAAAAAGATGGCATCACCGGTTGGCGAAACCTTTTCTCTGGGACTGCGCGATCTGGCATGCGCCGTTCCAGTCCGGCAGGATCATTCCGGTGCGGGATAAAAAAATAAAGGTACTCCTGACCATCCATGACCTGAATTGTCTTCATGAGGATAAGCCGGCAAAAGAAAGAAGGCTGAGCCTGCAGCATACGCAGAAACTGGTTGACCGGGCGGATGCCATTGTTTGCATATCGAATCATTGCAAAAAAGATGTGCAGGAGAATATGGACACAAACGGAAAAAGGATCTTCGTAGTGCATAATGGCACCCATCATGTAAATCAACCGCCACCGGTACCTGCCGGCTATAAGCCCTCGAAGCCATTTCTTTTTACGATGGGATACGTGAACCGGAAAAAAAATTTCCATACCCTGGTGCCCCTGCTCCGGGATAACAATATGGAACTGATCGTGGCGGGGCGTCTTGATGAACCCGATTATATCAGTAATATGAAAAAACACGCTGAGGATTTGGGTGTTGCGGAAAGGCTGAAGATACTGGGTCCCGTGCCGGAGTCGGACAAAGCCTGGTACCTGGAGAATTGCATGGCCTTTGCCCTGCCTTCGCTTGCCGAAGGGTTTGGCGCCCCCGTTGTGGAAGCCATGCTGTTTGGAAAACCCTTATTCCTGTCCAACCGCACTTCATTACCCGAGATCGGGAAAGACGTCGCATTTTATTTCCATTCCTTTGAACCCGAACACATGTTATCGGTTTTTCATACCGGCATGAAGGAATACCAACGGAACGGACTGGCGCAAAGGATCAAACGGAGGGGCAATGATTTTAGCTGGGAGGAGAAGGCCGCGGAATATGGCAGAATTTATGAATCACTCATTTAGAAACCCGGAATTATGCTGACCGTTACTGAACAACGTTCATGGAATAAAAAGCTCACCGCCGATCACGGGATGCGGCGGTCGGAACTTTGCAAGGCAAAGGATTTTTACCAGGACTGGTATTTCAAATGGTGCGAACTGATGGGAGAACAACCCAATTTTCACCGTAAGCAGTGGGAGTATGTATACGTGTTGCAGGCCCTGAGGGAAAGAGGTTGTATCCAGGAAGGAAAAAGGGGGATCGGGTTTGCCGTGGGAACGGAACCTCTTCCGTCCGTGTTTGCAAAATTCGGCTGCGATATCCTGGCTACGGATATTTACCCCGAACAGGGAATTGAAATGGGCTGGACCAACAGCAACCAGCTTTGTTTAGGGGCGGAATCCCTTTATAAATGTGATATTGTTGACCGGGAAACTTTTCAAAAAAGGGTGGAATACATGCCGGTGGATATGAATGATATTCCGGGCGATCTCAGGAATTTTGATTTTAACTGGAGCAGTTGCTCTTTTGAACACCTGGGCACCATCCAAAAGGGGATGGATTTCCTCCATAACCAGCTGAAGGTGCTGAAACCCGGCGGCTGGGCCGTGCATACTACGGAGTACAATATCTCCTCCAACGATGAAACCCAGGATAATGATCCCACCGTTATTTTCCGGCACAGGGATATCGAGACCGTGGCCCAATCCTTACGAAATGAAGGTCATTTTGTGGAAGAGATGGATTACTCCCTCGGGGGGCTTCCCCAGGACTTTGAAGTGGACATATTCCCGCATAAACAGGATATCCACCTGAAACTCCAGATCGGGCCCTTCGTCGTTACCTCGATCGGGCTGATCATCCGGAAAAAACAGGGTTGAAAACCGCCTCTGAAACAGCCTTTTCCATCTGATTTCACCCCTTTTCCCCATGTCAAAAAACCTTGTCATTCTTATTGGCAGATTAACCCCCCGACCTTACCTTTGCGGCTCGAAATCTAACCCGGTAATTACCGGGACTCTTAAAAAAGTTATATGGCAAACGTAGGTAAAGTAAAACAGGTCATCGGCGCCGTGATCGACGTGCAGTTTGATGGCAAACTCCCCGAGATTTATAATTCGTTAGAATTGAAGAAAGAAAATGGCGATATCCTGGTGCTCGAAGTTCAGCAGCACCTGGGTGAAGATAGTGTTCGTACCATTGCGATGGACGGTACCGAAGGTATCGTTAGGGGTACGGAAGTGGTGGATACCGGGAGGGCGATTGCCATGCCCGTTGGTGAAGCCATCAAGGGACGGTTATTCAATGTAACCGGTGACCCCATTGACGGGTTGCCTGCCGTAAGTAAAGCAGGAGGCCGGCCCATTCACAACATGCCGCCTATGTTTGAAAACCTGAGTACAGCTTCCGAGGTACTTTTTACCGGTATCAAGGTAATTGACCTGATCGAGCCCTATGCAAAGGGTGGTAAGATCGGTCTGTTTGGTGGTGCGGGTGTGGGTAAAACCGTTTTGATCCAGGAACTCATCAATAATATCGCAAAAGCCTATGCGGGTGTGTCGGTTTTTGCCGGTGTGGGAGAAAGGACCCGTGAGGGAAATGACCTGATGAGGGAGATGATCGAAGCAGGTATCATGAAATATGGCGATGCATTTAAGAAAAGTATGGAGGAAGGGGGATGGGACCTGTCGAAAGTGGATATGAAAGAACTGGCAGAATCAAAGGCCACATTCGTATTCGGACAGATGAACGAACCTC
Source organism: Chitinophagaceae bacterium (assembly GCA_044229375.1). GTDB lineage: Bacteria > Bacteroidota > Bacteroidia > Chitinophagales > Chitinophagaceae > JJ008. The sequence goes on from JBGATE010000027.1 coordinate 5,301, forward strand.
CCGGAGCAAGGGCAAGGGTGGCGCTTTCCGGTCTCACCGTTGCAGAATACTATCGTGATGGCGACGGACAGGGAAAGGGTCGTGACATCCTGTTCTTCGTTGATAATATCTTCCGTTTCACACAGGCGGGTTCCGAGGTATCGGCCCTGCTGGGACGTATGCCATCCGCGGTGGGTTACCAGCCTACACTGGCCACCGAGATGGGTATCATGCAGGAAAGGATCACTTCTACCAAGAACGGTTCGATCACTTCCGTACAGGCGGTGTATGTTCCCGCGGATGACCTGACCGACCCGGCGCCGGCGACAACCTTCGCCCACCTGGATGCCACAACCGTTTTGTCAAGGAAGATCGCCGACCTTGGTATCTATCCCGCGGTTGACCCCCTGGATTCCACTTCCAGGATCCTGACTCCCCAGGTAGTGGGAGAAGCGCACTACAATTGCGCCAACCGTGTTAAACTGATGCTTCAGCGGTATAAGGAATTGCAGGATATCATCGCCATCCTGGGTATGGATGAACTGAGTGAT
>JBGATE010000027.1:5840-21348 GCA_044229375.1 Chitinophagaceae bacterium
CAGGAGGGTGCAGCGTTTCCTTTCACAGCCATTCCACGTGGCGGAAGCCTTTACCGGCCTGAAAGGTGTACTGGTACCAATCGAAGAGACCATCCGCGGTTTCAATATGATCATGGATGGCGAAGTGGATGAATATCCCGAAGCGGCTTTCAACCTGGTGGGTTCTATTGATGATGCGATCGAGAAGGGGAAGAAATTGCTGGCGCAGGCGAAGGGATAAAACCCCCTGCCCCCGTGAAGGGGGAATTCAGGTCAGGTATTTATTACTGAGGTAAAAGTTCTTTAGAGAAAAAGGAAGTCGCTGCTATCGAATGTTAATTGTGACAGGCTCGTTCTTCTTTGATGGATCAAAAAATTATTAACCAACCGGCTTTAAAGTGATGTACACTTTAAGGTTCTAAAAGCCTCATTAGGGGTTTGGGGTATGACTTTAGAAATACTTACACCAGAAAAAAAATTATACAGCGGCGAAGTATACGGCGTGCAGATGCCGGGTATCAGCGGTTCCTTCGAGGTATTGGAGAAACACGCCCCGCTGGTGAGCGCCCTGAAGGCAGGCCGCGTGAAAGTGCTGAAGAACAAACAGAACCAGGTGGCCAATTTTGATATCCGGGGTGGTTTCGTGGAAGTACTCAACAATAAAGTGACTATACTGGTGGAAGGCGCGACGGCGGCAGATTAATTTATCATTCCCGGTGTTTACCGGGAGGAAAGACCAGCATCCGGATTTTGAAAACGAATTTTGAACCCTTTGGCATTGCCGGAGGGTTCTTTCATTTGGGGGTCAGTTCTGTAGGTTTTTTTCTTTAATTCTCCCTCTGCCCAGGTAAACACCTTCTTCATCATATCTGTTTTGCGGAACTCGTACTTGCTGCGTATCTGCTCTTCTTCCCCGGCCACCATCAGGAACATCAGGTCGATGACCCGTGCAGAGATGAAATCGGTGAGACTGTTCTCCAGCGGCTTACTGATAAAAGGGATACTGTTGTAAACGCGGGTAATGCCGTTCCATTCTTTATCAACGCCTTCCGTTTTAATGGTACTGTCAACGATCGGCCGGAAACCAGTAATCAGTCCCGGTTTCATTTCCTGTTTGAAGTAATCGGTTGCGGCATGCGGGTTATCCGTTACCAGGATCCTGACCGCATCTTTAAAGCTCATGTTCCTGATCGCGTCAAAAAAAAGCGGTTTGGCCGTATTCACCGCGGACGACATGGCCCGTGTGAATTTACCGGTGACCTGGTTGATTGTTTTGTCGAACCCGAGATCCCTTAGCGTTTTTTCGATCTTCTCCGCTTCACCGGGAAATACAAACCGTACGAGCGGATTGCCTTCGGGGTTGGCAAATGCGTCCAGGCTTTTGAAGAGTCCCTGCGAGAGGGCATCTTTCAGACCCAGCACCATTTCCAGTTCAGTGGGGATAAGGCCGAGGTTTTTCAGTGTATTACAACCGGGGTTAGCAACAGAATAGAAGGAGAACAGGCAAATGGTCAATAATTTTTTCATTACAGAATTGGATTACACAAAACTAAAAGTTCTATTTAAGGTTTAAACTTAAACCAATGCTTTAAAGGTCTTTGCTGCAAAAAGTAGTCTCCGGTTCGGTTCTCCCTCCTGAGCCTGCGAAGGATCGGGACGGCGGTGTTAATTCAACTGCGGATCGATCGGGAAATTCACCATCATCTCATAATCGCCTCCCAGGTGTTTCAGCGCCTCTTTCCAGATATTGGAATAATCGCTGTGAAAAATAAGCTTACGGGTGGCTTTCACGGTGAGCCAGGTCTTTTCATTCATCTCTTCCTGCAGTTGACCGTCACTCCAGCCCGAATAACCGATGAAGAACCGGATCCTTTCTGTATCAACATGCTTATTTTTCAGTAGTCCGACCACCGCATCAAAATCTCCTCCCCAGTAAACGCCCTTTATCACTTCCTGCCCGCCGGGGATCTTCTCGGGAAGCTGGTGCAAAAAATGAATGGTATCCACCTGTACCGGTCCGCCGTAATAGACGGGTATCTTATGTCCTTCGAGTTCGGGTATCAGTTCATCCAGGGTGTTCTCAAACTGCCGGTTCAGTACAAAACCAAAACTGCCTTCTTCCCGGTGTTCGCAGAGAAAAACAACCGTGCGCAGAAAGTTGGGGTCCTTCAGGAAGGGATCAGCGATCAGTAATATGCCGGGGGCCGGTTCAATCATGATTCAATTTAGCATTTAAAATCTTTTTTCAAAACTCCTGTTTCCTTTTCCGGGTGGCGGTGGAAAAAGCTTGTTTTCCGGCATAATTAAAAACCCGTTATCTTAGAAGCTCAGGCTATTACGTGAAGCGCATATTTACCATTATTACTATCCTGATCAGTTTGTCGCTGTTGGGTATCATCCTCAACCAGAATTCTGCGTTGAAGAACATGGTATCCCTCCGCCGGGAACAGATCAAACACAGCGTGGAACAAAGCACCCGGCTGGTGGCGGAAGAATTATCACGGCACAAGGGGAACGGCCTGATCGGGAATACAAAGAAGGGACTGGTCCTGCCGGATGATTTCTCCCTTGATATTTTCAAACCGCAAACCGTTGCCAGCCGTTTTGGGGTGGATGAGATCCGGCAGAAATTCGAAAAAGCATTCCTGCAAAATAAACTGGATAACATCAAATATGAATTTGGAATTGCTTCCTTCGACAGGATGGGGAACATGGTTTTTGAGAAAGCCTCATCCAATTTTGTAACCGCTTTCCAGGATACCACACAGAATTTTGTTTACAACTGCGGTCTCGAGGCGTTGAGTGGTACGGCGGGGGAGAACCTGAGTGTAAATGAGGTCCTGTTCGTGGTGGTTCCGAATATCAAGGGACTGGTGCTGAAATCGCTTATCTGGCAGATCATCGTATCCGTTCTGTTCACGATCATTATCCTGGCCGCTTTCACACTAACGGTTCGAACGATGCTCCGGCAAAAGAAGATGGCGGAGATCAAGAATGATTTCATCAACAATATGACGCATGAGTTCAAGACCCCCATTGCCACGATCTCCCTTGCGGTGGATGCCATGCGGAATGATAAAGTGATCCAGGACCGTAACAAAATGGCTTACTTCAGCGATATCATCAAGGAAGAGAATCAACGGATGAATCGCCAGGTGGAAACGATACTCAAGGCTTCCCAGCTGGAAAAACAGGAGGTGGACCTGAACCTGAAACCTATTCACGTACACGAAGTGATAAAGGATGTAGTGGATAATTTCACCCTGCAACTGGCAGATAAAAACGGTATGGTGGAACTGGACCTGGACGCCCAAACGGACCTGATCGATGCCGATGAAGTTCATTTTTCCAACCTGGTAAACAACCTGGTGGATAATGCCGTGAAATATGCGAGGGAGAATACTCCCCCGGTCATTAAATTAAGCACCCATTCGAACGGGAAGCATTTCACCATGAAGATCGAGGACAACGGGATCGGAATGAACCGGGATACGGTAAAAAGGATCTTTGAGAAATTCTACCGGGCCCATACCGGTAACGTGCATAATGTAAAAGGATTTGGCCTTGGCCTGAGCTATGTAAAAACAATGGTGGAGGCGCACGACGGCGACATCCGGGCCGAGAGCACCCTGGGCAAGGGGAGTACCTTCACGATCGAGCTGCCGCTTAAGAAAGTGTAAGTGGTCAAACCGAACCCGGCTGAGGGCGCCACAACAAACACCCGTCACCATAACTGAGAAACCGGTATTCGTATCGCAGGGCATGGTCATATACGCGTCTCCAGCCTGTCCCGATCAATGCCGCCACCAGTAATAGTAATGTGGATTGAGGCTGGTGAAAATTCGTGATCAATCCCTCCACGATTTTAAATTCATAACCCGGCGCGATCAGGATCTGTGTTTTCGCGACCAGCCTGTCCAGTTTGTTACGGTCCATCCAGTACAACAATGACAGGAGCGCATCCCGGACTGGAATATTTCTTTCAGCCGTTTCATACGCCTCCCATTACTGTAGCTCAAGCGGCACATTGCCAGCCGTCGGATTATTAACGCGTTCCGACTCCCGACTCCTCAGCCCCAGCCAATACAAACTTTCCAAGGTTCTCAGCGAAGTGGTCCCGACCGCGATCACAGGATTGTCAAGGTTGTTGACCAGGGTTTCAATGGTTCCTTTGGAAACATCGATCCACTCCGCATGCATTTCATGTTCCTGCATTGTTTCGCTCTTTACAGGTTTGAAAGTGCCGGCTCCCACATGCAGGGTAACGAAATCCGTTTCGATCTTTTTCTTTTTCAGCGATTCAAAGATCGTATTGGTAAAATGAAGACCTGCTGTTGGTGCGGCCACCGAACCCCCCTGTTGTGCATATATTGTCTGGTATCTTTCTTTGTCGGATTCTTCAGCCGGTCTTTTTATGTAAGGGGGAAGGGGAATGGCGCCGGCCAGGTGGAGTATTTCGGCAAAAGGGTAAGAAGCCGGGGTCCAGGATAATTCAATAATGAATGTGCCCGGTCTTTTTTCCGTGTAGGCCGCCCGCAGCAAGACGGATGTCCCGGAGACAGGGATCTCTTTTTCCAGTACCTGTCCCGGTTTCCATTTGGAAGCGCCGCCGACCAGGCAGTGCCAGAGAACTTTTTCTTTTTCCAGCATGGCCCTGCTGATATCAGCATACTTTTCATGCGGTTCAAGACAAAAGATTTCGATCACCCCCCCGGTGGGTTTCTGAAAAAGCAGTCTTGCTTCCACCACTTTGGTATTGTTGAATACCAGCAGGGACTTCTCCGGGATATGTGCGGCAATGTTCCGGTACGTTTCGTCCGTAATAACGCCTTCTTTGTAAACAAGCAGTTTGGAGGTATCTCTTTCGGCTAGGGGGTAACGGGCAATACGTTCTTCAGGGAGGGAATACGTATAGTCCCGGATCGATATGTTTTTCGGATCTGTCATAACACAACTAACTGTTGTATTGGTTCAGCCTCAAATTTACAGGTAATGTGCGAACAGCCGGTTGTGTATTATCTGGATGCGGTGATGCAGGGGTCGAACCATTTTTGACCCGGCCAGAATTCACTGGGATTCCCTTTCCCTTCACCTTTTATTTCATAATATTTCCCGTGGAATATCATCCCGATCCGGTATTCCCCAAAGGCACGGTACCGCAGTTTTACGGGGTCGGAACCCCTGAAAAAATAGGCATTGTTCCTTTCCGGACCCCGGGAAGAAAGTTCACCGCTGAATCGGTAAAATGGCATCACCGTGTTCAGTTGTTTTTCTTTACAGGGTTCCATATTCGTTCCGTTCTTATTGAAGAAATTCTTTTTGCCCTCCATGTCTGAGATCTGGTCGACCCGTACGTTGCCGAAAATAAAAATGGTATTCAGGGCATAGGCGCCATCCGCCAGGAGTGATTGCGGAAGCCGGTCTCTCTTGCCGGCGACGGACAACGGAATAACAATACAATGCCCTCCACTTCCTGGACTTCCTGACCAATCTTCGCTTCCCATATTGAATTTCCAGGCACCGGTGGCACTATTCACTTCAATATAATTATTGCCGTTCACATACCAGTCTTTGCCATCGGCGCCTGATTTATAATAGGTCCGGTTGGGGTCATACACATAGATCCTTTTTGTAGCTCCGAGGTCTTTTGTAAAGAAAGGGATCAGCACATGCCCTCCATCGGCCGGGGATATATCCTTGGTAACGCTGATAACCGGGGGGTCATTTTTGGCCAGGTAATAATTTACCTGCGAATACGTATAACGGCCATCCCTGCTCTTGGCGATGGCGATCACATCCAGCAGGAAGGAGAGGAAACCATGGTTGATCTGGTTGCCGTGCACCAGCCCGATGGCTGTTTTTAAAGTGGGATCGGCAGGGCCGATGGAATCAGCAGGGTTATCAGGTGATGCGATCGTACCGGAATACATATAAGGCGGATGACAATAACCCAGGTGACCGCCGTTCTTCAGCATCAGCATCGCCATCACATCCATACCGTAACAATGTCCCTTGGCGGCGAGCTGGGTTTTATAGAGGGCATCATAAAACACCTGGTCAAAATCTGCGGAAGGCGCCGGAGCCACCCCGATAAAGGTTTCCCGGAACATGGACCAGGGAAGGACATCCTTGGTGAAATTGTCAAAATACCAGGTATTGTTCTTTACCCAGTTCGGATCCTGGGCGCGGCTGCCTGAACTAAACAACAGGCCGATGGAAAGTGCAAGAACAAGATTTCGGGTTTTCATCGCGGTTATTTTATTATGAATGATCAGATCTTATTTTTCTTACTGCTCATTGTTCAGGGTGTAATGCTTTTGGCGGCAGACATAGGTGACAATCGGCCATTCTTCATCAGTACGGCTGTCGTGTACCAGTAGGTCTGTCCTTTCACCACATTCGTATCGGTGAAACTGTTGCCTGCAACCGGGCTTACCACCACCGGGATAAAGGGACCTGCCGCCGCGCTGCTCCGGTAAACAATGAATCCAACCTGGGTGGCCGCATCAAAACCGGGCGTCCATTTAAGGATCACCGCGCAGGGTTCGGCCGTTTTGTCGATCGTAGTGATCACGGGTGCCCCGGGTAATTTCCGGGTAAAACTGAATGTGCTGATGGCTGCCGCTTTGTCGAGCGGTGTTTCATTTCCGTCGTAGTCGATACCCACCACTTTGTACCAGTACGTAAGTTTGGGTTTGATGTTTTTATCTTCAAAGAAACCCTGGCTCATCCACGGTGTTGACTGAACGGAGATCTTGTCACAGGTGGCGATACCCGGGGGAACATAGGGGCTTGCCAAAACAACCGGCAGGGTTGGCGGCAGTTCTACGGTCATTCCGCCTACCCAGGTATAGGCAGCGCTGCCGGGTTCGTTTTTAGGATTCGTTCCTTCGGCACGGTAAACATGGTAAGCCCTTGTGTCCTGTGTGGGAGGACCGATCCATTCCACCCGCACCTGTTCAGCCTGTGCAAACAAACCGGATATAATGGCATTTTCCGGCGGGGTCCTGTCCCGGAGTCTTTCACATTTGATCTGTGCCTGTTCAGCGGCGGAAGGAATAGGCCAGGAGCCGCTCTGGTTATCGGATGAATCTTTTGCCTTCACCCAATACGCGTAACAAAGCGGTGAACCTTCCGGTATAGTGCGGTCATTGAAAAAGAAATTGCCTTTTGATATCGCACGGGCTACGGAATCTTTGGTGATCTCACCCAGGAAAACAAAGGGTCCGCTGCAGGGACAGGGCAATGGATTTCTGGGCGGAGCAGTTGAAGCGCCGGAAGGATTATCAGGATTATTGGGATTGGATGGATTTTTATTATCCTTTGGATCCCCTTTGGAAGGATCATAGTTCTGCCATTCACGGCATTCTTTCTGCTTGGCGCAATCCACCCAGGATCCTAAATGACAAAGACTGCGGTAAACCATATAACTGGCCACATCGGGCTCTGTGTTTGGCTGCCATTTTACCGAGATATAATCTTCAAAACCCTTGGTCACCAGGTTTTTTACAATATCGGGTTTGGTGATGTCCTTTACGATCGCTGATACGGCCGAGGACCACTGGCTGATATTGGTGTTCTGGTCGATGGCTCGCACGCGGTACCACCATGTTTTATTGCCAAATGCAGAGCGAAGCGAAGGATCCGTATCTGTATGATCCCTGTATGTGAGCCCTCCGAGCGTGGGCAGTTCCCCGAGATACACAGACGGGGTGGTATTGGGGTTCTCTGAATTCGAAAAACGGTACAGCCGGTATTTGATCGTGCTGTCGGGATATTCCCAATGACCGTTCTTGTCTTTTACCACCTGTTGCCAGCGAACGGTAATATGACCGGGGCCGTCATCGGTAACCGCTGAAAGATCCATGGGTACGGAAGGATTCGTGCTATCTCTCGGTGTAACCGGTCCGGAAACCGCCGATGCTGTACCGGGTCGCAAAAAGAGGTCAAGTGTCTTTACCCGGTAATAATAATTATTGTTGTTCTTAGGCCCCCCGACAGGTACGGCATTGACAAGATGCGTGGAGTCTTTTCCGAGTACCGCCGTATAACGTTTATAGTCAACCATACCGGTTGCGGAAGGAATCAATGTGTCACCGTTCAGGTGATTCCTGACCTCGGCGGCAAAATAACTTTCATTTACCCGGGTATAAGGGCCGATGGCGGCCGGAGCCCTTTCCACAATATAACCGGCAGCACCTCCAACCGTATCCCACCGCACCAGCACTGCGTCATCACCGGGTTCGGTAAGCAGGGATGCGGGCGGTGCCATGGCCGCAAAAGTTCCGGCTTTGACTGGAAGGTCAGTGGCCACGGTACCCACAACGGTATTGGCTGCATTCAACGCAACGATCCGGTAACGATAACTGTTCCCGTTAGTAACCGTGTTATCCCTGTAACCCAGGCCCGCTACGATGGCGATCGGCATGGAAGCCCTGGAAAGTACCTGCAGCCGTTTTTGTTTTTCTGAACCCGCGGGCAGGGTATTCACCGTGCAGGGATTGAAAAGGCCGGGTCCCGGGCCGGACAATGCTTTGGCCACGATCTTCCATTCGGTGGAATCTGGTGAAGTGATCAGCAACGACCGGATCGTTACGCAATTAGACAGCACCTGCACCGGTGTTGTATTGATGGGTGTTGCGGGGTAAGAGGGCGCCCCCTCATTCTTCCTGTAAATATTATATTTCACCGCACCGCTGTAGGGCGACCAGTTGAGTGCCACATGTAATCCCGGGCCGGGGTTGCTGCTGACGGCCACGGCATTTTGTGCCTGAATGGTGGAAGCTGCCGTTATAGAAACAACTGCTGCTAACATTATTTTTTTCGCGATAGTCATGGTATGTGTTTTTGATCCGAATCTTTTTATCGTATATAAAATCCTTCCGTTGTATTCAGGCCGATGGTTAGGTCAACCGAACCGCAGAATACCCAGAGCACGCAGGCCTCGAGTCCAACCGTTCCCTGGAAGGAGAATGGATAAGGCCCCATGAGCTGTAAATTGAACCAGGCCGCAGCCGAGACCAGTCCTCCCAGAATCTCTCCGTGTATACGTCCGCCCAGGTTGCCCACGATATAGGGCAGACCCGGTCCCGCGGCAAGGGCGCCCAGCAGGGTGGCCGATGCCGGTGTGAGGGTAAAGGCACCCAGTCCCACATGCAGTTCATATCCGCCGGAGATGATGAAAAGGCTGATACTCTGCGACACGGACAGGGACCCGTAAAGGCCGGATAATCGGCTAGGCATTGGAGTTAGGTTAAGCGCATAGCGGGGATCATCTCCCATCAATACCCAGGCCCTTTCTTTCCAAGACCTGCCACCCCGGTGGATGACATTATCCGCAATGCCACCATTCCCTGCAGTTCATTGAAATCAATACCCACATGCCAGTTCAGTTGTCCTTCGGCTTCGAGCGAACTGCCGCTTAATACGAGACTTCCTTCGGCCACCCGGAATTTCCCGGCCACCTCGCCTTCCAAAAATCCTTCCGCCCAGTTCATGGTAAGCTGCATATGACCGCTTACCAGGGCATCCAGGGAAAGCGCCAGTGACATATACGCTTCACCATCGATCGTGATCCTTGCGAGTGAAGGAGTGACCTGCAGTATGGCGGAGAGATAAGAACCCACTCTTGCCGCAACGCTCACATTCGCGGCATCGGTTACTTCACCACCGATCACCATATTCTCAAAACTGTCATTCTTGACACAGAGACAACCCCAGATTCTTGTTATCCTGGAGATATTGGCCACGGGCCCGAGACTGATCGATCGCTGGTCCATCAGGTTTGTGCCAATGCGGATGCAGGTGCCCCGGCTGTTCATGTCCAGCGTGGAACCGATATCACCACCGGCGAGGTAACGTAACGCACTCATGCCGGTTCCTAAAAATCCATCCTGCGAGGCAGCGGCATATTGAATCGTAAAATTGAAAATACCCAGTCCGTCCGACCAGTTACCTCCAATCGTAAGATCCGATGGAAGGAAGGATCCCATTGCGCTATTGCTGAGCGTGACGGTTCTTCCATTGAACGGATCGGCGCTCATGCCGGGAGTATAGGTATCAATGATATGCAGGTAATCTCCCCCGAAGAAGGGGAAATAAGCTGTGCCGCCCACCCGCAGAAAACCTTTTTTGGCAGGATTGGGATCAATGGGGGACAGGGCTACAGCGTTATGTGTAAAGTTGAACTTATCAAATTGCTGGCCGGCGGAATTATAATCAAAGAACAAACGTCCCATAGAACCGTTGGCAAGCATTTCGCCCCAGGTAAGCCAGAATGGTTGTGCAAAATGTCTTGTTTCGGCAAGACCTGCCGCTGTTAAAATGATTTGTCCTGTTTTCACGCTTACCAGCCCGGCATCACTGAACCCGGGTTTTGGAACCAGTTGCAGTCCCCAGTAAGAGAGGGAATCTCCCGGTTTCAGGGCCAGTTTGCCACCGGCATTATTCGCGGTGGAGGTGAACACCATTTCTTCAAAAGACAACACATCCCCAACGGGTTCAGGCAATTTCAGGTGTGAACGGAAGTCGCAGGTGATCACGGCGCTTTCCACGCATTGCACAAGAATACTGCTGAAAGGTTTGGGAGCATTTTTCCGGTCAGGGTTCATCGTCAGGGTCTCGAAAGGAACCATTCCCACATATAATGGTTTGCTGGGATCACCCAGTTTCAGACCCGGTGATTCCATGATATCACCCTTTACACTGCAGTGAACACCTTCGGTGACAACATTCATCCAGCAGAAATCCTTTTTGTTTAACCGGAACCATACCGGGTTACTGGCGGCGGGTATGGAAGGATTGTTGGGGGGTAATGGTGAGGGTACATTCTCGCTGTTCACTACCAGTATTCCAAAGTTGCTGAAACTGGCGCCCTGCATTTTATTAGCTTCCACTACTCCTGCATTCAGTGAATTGAAAGGGGCATTGAATTGTTTCCCGTTAACCGAAGTAGGGCTGAAAGGCGGGATTGCCTGTGCGGAAAAATACAACCACGCCATCCGGTCAATATTTTCAACACCAAAGGATTTTCTTTCATCTCCCCCTGCCGCGATCAGGTCGCCCCAGTACAGGGTCTGGTTATCTGCTGTCTCCGCATACCCGACCAGGTCCATCGAGGATTTAATGGTGATGTTCGCATTCGTCAGAACCACGTTGTTGTTATCAACCTGCCGTACTGCTGTACGGGGCAATGTAATTTTTCCCTGTATGATGCTTCCTCCGGACACCTGGCTGGCTGCCACATTAACGGTTGCATTACTATTTCCAAACTCCACCAGGTAGCCATAGGGTTGCGCGGCGCCATAACCATACGTGGCAACATTGCGGAAAACGGCGGCCAGTCCGTTGCTTTCCACAATCCCGTTGGTGAATGAATACTCGGCCTGCATATAACCGATATTGGAAATTACAGTACCTGATGGTGAACCTTTGGATCCTCCCTGGATCAGCACAACACCTTTCCATGATGCAGGCTTACCGGAGGGAGCATAGGCCTGTGATGAACTGAAATCAACTACATATCCCCGTCCCTCAATGCCTAATGTGGTGTTGCCCACTCCAAACACGCCGTAATTCTGCCCGTTGAGTTCTTTATAAAATTCACAAGTGGGAGATAGCCGGAAATTCCCAAGATCAAGACTGCCTCTTGCGCAGGCGCTGTTTTGAGTGATGGAAACCGGAAGCAGGAGTTTGGCCGTGACCATCGCGTTTTGACCCGGATTAAATGTAACAGCGCTAACCTCCAGTGTAAACCCGGGGGAGATATTCAGCGTGAATGGCACAGCAGGTATGGCGGGATCGGTGGGATATTTGGCGACACCGGTCAATACCTGTCCGAATGTGGCGCCTGCTTTTGTAACGCTAACAGACAGATCCGTGAAACGTACCCTGATCCCTTCCGGTGTCTTGTTTCCTTTAATGTCGTTGATATATTTCGATATCTCCAGCGCCTTGCCGTTGATATGCGGCATGTCCAGTTCCACTTCTTCACCCGGTTGTGTTTTGAGACCCAGCGCGGCTGCATCTCTCGCACTGATCTCATCTTCTTTGGTGGCCAGGTTGCCCACCACCGTATATTTTACAGGTTTCAGAACGGCGTTCTTCCAAAGTCCCGGCCATACCGTGTAGGTAGTGGGGCATTTGAATTTTACCCTGCCGATACCATTTAGTTTGCTGTAGGTTTTAGCGGCATTGTTCCATTCACCGCCTTTATCGTATGACTCTACCACGATCAGGTATTCGCCGATATCCAGCGTGTCAGGATACCTGGTGAGTATACCGATCTTGTCGATCACGCCAGGTATGATCCCCGGCCGCACCGTATCCCTGGCCGGCTGGGTTACTTTGACCGGGGCAGTAACCCTTTTATCCGGGACAGTATCCCGCTTGGGCGTAATTACCCGGTTGATCACATTGACCGGTGCAGTCACGCGTTTAGCGGGAACGGTATCCCTTTTTTGCGCGGTGGCAACGGATGCATACAACAGCAGAAGAAACAGGCAAACCTGCCTGGCCGGGGACAATGTTTTGGTAGTTAGCATCATAAAACTTGATTAAAGAGTATCAATGCAAATGGGATCAAAGGCAACAATTGCAGTAATCAGGGGTCTTAAAGAAAAAAAATCCTGTGCGCACACTTACCGGGATCAATAACCAAAAACAGTTATCAAGAGCAGGTTTACACAGGGTGAACCGCTTTTCATACAGGTATGCTGCTTAATCAGAACTGCCGGGGACGGCAAGGTGGAGTTATTCCTGTTCTCAGGCCTGGTTAACAAGCTGAAACAAACGGTGAAGGTTCATGAAGTTTCAGCCGTATAAATGTACATAATATCCCGTACCGGCCAAGTTTTTTGGAGCGGGGTGGATAATTTTTTATTCTGCGGCGGTTCTTACTTAGTAAAAGGCGTAACACTCCCGGGTAGGTTATCTTTTCTTGATCAATCTTGCATGTTATGAACCTATCCGTAAATCATCGCTTCATCTTTTTGCAAGCGGTACCACCAGTTTTAAACCGCTCCACATGGCACTCACCGCACAGACCTTGACGTCCACCAGGTCGTTTTCCAGCGCATAGCTTCGGATCCGGTCTTCCGTTACATCGGTTGGGATGTTTGAATTTTTTTTATACCAGGAAACCCAAATGACAACAGAACTATTCTTCCGGGCCAGCGGTTTTATTTTTTTCATTTCCGTTTCAAAGGCTTTCCATGTTTTCGCAAACAAATGAACCAGGTCGGGCAGCTCCTTTTTTTTACATACGAGCGCACTGATATCTTTTTCCAGCAAAGCATAATACTCTTCCGGTTGGTTTATTAACAGCAATTTCATTCCCGGTTTTATACCCAGTTTCTGTATCAGTGGAGTTCCGGAATAACCTGCGGCCGTCATTGGGAAAAGCTTTCCTGCAAGTAAGAACAGTTTCCGACCGCTGCATCCAACTTCAAAAATCAGCTATCCACAGCTTATCCACCGCAATCCACAGCCTATTCACGGCCATTTTTCCAATTTCAGGGTTGAATCCAATGAAACCCTTGCCTGTAGGGCATTTGGGGCTAAAGGAGGGTGGGGATAAAAGAAAATCAGAAAAATTTGGTAGTTAAGTGGGAAAAAGTGTTATTTTGTGTCAATTAATTCAAAATTGACCCAATTCACTGATAATGACAGGCTTTCTCGGAGAATTCGAGGCTACTTTGGACGCCAAGGGGCGGTTCCTCCTCCCGGCGGGGTTCAAAAAGCAATTGCCGGAAGGGGAAACCAGCCGTTTCGTTATCAACAGGGGGTTTGAAAGATGTTTGGCTCTATATCCCATGAAAACATGGGAACCGCTCTTTGCGAAAATCAATGGCCTGAATGAATTCGACCCGAAGCAACGTGAATTCAGGAGGGCTTTCCTGAACGGGGCCACTTATGTGGAGCCCGATACGGCCGGACGGATCCTGTTGCCGCCCAGCCTGAAAAGTTACGCGGAGCTGCAGAAGGATATCGTGCTGATGGCAACGGGCGACAAATTGGAAATCTGGGATAGTAATAAGTACAAACAGTTCTTTGATTCAATTTCTTCGGATGCACTGAGTGACCTGGGTAACCAGGTGCTGGGAGGCAGCAGGAATGAATGATTAAACATTTTAATTAAAAATTCTGGAAACAGGATACCACATACCAGTACTGCTTGAGGAAACAATAGCGGCGCTGAACATCAGGACCGGTGGTACCTATGTGGACTGCACGTTTGGCGGCGGCGGACATTCCAAAGCCATTCTGCAGCAACTGGGAGCGGAAGGCAGACTGGTAGCTTTTGACCAGGATGCGGATGCCGCGAAAAACCTGCCTGCCGCAAAAGAAGGTCAGCCGACAGACGAACGGGTGCTTTTCATACCGCAAAACTTTCGTCACCTGCAGCGTTTCCTCCGCCTGCATGGTATCACTGCGGTCGACGGCATTCTGGCGGATCTCGGGGTGAGCAGCCATCAGTTCGATGAGGCGGAAAGGGGTTTTTCGACACGGTTCAATGCCGGTATGGACATGCGGATGGACCGGCGCCAGTCCCTCACAGCTTTTGAAGTGGTGAACACCTATACGGAACAGCGGTTGCACAAATTGTTTGAACTGTATGGTGAAGTGACCAATGCGAAAACCCTGGCGAAAAAGATCGCTGAAGTTCGCGGCACCACCTCTCTCAAAACGACCGATGGTTTCAAAAATGCGATCCGGGAAATTGTTAAAGGAAATCCACAAAAATACTTTGCCCAGGTTTTCCAGGCGTTGAGAATTGAAGTGAACGATGAGTTAGGCGCGTTGAAAGAGTTACTTCAGCAGATCCCATCCTTGCTAAAACCAGGCGGCAGAGCAGCCATCATTACGTTTCATTCCCTTGAGGACAGACTGGTAAAGATTTTTTTTCGACGCGGTTCATTCGATGAACCGGAAGAGCATCCCTTTATCAATACCGAACAGGTGAATGAACTGAATGTGATCACCAGAAAACCGGTGGTACCCACGGAAAAAGAAATGAAACAGAACCCCCGGTCGAGAAGCGCGAAACTGCGGGTGGCCGAAAAAAGGATGATGGTATAACAGCAAATTCAAAATGGTAAATATAGAGGGACTAAAAAAACGGAAAATCTATATCCTTTGAAATCAACCCTCCCCGGGTTTGATCCGGGGCCTGAAAAACCAAACAAACGAGCTGACAACGCATGAACCAGGAACAGCAAGATCCAAAAGAACAGAACCGCCGGTCCGCTGCGGTGAACCCCGAAAAGGGGCATACCGGGTGGAAACGCTGGCTGAATTACCAGTCGGTGGTGCGGCAGGTCCCGTTCTTTTTGTTCCTCTCCCTGCTGGCGGTGATCTATATCTACAACGGGCACTATGCGGACAATACGATCCGCCAGATCAACCGCACCAGCAAAGAAGTGAAAGAATTACAGTACGAATACATCGATGTGAAAAGTAAAGTGATGGGACAGAGCAAGCAGAGTGAACTCGTGAAAGCAGTAGAACCGCTGGGACTGAAAGAACTGAC
>JBGATE010000280.1:0-3153 GCA_044229375.1 Chitinophagaceae bacterium
TGGTGCTTTAAAAACTGCAACAGCCCAACCCCCGGGGCCAAAAATTTTTTTGCGAGAGCGCCGGCGGGGGCCCCACCGCCGATGCACATCATATCACGGCCCCGCACCCCGAGGGACTGGGCGCCAGGAATGTGATGCTGGCGGCACTCGAGGATGCCGGGATGAAAGCCGACGAGATCGATTATATCAATACTCATGGCACTTCAACGCCGATCGGGGATGGCGCGGAAGTAAAGGCCATCACGCATGTCTTCGGGGAACATGCTTATAAACTTAATATCAGCGCTACCAAATCCATGACCGGGCATTGCCTCGGAGCTGCGGGTGTCATCGAGGCTATCGCCAGCATTCAGGCCGTAGTGAACGATATCGTTCCTCCCACCATCAATCACTTTACGGATGACCCCGAACTGGACCCCCGGTTAAATTTCACGTTTAACAAGGCCCAGCAACGCACGGTACGGGCCGCGCTGAGCAACACTTTCGGGTTTGGAGGGCATAATGCCTGTGTCATTGTGAAAAAGTATATTAGTTAACTGGTTAATTCGTTGATTGGTTAATTGGGCCCCTGGCTCGGTAAATCCTATTGAGTTACATGGTTCACTTTGTGTTAGAATATTTATACGCGGCCATACAATTGGAGGGATATCCAACTCCCTCAATTCAATATTAGCGGGTCAGGAAATTCAGCCTGTAGTAAGACAATTTGTGCTGTAAAGCCTAATTAACCCATTAACCAATCAACTAATTAACCAAATTTTCGTAGCTTAAACCCCGTGGATCTCTTCAAATTTTTTTCCGGCAAACTGACCGGTTCGTCATTTAAAAAAGAATTGAAAAATATTCTTGGATTCAAGCCGGGTAATATCTCTCTTTATAAAACGTCCCTTACGCACCGGTCCGTGAGAGAGGGGGCCGATGAGAACAATGAACGGCTCGAGTACCTGGGCGACGCCATTCTCAGCGCCCTGATCGCGGATTACCTTTTTAAGCGCTACCCTTACCGGGAAGAAGGTTTTCTCACGGAGATGCGCAGCAAGATGGTCAACCGCCAGCAACTGAATGAGATCGCGGTACGGATGGGACTAAAAAAGATCACATTATATAATAAAATGGACGGCTCCCTGAAATCAAGCCAGATATTCGGGAATACGCTGGAGGCATTGGTAGGGGCGATCTATCTCGACCAGGGTTATAAAAAAACTGCCAAATGGGTGATGGAATGCATCATCATGCCGCATATGTTCATGGACGACCTCGAACTGCTGGAGATCAATCATAAGAACAGGCTGTATGGCTGGGCCAATAAGAACGGTCGCATTCTTGAATTTGAGACCCTGAATGAGAAACTTGAGAACGGCCGGCGGCTGTTTACCGTGGCTGCGGTGCTGGATGGCGAAAATATCGGGGAAGGCAGGGCCTTTAATAAGAAGGATGCTTCGCAGATCGCCGCCCAGGTGGCGGTGGATAGACTGGGAATCGTTAATGCCGACTCTCCCGGGGAGGAGAATAATGGCTCTGTTAAATAACACGCTAAAACACAAATGATGAGACGTATACTGATTTTGCCCCTGATCGGACTCCTGCTCTTCTCCTGTAAAAGTGAGCCACCCAAAGGTGCCAACGGGGTCGTCTATAAAAATGCGGTTCAGTACAACGACTACATTGTGACAAGACAAACCACCCTGATGAGGAACATCATGAGTTTTGTGGATGTGGCGCAGGGCGACCTGGACTCCGCGGAGATCCTGCTGGATAAGTATGTAAAAGAAACAGGTACGATGATCACTGAAATAAAGGGGATGCCCCCGTTCAAGGGAGATTCAACCCTGCGGGACGCCGCCTCCGGCATTTTCGGTTTCTATAAAAAAATATTTGACCAGGACTACCGCAATATTATTCATATCCGGAAAGGAGAGGACGGGGTTTCGGCAGAAGCGGATGCGGAAATAGCGAAGATCGTCAGCCGTATCGAGGAGGAGGAAAAAGGATTTGACAGCCGTTTCCAGGGAGCCCAAAAGGAATTCGCGCGTAAAAACAATATGAAACTGGTTGACAATGAAATGCAGAAAGCCTTTGATGACAAGATGAAATCTGAAGATTAGCGCCCGGGTTTTTCCATGCACAATTCGATCAGTACTCCGTGGGTTTGTTTGGGATGCAGGAAACAAATGAGTTTATTATCGGCGCCTTCTTTGGGCCTTTCATTCAGCAATACAAAACCCTCGTTCTTTAGCCGGTTCATTTCCGCCTCGATATCCGCCACTTCAAAAGCGATGTGGTGCAGGCCTTCCCCCTTTTTACCGATAAAACGGGCGATTACACCGTCCGGGTCGGTGCTTTCGAGCAGTTCCACCTTATTTTCCCCGGTTTTGAAGAAAGCGGTGTTCACTTTTTCATTGTCAACGAATTCCGTTTTATAACAGGGGCTGTTCAGCAATTTCTCGTACAGGGGAACGGCCTCCGCCAGGCTTTTTACGGCGATGCCGATATGTTCGATTTTGCGCATTTACAGGGGTTTTTAAGGGCTTTCCGAATTCGGTAAAATCGGTCCGTAAACCGAAATTACCCCTTTCATATAGAACCTTTTGGGCTAATTTTGTGTTTAAGAAACAAAAACGGAGCGCTGATTTTTATGTTGCAATTTCCCATTTATTTAGACCATAATGCCACTACGCCCTGCGACCCCAGGGTGGTGGATGCCATGTTGCCCTACTTCACCAACAGTTTCGGGAATGCGGCCAGCCGTAACCATCCTTTTGGCTGGCAGGCCGAGGAAGCGGTGGATTATGCCCGCGAGCAGGTGGCCAAACTGGTGGGTGCCGATCCTAAAGAGATCATTTTCACTTCCGGTGCCACCGAAGCCGATAACCTGGCCATCAAAGGAGTGTTTGAAATGTATGCCAGCAAGGGCAACCATATCATCACCTGCAATATCGAACACAAAGCCGTGCTCGATACCTGCAAGCATATCGAAAAAGAAGGCGGGGAAGTGACCTACCTGAAAGTGAAGGATAACGGGCTGATCGACCTGGCTGAACTCGAGGCAGCGATCAAACCTACTACCATACTCATCGCTATCATGTATGCCAATAATGAAATTGGTACCGTGATGCCAATGAAAGAGATCAGCGCCATTGCCAGGAAGCACGG
>JBGATE010000281.1:0-3120 GCA_044229375.1 Chitinophagaceae bacterium
TTCAGCAATGCCTTGATGTTCTATAATGCCTTACGCCGTAGAAATGTGCCCGTGCGTTTACTCGCCCTGCCCCGGCAGCCCCACGGTCCGCAGGAGCCAAGGATGGTATTAAAGACCATGCAAACGAATGTGGAATGGTTTGAAAAATATATTGGGGATAAGAAAGGATTTTAAAACCTATCTCAAAAATCCATTTAGAGTGGAATTAAACCACGGCGGACACAGCGAATCACAGAGAAAAAGCCGTGCTACACTGTGTTCGCCGTGGTTTATTACTTTTGAGATTGCTTCTAATATAAAATGCGATCCATGAAACGAATCCTGGTTTTTATTTTACCGGCGTTCGTCCTTTTCTCCTGCAAACAGGGAAAACAGGCTGGGACAGCCGTTCCGGTGCAATACGATACCCTGTACCAGCCCGCGGTATTTGCCGACAGCGGAAGACTGGAGAAAATAAGACGGGCGATGCCGGTCATTGACAGCCTGTACAGGAAACATGCGGAAACGAATCATTTCCCGGGGATCTCCTTCGGGGTTGTCGTGGACGGACAGCTGATCTACACTAACAGTTACGGGTATACGGATATCGCAAAGAAAACGCCGGCCACCGCCGCTTCCCTGTTTCGCATTGCCTCGATGAGCAAGAGTTTCACGGCCATGGCCATTTTGAAATTAAGGGACGAAGGAAAACTGGACCTGGATGATCCCGCTTATTTCTATATACCCGAACTGAAAAATATCAGGTACCCGGCCGCCGACGCGCCGCATATCACGATCCGTCACCTCTTGACACATGGCGCCGGTTTCCCGGAAGACAATCCCTGGGGCGACCGGCAACTGGCGGATAATGATAAGGAACTCATGGAATTCATCGGTAAGCAGATCAGCTTTTCCAACCCTCCGGATATCGCCTTTGAGTACAGCAATCTTGGTTTCGCCCTACTGGGAAAGATCGTTACAAAGGTTTCCGGGAAAAGGTACCAGGATTATATCAAAGAAAATATCTGGCAGCCTCTGGGCATGAAAAATGCCGAATGGGAATACGGGAACGTTCCTGCGGATAAGCTGGCGCATGGTTACCGCTGACTGAACAACCAGTGGAATGAAGAGCAATTATTACATGACACACCGGACGGAAGTTGGGGCGCCATGGGCAGCATGATCACCTCCGTTGAGGAATTTGCAAAGTATATGGCTTTTCACATGTCGGCCTGGCCGCCCTCCAATGCACCCGAAACCGGGCCGGTGAAAAGGAGTTCGGTGCGGGAGATGCATCATCCCTGGCGTTTCAATGGCCTTAACCCCAATTATCGGTATCCGGATGGACGGAATTGCGCCGCTGCATCGGCCTATAACTATGGTTTGGGCTGGTTCAGGGACTGTGATGCCAAAGTGTATATTGGTCACAGCGGCGGACTCCCCGGGTTTGGAAGCCAGTGGCGCATCATGCCCGACTATGGTATCGGGGTGGTGGCATTTGCCAACCGCACCTATGCGCCGATGGGTTTTATTAATACGCAGGTGCTGGACACCCTGGTAAAACTCGCCGGGCTGCAACCCCGGCAGCTACGGCCTTCCGCCATTCTTGAAAAGAGAAAGAATGAACTGGTGAACCTGTTACCCGACTGGAAGAATGCGGAGCAGAGCGGGATTTTTGCGGAAAACTTTTTCCCGGATTACCCGATCGATACCCTGAAGAAACATGCAAGGGACCTGTATGCAAAGGCGGGTAAGATCATTGCCGTGAAAGAGATGAAAGCGGAAAACCAGCTCCGGGGATCATTTGTACTGGAGGGAGAGAAAACCGATATCGAAATATATTTTACCTTATCACCGGAAAACCCACCCCTGATTCAGGAATATCATATTTGGGAATTGCCCAAGGAAAAAAAGCAATCACCTTAAATCCGTGTTATGTATATCGTGCGTGAAATTTTCCACCTGCAGTTTGGCCGCTACCGCGAAGCCAAAGCATTGGTTGATGAGGGCATCCGGCAACAATTGTTGCTCCAGCCGCCGGGCAGCAGGGTGCTCACCGATTTCACCGGGGAAGGGTACCGGCTGATCATCGAGTTGCCTTATGCCACACTGGCCGATTATGAAGCCGATCTGAAAAAAGAAATGGGCGGTACCGGCTGGAAGGACTGGTATGAAAAGTTCAAGACCCTGGTACGTTCTTCAGAAAGGGAGATATTAAAGCAGGTGATCTGACCGTAGTGGTACCTGTAAGCTTCTTTCGCTCTCCCGGGTTTTCCGATTGTCATTGAAAATTGATCGTTGATTATTGAGCATTTTTGCGCTACACGGAATTTCACTTCTACATTCTTCACTCCTCTGTTCTTTATTCTTATTTCCGCCCTCCGGTCACTGCTCAGTGTTATGCCTGCTTTGCTTTCAATGCGGCAAGCCCCTTCAGCGTTTCTTCGCTGTTGCTTTTCAGGACACCCATCTTATGTGAGTTAAAATAGAATTTTTCGCCGGCCGGGGTCTGGATGGAAAACCATTTCAGCATCCTCCAGTCAGGTTCAGCCTGTATCGTGCACTCCTCCAGGTTGAAGGAAAGCGGAGTGCCGGTTTCGCTGGTCTTATAATAAGCGGTATTTCCCGTTACATAAAGTACGCCGTAGGAATCAAAGAATTTAAAAGAATTCTTGTACCGTTTGAACGATGCATAATGATACAGCGCCGCGTATTCGATAGGGTTGCTGATGCTTCTTAGCACTTTATTAAAACGCTGCTCTTTGGCAAAAAAAGTAAAAACAACAACCAGTAACCCGATGATTCCCCCGATAATGGCTCCTACAAGCATAAATGATGATTTTATTGATTGGAAAGCGAATATAACAAATTCAGCCCTTGTTGATGCTTCCTGATTTTTACTAGTTCAAAGAATCCGGTATGGTAAAGGGAAACAGCAGCAAGGGCGGGAAAGTATTTTAATTCCTCTATGAAGAAATCTCCTGCCGTCTACTTCGAGCGAAGCGAGAAGTCTTTTTTTTATCCCCCACCTGCACTGTCATTCCGAGCGCAGCGAGGAAGCTAACTTTGAAACAGATATTACTTTTTATTTCGAATGATTGGGTTCTTCGCTGCGATTGATTGAGGTTGTTGGGTGTGTTT
>JBGATE010000282.1:0-3106 GCA_044229375.1 Chitinophagaceae bacterium
CATTGTATAAAAAATAGTTTTTACAACCACCCTGTATTGAACCAGGGTGGTTATTTCAAAAAAAAATAAACATGGCAAATCAACTCATTCTCCCCCCGCAGAAATTCATTTACAAAGAAATTACCGACCAGTTCCCGGCAACCGGGAACCCGAAGAAAAAGGTTTTCTTCCAGGCCGAACTCCGGAGCCTGGCCGGCGGCGATGCCAAATTTGGCATTGTGGCCTACCCTGCCTGGAGAGCCGGCAGCAAATGGATCATTGGTACAAAAGTTTCAGGAACAGATACCGGGGAGGCCCCTGTACCCGTACCGCTTACTAGCCCCGTGGCTTTTGCGAACAATGAAGTGTTCTTATCCCTCAGTCTCACGACAAAAGAGCGGAAAAAGAAAAAGTTTAAAAATCCGAAGAAAGGGCGTTGGTCGGCTTTTATGAAAATGGCCAGGAAAAAATGTAAGGATCCGAAAGCTGACGGCGAGGCGACCCTGCTATTTGAAACAAAGATCTCTGAAAACCCGCACCTGGAATACAACGTTACCCTGGATATAGGAGGCACTGCCATACGGGTCTCCACCAAACCCTCACCCCCGGCACCCCCTGAAGAATAAACATGTACAGATTATTCATAGACTGGGCCGAAGTGATCGGGCCATTGATCGCGCTGCCGTTTGTATTAACACGGAAAAAAATGCCGTCTTACCTGCAACCGGTAAAAATCTATGTGATCATTGCGCTGATCGTGAATCTCCTTTCCACACTGATCTGGAAATACAAGGTCAAATGGGGGATCGCGGAGGATGATTTCCTCTGGAGCAATAATTTCCTCTACAATATCCGGTCCGTGTGCAGCCTGGTCCTGTTCAGTTTGTTCTTTATCCGGCTCCAGCAACGGTTCCTTCACCGGGTAAAGGCGGTGCTCCCCTGGGTCTTCCTGGTACTGGCTGCCGTGAACTTTATTTTCTTTGAGGATTTTTTTAACCGGAACATGTTCAGCAACCGGTTGCTGGCCACCGAGGCCGCGATCCTACTTTTTTACTGCCTCCAGTACTATATTTTCCTGACGCTGGAAGACAAGACAACCCCGCTGAAAAAGCAGCCCGGGATCTGGATCGTGACCGGTCTTACTTTTTATGTAGCGGCGAGTTTCTTTATTTTCCTTTTCTATATGTACCTCACCCAGGCGGACCTGAATTTCGCCGTGGACATCTGGGATTTCCATAATATCGTTTACCTCTTCCTTTTTATCGGCATCGCGGTCACTTTCAAACAGTATCATGTCAAATAACATTACCATTCTCGTGATCCTGGGCATTGCCGTAATGCTGCTGATGGTGGTGAGTATCCTGCTGGCCGTTATTTTTAACCAGCGGAAAAAAGACCAGCACCGGATGGACCTGCAGAAGCTCCGTGAACAGCAGCAGAACCAACTGATCGAAGCGGCGGTCCGCAGCGAAGAACTGGAACGTCACCGGATCGCCGAAACCCTGCATGATGAAGTGGGCGCGATCCTCTCCTCCGCCAAACTGCACCTGCTGGGCATCAAATCCGAACTGCTGGATGAGAAGGATCAGAAACTGCATGAGAAAGGAAGGGAACTGCTCAATGAAGTGATCCAGAAAGTTCGCGGGATCTCGCATAACCTCCATTCGAATATCCTGAAGGAATTCGGCCTCAACGAAGCCATCCGCCACTTCCTGAAAAAGATCACCCAGGGAACCATCATTCACGCCAGCACGGCGCTGGACGATAATTACAGGACCCTGAATGCCGATGACGATATCAGCATGTACCGGATCGTGCAGGAACTGGTGAACAATATCCTGAAATACGCGAACGCCAGCGAATTCCTCATCAGTTCCGTGCTGCATGAGAAAGAACTGGACCTGGTGATCTTCCACAACGGGAACGGGCTGACACAGGAGCAGTTTGAAGAATTACGTTTCCAGAAGGAAGGATTGGGCTTGAAGAATATCCAGAACAGGATTATATTGCTGAAGGGAACGATCCATTTCACCTCCGGTGACGAAGGATACCGAATCAATATTCATGTACCGGTCAAAACCAATGCTGAAGCATGAGCAAGATAAAAATAGCTATCGCAGACGATTATAAAATATTCCGGGAAGGCCTGAAAGTGGGACTTTCTTCCGACGACGATTTACTGGTGATGATGGAAGCTGACAACGGCGAGGACCTGCTGAAGGCACTGGAAACAGAAACCCCGGACGTGATCCTCATGGACCTCAAAATGCCCATCCTGGACGGCATGGAGGCCACCAGGGAAGTGCGAAAAAAATATCCCTCTGTAAAAGTGCTGGTGGTCAGCATGTATGAAGACGACAAATTCATCATCCACCTGATGGAGAATGGCGCCAACGGATATTTGCTCAAGAACGCGGAACCCGATGAGATCCGCCGTTCCATCTATGCCGTACACGAGAACGGTTATTATTTCAACGACCTGGTGAACAAGGCCCTCCTGAAAAAACTGGTGCTGAAGAATAATTTCAAACCCTCATTCAACCAGAACGTGGATCTTACCGAAAGGGAAATGGAAGTGCTGAAACTGATCTGCGAGGAAAAAACGGCGGCCGAAATTGCCAAAGAGATCTTCTTAAGTCCCCGCTCCGTGGAAGGCATCCGCCAGCGACTGATCGAAAAAGTAGGCGTACGCAATTCTGCGGGGCTGGTGATGTTTGCGGTGAAGAACGGGATTGTAGATTAATCGGGCAGTCTTGCAGCCTTGCAGCCAGCAGCCGGCAGTCAGCAGCCGCGCAGCCTTACAGCTTTGCAGTCGGCCCTGCCCGCCGTAGCATTGCGAAGGCGGGAGTCAAAACTACAAAGTCCGAAGTTTTTCTACATTGGCAAGGTTAAATTGAAAATTGAGCATTGAACATTGAGCATTGAACATTTCATCATAAATCACGCAAAATGTATTTTGTAGTTAGCCCCGAATAGCGGAGTCATATTCACCCCGCCTACGCTTAAGCTTCGGCGGGCAAGCCAGCATCCAACATCCAACATCTAACATCCAACATTCAACAGCATATCCCCCACCATCCCCGGAAGATCATACTCTTCCTTCCACCCCCAATCCTTTCTCGCCACA
>JBGATE010000283.1:0-3083 GCA_044229375.1 Chitinophagaceae bacterium
GAGGTAGGGGATCAGGGTGAGATGTACCACCACGGAATCCTCTTCCGGCAGTTCCCACTGTAACTGGCGCACGGCCTCCACAAAAGGCAAACTTTCAATATCACCCACGGTACCCCCGATCTCGGTAATAATGATATCATATTCGCCGGTTTGTCCCAGCAATTGCATCCTTCTTTTGATTTCATCGGTGATATGGGGTACCACCTGCACTGTTTTGCCGAGGTAGGCGCCTTCGCGTTCTTTATTGATCACGGTCTGGTAGATCCGTCCCGTGGTGACATTGTTCGATTGAGAAGTGTAAATATTCAGGAAACGTTCATAGTGACCAAGATCCAGATCTGTTTCGGCTCCGTCTTCCGTAACAAAACATTCGCCATGTTCGTAAGGGTTAAGCGTACCGGGGTCGACATTGATATAAGGGTCGAATTTCTGGATCGTGACACGCAAACCCCGCGCCTGCAGCAGTTTTGCCAGTGAGGCGGCAATGATGCCTTTACCCAATGAAGAGGTAACGCCACCGGTAACAAAAATATACTTGGCCATACAAATGGTAATTTGTTTAGATCGATACCTGTAAAAAAGCTGATTAGAAACCCAGTCCGAATGACCAGCGGAAGTGAGAACAATAAAATTCCGTGAGGTCATGTAAAGGTAAATGAAATTTCCGGGGTGGAAAAAATTCACTTCGGAACTTGTGGAAAAAAGCCGGTATTTTAGTACGAAACGAATCATTCATGAAAAGCACCCTGCTCATCCACTTACTTCTCTTGATCTCCCTCAATATCAGCGCTCAAAAAACCTATATATGGTGCGGCACACTGATCGACGGGATCGGGGACCTGCCCCGTAAAAACATGACCATTGTGATAGAGAAGAACAGGATCCTTGCCGTTGAAAATGGCTATTCAAGACCCGGAGCCGGGGAAAAGGCCATCGACCTTAAATCAAATACCGTCACCCCGGGATGGATCGATATGCATGTCCATATGGAACAGGAAACCAATCCCAACCGCTACATGGAAACCTTTACCTATAACCCCGCGGATTACGCATTCCAGTCGGTGAGATTCTCAGAAGTGACCCTCCTGGCCGGTTTTACCACGGTACGTGATCTTGGAGGAAGCGGTGTTAATATCTCGCTGCGCAATGCGATCAATAAAGGACTCATCAAGGGTCCCCGGGTGTTCACCAGCGGAAGGTCCATCGCCACAACCGGGGGACATGCCGACCCTACAAATGGATACCGGAGGGACCTGATGGGTGACCCGGGTCCCGTGCAGGGAGTGGCCAACGGCGCAGATGAATGCAGGCAGGCTGTACGCCAGCGCTATAAAGAAGGCAGCGACCTGATAAAGATCACGGCTACCGGCGGTGTGTTGAGTGTGGCGAAAAGCTCCAGTAACCCGCAATTCACGGAAGAGGAAATTAAAGCGATCGTGGAAACGGCCCGGGATTACGGGTTCAGGGTTGCGGTGCATGCACACGGCGCGGAAGGAATGAAAAGGGCCATACGGGCCGGGGTGAATTCAATTGAACATGGCACCATGATGGATGATGAAGTCATTGCCCTTTTTAAGCAGTATGGCACCTGGTATGTGCCTACCCTGACAGCGGGATCTTCTGTAGCAGACTCCGCAAAAAAGCCCGGATATTATCCCGAACTGGTCACACCCAAAGCACTTGAGATCGGACCAAGGATCAAGGCCACCTTAGCAAAAGCGTATAAGGCCGGCGTGAAGATCGCCTTTGGCACCGATGCCGGAGTTTACCAGCATGGCAAGAACTGGCTTGAATTTGTTTACCTGGTCGAAGCAGGTATGCCTCCTATGGCCGCCATCAAGGCCGCCACCATCAATGCGGCAGAACTCCTGGGCGAAAAAGAACGGCTTGGCAGTATTGAAACGGGTAAACTGGCAGATATTGTTGCCGTGGATGGTGACCCGCTGAGTGACCCCCGGGTATTCGGCAGGGTTGTATTTGTGATGAAAGACGGGATGGTGTATAAAGAAAAATGATAACCCGCTGGTCCTCCCGTTGCATAAAAAAAATCTATGGTTTTGCTATTTTCCTGTAACTGGTCACAATCCCTTTGATCAGGGAAGAACTGAAACCCTGGTGTTCCATTTCATTCAAACCGGCAATGGTACATCCCATCGGCGTGGTCACTTTGTCGATCTCCTGTTCCGGGTGTGCGCCTTTCTGCAATAAAAGTTCCGCGGCTCCTTTTACTGTTTGTGCTGATATAAGGGAGGCGGTGGCCGCATCAAACCCTATTTCGATCCCGCCCTGTATGCTGGCGCGGATATAGCGCATGGCATAGGCCGTTCCGCAGGCGCCAAGGATCGTGGAAGCTTCCATCAGTTTTTCGTCAATGGTCACTACTTTGCCGAGTTTACTGAACAGCGCATGCACATACGCTGTATGATCAGCACTGATCTTTTGAATGCTGATACAGGTCATGCTTTCCCGGATGGCAATGGCCGTGTTGGGCATAGCCCTGCAAACCGGGACCTTTTTACCAAGGATCGACAGGATGTCTTCTGTGCTCACACCCGTGACCAGGGAAACCAGCAGTTTGCCGGATGTCATTTCTTTTTTGATCCCGGTTAGCACTTCGCTTACCTGGTACGGCTTTACTGCCAGCAGGATCACCTCGCTTTTTCGTACGGCCGCCGCGTTATCTGTTGTAACGAATATGCCTTTATCCATGAGCGGCTTCAAATCGGAAACATTTCTCCTTGTAATAATCAACTCCTCCGCTTTGCTGAATTTGCTTTTTAAAAGTCCCTCGGCAACTGCTTTCCCAAGGTTGCCCCCACCGATGATCGCAATCTTTCCTGCCATAATTAATATTTCGGTAAAGATACGCGCGCCGGCAAGATGTTTCTGTTTAATCAATCACCCGGAGCAATACGGAAGAAAGAGTAAACAAATCAAATAAGATCAGCAGATTTCTGCTCCGCACCAAACTTTTTTACATGTCACTGTGTTAATACGTAAACAAATAAAATATGCAAAAAGAATTTTTCTCACTGCTCACTTCAGCCGTTTTCAGTGTGGTCTTTTTTGTGGCCTGTAACAAT
>JBGATE010000284.1:0-3053 GCA_044229375.1 Chitinophagaceae bacterium
AGAATGTCCCGACGGCAGTTGAGGTTTATGTGGAGAATGCCGTTATTACCGTAAAAGGAAATAAAGCGCAGCCGGGAAAGTATGAGATATCCGGTTCGAAATCGCACAAGGATTTTACTGATTTTGTCGCTGTTTTTATGCCGATCGCCCAGCAACTGAATACGCAGGCTGGAACGATCAATGCCACAGAGCCGGGCACAAAGCGTGACTCGCTAATGGGTATTTACACCACAATGCAGCAGCAAATGCAAACCGCGATCGACAAATTTGTAACGGATAAACCGGCTTCATTTGTTACCGCTTTTGCGTTGAACGTTACGTACCGGTTCAATGAAGACATTACGACGCTGGAGAACAGGTTTGGCAGGCTGGATGAAAAGATCCGGAACTCAGAAACAGGAAAACAACTCAGCGGCTTTATTGCCAAAAGTAAAATTGGAGCCGTGGGTACCATGGCGCTGGATTTCACCCAGCCGGATACAACAGGGACCCCTGTTGCATTATCCTCTTTCAGGGGAAAATATGTACTGGTCGATTTCTGGGCAAGCTGGTGTGGTCCCTGCCGTTCGGAGAACCCGAATGTGGTTGAGAATTACAATTATTTCAAGGACCGGAATTTCACGGTGCTGGGCGTTTCACTTGACCGGCCCGGGAACAGGGAAAAATGGCTGGAGGCCATCCGGACAGACAATCTTACCTGGACGCATGTAAGCGACCTGAAATGGTGGGAGAATGCCGCTGCCAAATTATACAATGTGGAAGGGATCCCCCTCAATATCCTGGTTGACCCGAACGGAAAGATCGTGGCCCGTAATCTCCGGGGCCCGGACCTACGCACAAAATTGTGTGAGATACTCGGCGGTTGCAACTGATCACTGGTTCACATCCTTGCCGGCCTTTAATTTATCGATCATACCGAGTATGCTGTTCTTATTATTGGTGTCCGGTGCCAGCGGTAAAGCCATATTGGCAAACTTCAGCGCATTTTTAAAATCACCCACTGCGGAATAACCTCTCGTCATGCCCACAATAGTGGTGAAATTTCCCGGGTTCTTTTCATAGTTCAATTGGAACACATCCAGCGCTTCCTTATAATTTTTAAGTATCAGTAATTGTCTTCCGTATTGGTGGATCTCGTTCATGCCGGCAAAGGGAAGGGCTTCCTTCATAACAGCACCGGCTTCCTGGCTGCGTCCCAGTTTATTTAGTATCTGTGCCCGCGTGCTCAGGGCCTGGAAGCTCTTGTTGCCGCCGAAATTACCGGAAGCAGAATCCGACCATAGCAAAGCTTCATCCAGGTTCACATTCCGCTGCAGGCACCATTGTGCCGCCTGGTCCCAGCTTTGCCAGAGAAATCCTTTTTCCGTCCGCAATTCCCGGCGGAAGGATGCCAGTTGCTCCTTTATATAGTCCACTTCAACTTTAAAAGGGATGGATAGTTTTTCCCATTGCAAACTAACCGTTGCGTTGTTCTCTCCCTGGTCGCTGAATTCATATTTGAGCCATTCCACGCTTTTGTCAAGGGGGCGGGGTTTAACTTTCACGCGTAACGCATCTTCCTGTTCATTATAGAAATAACTTCCCCAGGAAGTATGGTTCTTTGAAAAGATCAGGGTGCACTCATTGGGATCGTAAGCGATGAAAAATCCGTATCTCCCCGCCGGCAGGTTTTGTCCTTCGATCTTTACATCGGTGGAAAAGGTAAAGACAGTATTCTCGTTGGCGCCCGCCCGCCAGGGTGCGGCTTTCGCGGTACCAAAACCCTGGTCCGTATACCCGGTATGTACCAGTTGTCCCCAGATCTTTCCCTCACGGCCTTTCACACCGGGCCGGTCGTATTGGATGGTAACATCGGTGAGACCGATCCGCTCGGTCACGGAGGCCTTCTTGTTCCCGCCGCTGGGCAATACGGTGAGGGGGATCTGGCTAAGAGCCGCACCTGTGTTAAGGATGACAGCCAGGTAAGCGATCAGTATTCTCATAAAATATATTTAAAGCAGCAAACTACATTGTAAAACAAAGCGTCTCCTGGTGATTGTTACCAGTGATTCCACCGGCGGATGAGTTGCCGCAGGATGGGATATAAGGAAATATTGCAGTACCTTAGACCGGGTATTTACCTATCCTTAACCAAAAATGAAGACATGAAAATTCTACTGTTGGCGGCGCTATTCCTGTCGTCCCTATCCTCTTCTGCACAGATCCTCAACAAGGTCAAAGACCGGATAACGGGAAAAGCAAAAAGCGAGGCCAACCAGGCCAAATACGACGCCAAAAACAAGGCCCGGCAGGCGGCCTATAAGGAACTGGATGACTTTAAATCTGAGTTTGATTCCACGGATATCGATTATGCCATGCTCCTGAGTGATAACTCCGGTCTCTTTGGTGGTAAAGGCAGGAATGAAGCCGGCGCGAAATTTATGCGGCTCGGAGCCATTGCCAATTCTTTGTATAGGGACCAGGACATGAGTGATGAAGAAAATGCCCGGCTCAACCTTCACTTCGGACAATCGGCCTATGCAACGGGCCGCTATGTGTATGCCGCCAAGCGCCTGAGCACTGCACAGTTCTATTTTGAAAAAGCATCCATGACAAGCGATCTTAGTTATTTGAAATCGATCGCCAGCCAGGGGCTGCTCTATACTTCAATGGGCCGTTTCTCCCAGGCTGAGAAATTCACGTCAAAGGCACTGGAGATGCGCGAAGCGAACCTTGGCAAAACCAATATGGCTGTCGCGGCTTCCTTAAACAATTATGCGGTTCTTCACTATATCCTTGGACAATACAATGAATCGGAAAAGGAATTTGCATTGGCATTGAATGTGATCGAGGCCAATAACTAGAAAGATGCAATGCCCTATGCCATCCTGCTGAATAACCAGGCCATCCTTTACCAGTCGATGGGCCGCTATGAACAGGCCGTTGGGTTATTGAAACAGGCGCTCCAGCTGGCCGGCAAGCTGGAAGTGAGCAAGGCCAGGAACCACCTTAAATTCTTTTCTAATCTCGCCCTCCTGTACCAGCAAATGGGAAAATACACAGAGGCGGAAGAG
>JBGATE010000285.1:0-3036 GCA_044229375.1 Chitinophagaceae bacterium
TGTTCAGAGAATTTGGAAAAACAGGAAAACCGTATTCACTTGATGACATTATCCTCCTGGTCAACCACCTCACCGGAAAGGACCTGCAACCCTTTTTTGACCGGTTTGTTACCGGGAAAGAATTCCTCGACCTGAAGCCTCACTTTAAAAAAATGGGTCTGGATTGCATCACGGTCATTGAAGAAGTGTATGTGTCGCCGGATAAAAAAGCGAACGACAGGCAAAAGGAAATGTATCAAAAAATATTTATTGAATAAATACCGCAGGGTAATATTTCCCTTAACAACGCAAAGTGTACAGGGCAGATACCCCGGCTTTTTGCAAGCGTTGCTGCTCCGGGGAAACCCTGAAACCGGTCCTGCTACAGGTTCTTTGTTATTAATCCTGCAGTTTGTACTTTGCGGCAAACCAGGTGTATGATAACCATTCCTCCGTATTTGAAAAAAGGTGATACCATCGGACTCATTTGCCCGGCCGGGTATATGCCCGCGGAGAAAGCGCAAACCTGTATCCGCGTGCTCGGGGAATGGGGTTATGCGGTAAAAACAGGCAAAACCGTGGGGGGTGAATCACAAACCTATTTCTCCGGAACGGATGAGGAAAGACTCGCGGATCTCCAGCAGATGCTGGATGACGGGGATGTAAAGGCCATACTATGTGCCAGGGGTGGTTACGGTACCGGCCGGATCATAGAGGATACCCGGTTTAAAAAAATCAGGAAGCATCCCAAATGGATCATCGGTTACAGCGATATCACTATTCTGCATTCCCATTTGTATTCCAACTACGGGATCGCCTCGTTGCATTCGCCCATGGCAGGAGCTTTCAATGACGGCGGGGAAAATAATGAGTTTGTCCTTTCCCTGAAAAATGCACTGGAGGGAAATAAAGTGAACTACCATTGCGACCCGCATGCGTTCAACCGCAAGGGAGTTGCCGATGGCGAACTCGTAGGCGGAAACCTGGCCCTGCTCGCCCATCTCTGCGGTACCGGGTCCGATATAAAAACAAAAGGACGCATACTTTTCATTGAGGACGTGGGCGAATACCTTTATAATATCGACCGGATGCTTTACCAGCTTAAGAGGAACGGCAAATTGTCAAAACTCGCCGGGCTGATCGTTGGCGGTTTTACGGAAACAAAGGATAACGAGCGGCCATTCGGGCAAACGGCATATGAGATCATATGGGATAAAGTGAAAGAATATGATTATCCCGTTTGTTTTGATTTCCCGGTCAGTCATACCGACAGGAACTATGCGCTGAAAGTGGGAGTGCGGCACCAGCTGAAAGTGGGGAACCAGGCTGTGACCTTATCCGATTAATTATTCAAATTTCGGCTGGCTGACGAACCGGCCCCCGGAATTGATCTTGTACCAGGCCATATCATTATAGGGCTTTTCGTTGATGGTGATGCGGGAATCCTGGATGATCTTATAATCCTTATAAAGACAGGAGGAGATATTATAGGCGGTTCTTCTCTTGGTGCCGCCAACTGCCGCTTTCAGTGAAGCGATATAATCGCCGGACTTTTTACAGGATATAATATAAACGACCTGGGTGGAGGTACTGTCCTTCCGGCTTTTTTCTTCCAGCAACACCAGCAGGTCAAAATTGTTGTTCTTAGTAATTTTACCGACCAGTGAAAAAACCCGGTTCTTGAATTTATTGGCAGCATTGGTTGGTAAAACCTGTCCGAACCATTTTATTACCGAGCTACTGTCAATGGCGGTCACTTCTTCAGGACTGGTGTCGAACCGGAGGCTGTCCGACAGATCGATCTCCCTGGTGCTCTCCAGCAGTTGCGGGTAGCTGAGCGGTTGCTGGGCAATGAGTGAAATACTGCTACCCAGCAGGCACAGGAAGATAAGGTGTTTCATCCTATAAAAATAGAGGGAACAGCTGGTTACAGCAATACCACTTTTGAGGTATTTTACGGAACCTGGAGCAAAGAGTCCAGTTTTCGCCGAAATGCTTCAAAATCAGGAAGGTTATTATGTTTTCCCTTCTCAATAGTGACCAGTTCGGTACCTGGTTTCAGCGCAGCGAGCCACTTTGCCTGTTTGTAAGGGATCACCTGGTCACGGGTGCCGTGAAAGATGGTAACGGGTGCTTTGATATATTCAAAATGCCGGAAAGTGGGAAACGCATATTTGGACATGGGTATCACAGGGTAAATAAAGAAATAGTGTTTTGCCAGCGCGTCCATACTGTAATAGGGTGTTTCCAGGATCAGTCTTTTGCAGTCCCGCACAGAAGCCAGTTGCGCGGCGATGCCGGTTCCCAGTGATTTACCGTAAAGGATGATATGTTCGGCGGATACCTTTCCTATCGCCATTTTATAAAGGGTCAGCGCATCTTCATATATGATCTTTTCAGATCTTTTGCCGGTTGATTTGCCGTAACCGGGGTAATCCATCATCCAAACTTCATATCCATGGCGGGTGAAATTCAGCGCATATTCCGCATAGCGGTTGATGTTCTTCCTGTTGCCGTGAAAGTAAAGCACGATACCCCTGCGGGTGGAATCGGGCACCGTGAACTGCACGATGCTCAGGTTCTTCTCATCGGTAATGGCAAGGTCGATCTGCCGGAAAGGTATGGAAAACGAATACTGGTAGTCAGCCGGAAGTTTTTTCGGATGAAAGATGAATAGTTCCTGCAGGAAAAACAGGGCCACGCCAAGCAGGATATAGATCACTGCGGCGATCCTGAACCATTTCCACCCTTTTTTCAGCCACTGTTTTTTCATGTAACAACCTGCCGGATTGGTGAACGGAGACGGGCGCAAAGATGAAAAGAAAAAAGGACATGTTTCCATGTCCTTTTAGTATGCATGTAAGGTTGTATCAATAACGGTTGAACTGGTTCCTGATCATCCACAAAGCATCGTTACTGACCTTTTCCAGCAGGTGATCCATGATCTCCCTTTCAGAAGGCGGGAAGTCGCGCCTGCGTTCGGTCAGTTGCTTATCCGTTTCAGACAGGGCCCTGGCATCCCCGGTAAAAGAGGCAAACTCGGTGCTCCAGGCATGG
>JBGATE010000286.1:0-2981 GCA_044229375.1 Chitinophagaceae bacterium
TTGACTACAAATCTTTTTGCATGGAAATATTGCCGGTACACTCTCAGCAACTGGTAAAAAATGAGGGCGGATTCGCCGCCGCGAAATGCCGGGAGGATATTGATCCCGAACTGGCAGCGGCTGCCGAAGATCCATCCGCCACCATAGGCCACCGGAACGCCATTCTTGAAAGCCAGGTAACCGATATAGGATTCAATGGATAGTCTTCTTTCGGGATCCATCCCGTACAACACAATGCTCAATCCACGTTCCAGTTCAAAACAGGTGATGGCAGCGGGATCGGCATAGGTAAAGGGTTCTGTTTCGCGGTATAAAAGGGCAAGCGTGGTACGAGCCGTTGCTATCAGTTGCATTCTTTTTGCAAAAGGGATGGATTTTGGTTGAGGAAGTTTTTTTGTGACCCAATTTTGGAGTACCGGTTTTCGAAGGATGCGCCTGTGCAGGAACGGGACATTTGCAGCCGGGGGTAAAAATAACCGGGAGAATAGTCCGGGGGTGATCTTCCAGTGTATATAAAGCTGCAGGCTATGAAAGATGGTTTCTTTGATCCGGTTGGGCAGGGGCAAGGCATCCAGGTGAAGGATCAGCCATTCCAGCCCGGTGCCCTGTGCATTTCCTTTTAGTAGCCGGATCCTTTTTATCAGGGAAAGTTCACCGGCAGAAATATTTTCGAATTCTGTTCGCGGCAGGATCGCGCGAAAGAATTGCCGGATGGATTCAGCATCCGCCGCGCTGCTTTCTATTTCTGCATGATCCCGGAAATTTTGAACCAGCCATTTCGCGATATCAAAACTAAAGGAGCCGGTGATAATGGACCCTTCGCCGGTTGTTTTTTTAAATGGCGGTTTAGCGGCAGACTGCAGATGGCAGCTTAATCCTTCGTATGCCTGTTCATATTGCTTTCGGCTGGAAGGATAGGCAAGCGAAAACAACATCCTTTCCCGCTCTGCGGAATATTTTCCCTGAACAGTTCCCTGTTTTGCGATGCCCATTCCTTGTTAATTTGCAGAATAGATGACCTGGTAAACGGTTTAATTCCTTACTAAATAATCTTATCCCCTTGAGGATGGGCATGATTTCGGGGTTCAGCCCGGATGATTTCGGTCAGCCCCGGGATTGACGGGGTAAATCCGCCATAAAAGTAAGGGCCGCCAACCGGCAGCCCTAACTGGATGAACCGTCCCTGTTATGAAGTCATTTTACAGCTGTGTCGATTACAATTTTTGTTCCTGTGTAAACCCAGGCCTTGGGTGCCGTTACTTTTTTGGATTTTGTTGTTTTAACGGGTGCGGCGGCTTGTTCATGGATAGCCGGTTCAGCGAAGACAGAAGCCGGGTTTTCGGAAATATAATTTTTGCCGATACAGATACTTAACGTGTTCAGCTCTTTATCGTAGATCAGTGTGCCTTCGGAAACATCCTTACCTTCTGCATTTTTCTGTGCGGGTATCTTATACGTGGCCGGGGATTTTGTGAGCAATCCCTTTACCCTTCCCTGTGGTAATCCTTCGATCCAGATCATTCCCTTGTTTTGCGCATCCAGTGAAACGGTAACAGAAGCTGTCTCGGGATTGGTGGCCGATTCATACTGACCGATCACCGGAAATATCTTATCCTGTGTAGGAGCGACCGGGGCCGTTACAAGCTTATCCTTGTATTTGGCCGTGATTGAATCTACGGTTGGATTTTTTTGCGTTTCCCAGGTCTGTTGCGCAACGGCCGGTAAGCCGATAAAAGACAATACGATGCCACCCATGATACTCACGGTCTTTTTCATATAAATTAATTTTAATGATTGAATTGGTACTCCGGGCAACAACTCAAAATACTGTGCCAGAATAAAGCTTTGTGGATAACTTGGAAAAATTCGCTTTGTTGAACAGAGAGACATCCACGAGAAGTTTCTTCCTCCACAAGGATCTTAATATGCTGGTATTCCCGGTTAAAAAGCATTGAATCAGTATCTTCGCTGGTTAACAGATGTCATCAAACGGAAATAAAGAGAACGGGACCCTGACCCCCGGCACGGATACGATCGAAGTGTTTGGGGCAAGGGTGCACAACCTTAAGAATATCGATATTTCCATTCCCAGGAACAAACTGGTGGTGATCACCGGTATCAGCGGGAGCGGTAAGTCCTCGCTGGCTTTTGACACGATTTATTCCGAAGGACAATGGCGATACATGGAAACATTCGGTGCCTACGCCCGCCAGTTCATCGGCGATATGGAAAGACCGGATGTGGACAAGATCACCGGGCTTTCACCGGTCATTTCCATTGAACAAAAGACAACGAATAAGAACCCCCGTTCCACGGTAGGTACGGTCACCGAGATCTATGATTTCCTTCGATTGCTCTTTGCCCGTATCGGGGAAGCCTATTCCTACAATACACGCAAACCAATGGTGAAGTGGAGTGAGGAAGAGATCGTGGAGAATATCTTTAAACGATTCAAAGGGAAAAAGATCGCGTTACTTGCACCCCTCGTGCGTGGCCGTAAGGGTCATTACCGGGAGTTATTTGAAGAAGTGCGGAAGAAAGGATATTTAAAAGTGAGGATCGATGGTGAAATAAAGGACCTGGTCCCCAAAATGCAGGTGGACCGCTATGTGATCCACGATATTGAACTGGTGGTGGACCGGATGCAGGTGACCCCTGAACTTAAAGCAAGACTCAGCCAGAGCGTACAGCAAACGTTGAAATTGGGGAAGGACCTGATGTTCATTTTGGTGGATCTTTCCACAAACCCTTCTCCGAAGGCAAGGGGTTTGAAAGCATTGGAAGGGAAAACGGGTGGGAAAGTACCGGCTTCACAAACCCTTTCTTTTGGGGAGGAAACGGGTGAACTGGCACAGTATTCAAAGATGCTGATGTGCGAGGACACCGGTATCAGTTATGAAGAGCCTTCACCGAACGCATTTTCATTCAACTCACCTTATGGTGCCTGTCCTGTTTGCAAGGGACTGGGCACCAAACATCAT
>JBGATE010000287.1:0-2939 GCA_044229375.1 Chitinophagaceae bacterium
AAGATCCAAATAAGCTCCAAATTCCAAGCTCCAAAAAAATTAGAAATAAGAAATTAAAAGGGACTCCGGAAATTTATAATTTATCAGGCTCTCCATTTGCGTAGTGCTTCTTCGAAACCAATAGTGATTTCCAAATTATAAACGACCCAGAACCCCCCATGCGGGGGGCAGGGGGGCCGACCCCAAGTCCCCCATGCGGGGGATTTAGGGGCCGGAGTGCCGGGCTTTCAAAACAACCTCCCCTGCTGTCCTGGTCTCCTGAATATAGTCCGGTCCAGGCTCCACTCTTCCGCGTTCATCCCATAGAGTTTCCCATATTTTTTATATTGCTGGGCCACCATTTCTGCAATACTGCCTTCACCCCTCATTCTAACGCTCCAGCGTGAATCATTGACCTTTCCGGCATGGCTTTGTTCAATCAGGTGCCAGATCTTTCCGGCCCGGTCGGGGAAATTTTTATGCAGCCAGTCATGGAACAATAATTTTATAGCGCCGTTCAGGCGGATAAATGTATAGGCCGTAAACGTAGCTCCGTTATCCCCCGCGGCTTTCATGATACGCTGCATCTCGTGTTCATTCAGCCCGGGTATCATGGGTCCCATCATGATACCCATGCGCACGCCGGCGCTGCTGAGTTCATGGATCACTTTTAGTTTTTGTCTGGCGGTGGTCGTGCGGGGCTCCATCACCCTGCGAAGATCTTCATTGAACGAGGTGATGGAGACCATCGCGGATACGATCCGTTTTTTCGCCATCTCCTGCAAAATATCCTTGTCTTTCAGTATCCATGAATTCTTGGTAAGAATGCCTACGGGCTGGTTGAATTCATTGCAAACTTCCAGCAGCCCCCTCGTGAGCCGGTACTGCTGTTCCGCCGGCTGGTAACAATCGGTATTGCCGCTGAGCATGATGGGGGTAGCATCCCAGTTCTTATGCATCAAAAATTTCCGCAGCAATTGCGGGGCGTTCTTTTTGACGATGATCTTTCTTTCAAAATCAAGTCCGGCGCTATAGCCCCAGTACTCATGCACATTACGTGCATAGCAATAAATACAACCATGCTCGCAGCCGGCGTAGGGGTTCATGCTGTATAGCATCCCCACATCGGGGCTTTCCACCTTGTTGACGATGGTCTTTGATTGCTGTTCCAGGTATGAGGTTGGAGTGTTGCCGTCTTCCCAATCGTCAATGCCTTCGATATGCTCTCTGGTTGCTTCGTTTTTGTGGAACCGGTTTTTTGTATTGAACTGGGCGCCACGGCCGGCCAGGTATTTTTCACTATTGGATTCTACTCCACCGGCATTAACTGCATCTTCTTTGTGCTTTGGCTTCACTTTGAACTGATCCTGCTTTAATTCTTGAGACATACAATTATAGTGATTGGCTTTTTGTTTGAACCACGGAGACACCAAGACACGGAGGCACGGAGTTGTAATTTTTTTTCCTGGTGATTTTCCCTTTGTGACTTTGTGTCTTCGTATCTCCGTAGCTAATATTCATCTAAAAAAGTTCCCCCTGTTTTGTACTCACCGGCATGTTCTGAAATTCAAACCGCTCTGCTACATGATACCTGCCCTCGCCTTCCATTCTTTTCAACAGGGTCATCCCGCCCGCAATGAAACGCCCGGAAAAATGCCTGTTACTGTATTCCAGCCAGCCCTTTTCATATTGCCAGGGTTTTAATTTGGCGGCGATTGTAACATGCGGCTCCAGGATGAAATGCGGTTTATGGTCCTCATTCAGTTTCATCAGCCGCTGCCCCTCGCATCGGATCGCTTTCACCAGGTTTTGCAAGGGCAGTTTGCTGGTGACATTAATATAGATCGTATGCGATGGGAAGCTGCCAAAATCCTTTAGCTCCACTTTAAAGGGCGGAAAACCCATCGCCACCGTCCGCATTCGGTGGATGATCTTCTCTTCCATCATCGCGTACTGTGTAAAACTGACCAGGCTGATCCAGGGATTGCCGCGGCGCGACGGTTCGGTTTTATACGCGGCAGCAAACTCCTCCCTTGCTTTTGTGATCCGGTTCCGCAATTCCTCATGCGGACCGATC
Organism: Chitinophagaceae bacterium; assembly: GCA_044229375.1. Lineage (GTDB taxonomy): Bacteria > Bacteroidota > Bacteroidia > Chitinophagales > Chitinophagaceae > JJ008. The sequence goes on from JBGATE010000287.1 coordinate 2,057, forward strand.
ACCAATAAATATTCACCCACCCGGTAGCCCGGGATCGTGTTCACGATCGTTTTCATTTCCACCCATTTAATATCTCAAAAAATAATTCCCCATTTTCTTAGTACTAATTTACTAAATTATTTAGTTTTACCAAATTATTTTACCACCTTTATACAGGAAAAAATTTATTCATAATGACGCTGCTGTCCTCCTCCCCTTTGGAGAGGGGTTAGCGGCGAGGTAAAAAATATTTTATGGAGGAGGACGAATTCTTCGGGGCGGCCTATAAAGGCTCGAAACAGTTCACGCAGCAGGAAGTGAAAACGGCCAATGCCACCGGGTTCGGTGCCGCGGCGGACGATTACATGGAACGGGGCATCGACCTGAACGAGCAACTGGTCCGGAACAAACCGGCCACTTTCTTTTTTCGCATGAAAGGCGATGCCATGAAAGAGGCCGGCATCTTTGACGGTGACATACTGATCGTGGACCGTTCGGTAAAACTGGTGAACGGGAAAGTGATCGTGGCGATCCTCAACGGCGAGCTGCTGGTGCGCCGGTTCCATAAGAATTTTTCATCGGCCTTTCTTATTCCCGAGAACCCGCGGTTCAAGAATATCAACCTGGCGGAGTTCAGCAATTTTTCGGTGTGGGGGGTGGTGACCTATGTTATTCATCCCCTCTGAGACCCCGACCCCGACGGCGGTCATAGACCCCGTCGGCGGTCGTTGAGAAAACGTCGGCGATCGTTGGCGCCGACTGCGGTCGTTACGAAGACGTAAACCCTCCCGCGGACGGGGTCTACGACGACCCCGACGGCGGTCATAGACCCCGTCGGTCATAGACCCCGTCGGCGGTCGTTGAGAAAACGTCGGCGATCGTTGGCGCCGGCTGCGGTCGTTAC
>JBGATE010000288.1:0-2894 GCA_044229375.1 Chitinophagaceae bacterium
TGTTCTTATACAGCAGCGGGTTGTCCAGGAAAGTATGTGTGTGACCACCCACGATCAGGTCAATATTCTCTGTTTCTTTTGCCAGCACTTCATCACTCACTTTATTGTCCTGGTATTTGTTGCCGAGGTGCGACAAACAAATGATCATGTCACAATTTTCAATTCGTTTTAACTGACCGGCTGTTTCATTTGCACGTTGCAACGGATCCAGGTATTTCGTGGTGCCAAACAAACCGTCCGGTATCAAACCCCGGCCTTCAATGCTCACACCAAACACGCCGATCTTTAATTTTCCTTTTTTGAAAATTTTATACGGCTGTGTTTTTTGTTCCATCGGCGTGCCGGTGAAATCATAATTGCAGACCAGCATCGGAAAATTCGCATGCCGCGTTAGTTGCGTTGCCAGGTTTTCCATACCCGCATCAAAATCGTGGTTACCGATCGTGCAGGCATCATACCGCATCGCCGACATGGCCTTTATTTCCGGTTCACCTTTATAGATATTGAAATAAGGTGTGCCCTGGAAAATATCACCGGCATCCAGCAAAAGTACATGCTCTTCTTCCGAACGTATTTTATGGATCAGTTCCGCCCTCCCGGCGATCCCGCCCAGTCCCTGGTTTCGGCCCCCGTCCATGGGGAATGGCTCCAGCCGGCTATGGGTATCATTGGTGTGTAAAATGGTCAGTTTCAGGGGGCTCAGGTATTCTGCCGCCTCCATAACGGAAGGCCCTGCCAATACGGCCCCGGCCGACAGGGCCGCCTGCCTGATGAATCTTTTTCTATTGAGCATTGCTAACCCTGTTTTCAATTACGGCACTGATATTTTTACCCTGCCCTTTTAATTTTTTGATATAATCGAAGATGGCATCCCGCATGAGATAACCATTGGCGATCTGCGGTACATTCCGGAGCATATCCGCATTGTCACCACCGTTTGCCAGGAAATCGGAATTAACGGTTGTATAAACAGCATTCCGGTCAAGCGGCTTTCCGCCAATCATTACATTCACCGCTTTCTTGTCTTTGATCTGCATGCGGATACCCGCTACCGGCCATCCGCCTTTTGCCGCGGTGAGGTCAAGAAATTCCTGCAGCGCATCGCCTTTTAGTTTTTGCAGGATGAGTAAATTATCAAAAGGCATGAGTTCAAATATCTTTCCTGTAGTTACAGGACCGGCAGGTAGCTGCGTAAGCCGCATACCTCCGAAATTCAAAAAAGCCGCATCCACTTTGGTATCGTACTTCTCCGCAGCCATCGTAAAAAAAGCATCCACCAGGAAATTGCCGAGCGTGGATTCCGGTTGTTTTTTATCAAGACTGATATCGGCAATTCCCACCACATCATTCATGGTCCTGTTCACTTCCTCGCTGTAGGGACGTAACAACGCAATGGCGCTTGAATCCTTTGCTTGCGCGTCGGTGACCCGGTACGTTGTATAGATAACAGAACTGCTTTGGTAGATGGTGTTGCAGGAAAGACCTGTGATAAGGAACAGGAAAACAAGAGGTATGGCAAACGGATTTTTTCTCATAATTGGTGGCCCTTTGAAGGTATACCAAATTTGATTTTGATGCAAAAACATTTCCCGTTTTATTTCCCTTTTACGGCAAAATTTTTTGGGTCGTTCCGGCATTTGATTTTTGGTGTATCGGATTATTTGTAGTATCATAACGGCTGTTACCGGGACAACCGGAGCCTGCCACAACCCCTTTCAGGATAAATACCTGACCATGCAAAAGACCCTTGTTTTTAAACTGCTTCCTTCAGAAGCCGCCAGCGATGCTGTTGTAAAAAACTATATCGCCGCGTCGGAATCGGTACCTGTCGCCTCCGTCACAGGTTATCATACCCTTAAACGATCCATTGATGCCCGAGGCAAACAGGCCTGGGTGAATCTTTCGGTAAAGGCTTTCATCAATGAGCCCCGGCAAACAAGAGAATTGATGCATTTCGGTTTCCGGGACGTACAAAAAGCCGCACGAAAGGTCATCATCATTGGCGCCGGCCCTGCCGGGCTCTTTGCCGCCCTGAAACTGATCGAAGCCGGAATCAGGCCCATTCTACTGGAACGGGGAAAAGACGTCAGGGCCCGCAGAAGGGACCTTGCCTTACTGAATAAAGAAGGGGAAGTGAACCCGGAAAGCAATTATTGCTTCGGGGAAGGCGGGGCCGGTACCTACAGCGACGGCAAACTCTATACCCGCAGCAGCAAAAGAGGCGACATCAACCGTGTACTGAACCTGTTTGTCCATTTTGGCGCGGATGAAAGTATCCTTTACGAAACTCACCCGCATATCGGCACCAATAAACTGCCCCAGATCATCTCCGCCATGCGGAAAAGGATACTGGATTGCGGCGGGGAGTTCCTTTTTCAAAAAAAAGCGACCGGGCTTTCTGTTTCCGGCGGGAAGATCACGGCTGTGCGTACAGCAGACGGTGATTCCTTTGAAGCTGATGCCTTTATTCTGGCTACGGGACACTCTGCAAGGGATATTTTTGAATTGTTGCACCATAATAATATATTGATTGAGGCCAAACCATTCGCCCTGGGTGTGCGCGTGGAACATCCGCAGGCACTGATCGACCAGTCGCAGTATCATTGCACAGTGAGGGATAAATACCTGCCGCCCGCCGCATATAGCTGGGTGCAGCAGGTGAACGGAAAGGGCGTATTCTCTTTTTGTATGTGCCCGGGTGGCATTATAGCACCAGCCGCCACAGCTCCTGGCGAAATAGTGGTAAACGGCTGGAGCCCTTCCAAACGTAATAATCCCTATGCCAACAGCGGGATCGTGGTTTCCGTGGAGGGAAAAGACTGGCAGCTATACCGTAAGTACGGACCCCTGGCCGCGATGCATTTCCAAAAAACGGTAGAACAATCGGCATTTGC
>JBGATE010000289.1:0-2893 GCA_044229375.1 Chitinophagaceae bacterium
AGCCGCGTTTTTCAGGCTGGTGCGACTGCCCAATCTCTTTTTCATGGCCCTTACCCAGGTGCTTTTCCAGTTCTGCATTTATCATCCTCTTTATAAGGAAGCGGTGCCGGCCGATGATCTTTGGCGATTTGTGTTGCTGGTCTTTGCCTCTATGTTCATTGCCGCCGGGGGCTATGTGATCAATGATTATTTCGATATCAACATTGATGAGGTGAACAAACCCAAAAAGATGGTGGTGGATAAGGTCATTCACCGGCGCTGGGCCATTGCCTGGCATTTCATGCTCAGCGGTGCGGGGATCATCCTGACCGGCCTGGCCCTCCCGTTTCCGCATAAATGGTACCTGGTGCTGGCTAACCTGGTTTGTGTGATATTGCTCTGGTTCTATTCCACCAATTTCAAAAAAAGCCTGCTGACCGGGAATATCGTCATCTCCCTGCTCACGGCCTGGACCATCCTCATCATCTTTTTCTCCAAAGTTGAATTGTCGGATGCGTTTGACAGTACACATCACCGTTTTTTCCGGCTCAGCATTCTCTATGCGGGATTTGCCTTTATCATCAGCCTGGTGCGGGAAGCGATCAAGGATATGGAGGACATGCCCGGTGATGCCCGCTATGGCTGCCGGACGATGCCCATCGTATGGGGCGTGAATGCCGCCAAAGTATACGCGGCCGTCTGGCTGATCGTCCTCATCGCCGTTCTTATCATACTGCAGATCTATGTACTCCAGTTCAACTGGTGGCTGGCCGTAGCGTATAGTGTTCCCTGTATCATTTTTCCGCTGCTGGTCATTTTATTTTGGCTGCGCGGCAGTCGTACTGCGGCACAATACCACCGCCTGAGCACGCTCACCAAACTGGTCATGCTGACCGGGATCCTTTCCATGGCTTTTTTCTACTATTATCTATGAATACGATCATACTCGCATCACAGTCACCGCGAAGGAAACAACTGCTCGAATGGGCCGAATTGCCTTTTGATATCGTTGTAAGGGAAACCGCTGAGGATTTCCCGCCCGGAATGGAACCGGAAGAAGTTGCTGTTCATATTGCCCGCAACAAGGCCATAGCCGTACAGGAAGAAGCGGGGGACAGGATCGTGCTGGCCGCCGATACCATCGTTGTGCTGGGTGACCATATCATTGGCAAACCCGTGCACCGGGAAGATGCCGTGAGCATGCTGCTGGCGCTTTCGGGTGAAAAACATAAAGTGATCACCGGTGTGGTCATCCGGCAGGGGGAAAAAGAAGTTTCCTTTGCCGATATCACCGAAGTGGAATTCCATGTCCTGGACGTTGAACAGATCGAATTCTATGTTGACAAATACAAACCCTACGATAAAGCCGGTGCATACGCCATCCAGGAATGGATCGGGGTAGTGGGTATCAAATCCGTGCAGGGTGATTTTTATAATGTGATGGGTTTGCCGGTGAGCAGGGTTTTGCGGGAGCTGGGTAAGTTTGAAAGATGATTAGTCAATTAGCCGATGTGCCGATTAGCCGATTTTTCCTTAGTGCGAGATTTGTTACAGTCTTATAGTTTGCTAAAGTTCAGGTTGTTTTGTGAATGAAATGGTTGGTCAAAGTTTAAAATGAAAGTTTTCGTATCTTTGTGTTTTATTGCTGCTGCCGGATACCTGCTCCCCAAAATTCAATACGGAAATTAGTTTTCAAACTATCGTTGTATGCCCCGAAGTAAATTGAACAAAATGTTCACCCCTACCGGCTAATCGGCTAATTGGCCAATTGTCTAACCAAACACTGCTGCCACATGAAAAATGACAGAAAGACTATTGCATTTCATCTGGCAGTTCCAGTATTTTAACAGGAATGAGCTGACAACCACAACGGGCGAGCCCGTACAGATTATTTTCCCGGGTCAATACAATATCAACCAGGGTCCCGATTTCTCTGCGGCAAGGATCAGGATCGGTGATACCTCCTGGGCCGGCACGGCGGAACTGCATGTCCGCACTTCCGACTGGATAAAACACAAACACCAGGAGGACAAGAACTATGATAACGTGATCCTGCATGTGGTATGGGAGCATGACGGGTTGGAGAATACGGTTCCCGTGCTGGAACTGCAGGATAGGGTTCCCAAGATCTTATTGCAACGTTACCATGATTTGATGGAGGCTCCGTCCTTTATCCCCTGCGAAACGATGATCCACACCGTGAAGGAGATCTGCTGGAAAAGCTGGAAGGACCGGCTGCTGGCGGAACGCCTGCTGCGGAAAGCGGGGATCGTTGAACAATTGCTGAAAGAAAATAATTACCCTTGGGAAGAGACCTCCTGGTGGTTGCTCGCAAGGAATTATGGGGCCAAGGTCAATGCCGCCGCTTTTGAAGAGATGGCCCGTTCTCTGTCCGTGAGCCTGCTGAACCGGCACCGGTCACAGATCCACCAGTTAGAGGCACTGCTGCTTGGGCAGTCCGGTTTGCTGAATGAAAAGATAACGGATGAGTATTACATCCTCCTGCAACGGGAATACGGGTTCTTAAAGCAGAAGTACAAACTCAGCGCGATTCACCAGCCCGTTCATTTCCTGCGTATGCGGCCGGGGAATTTTCCAACGGTCAGACTGGCCCAACTGGCGTCACTTATTCAGCATACCGGGCAGCTTTTTTCAGTTATTAAGGATACTGCATCAATAAAAATGCTGAAAGAACAGTTTGATGTGACCGCCAACGACTACTGGCACTACCATTATCGTTTCGGGGAGACCTCCGCTTTTAAAAAGAAGAAACCGGGAACTTCGATGACCGATAATATTATTGTCAATACCGTATGCCCGCTCTTATTCGCCTATGGTAATTATCATCACGAATCACGGTATAAGGAGAAGGCCCTCGATTGGCTGGTAAAAACATCTCCCGAAAATAATGTAA
>JBGATE010000028.1:0-20821 GCA_044229375.1 Chitinophagaceae bacterium
CGGCGTGGTCGGGCCGCAGCCGCATCGTTTGGATGGGGCTGCGGCTGGGCGCCCACGCCTGCATGCTCGCCGCATCGGCGGCCCCGCCGGCGCTGCGGCGGCTCGTGCTGTGCGAGCCGATTCTCGATGGCGCGGCCTACCTCGACGAACTTCGGCGCCGGCATGTAGCGATGCTCGATGCCGAACTCGGGCAGATGGCGCACATCGACGCGGCCGGTCGCGCTGCGCGAGATCCCGAGGCCTTCCGCGACGAAGCCTTCGGTATCGCCATCTCGGGCGCGCTGCGTCGCGAGCTGATCGAGCCGGACTGGCGTGCGCTGCTGGGCCCGCTCGCGACGCAGGCGAGCGTCGTGCTCGACGAAGCCGCGATTCCCGGCCTGAAGGGGAGGGCGGAGTCGGCACGGCTGCTTGCGGCCGCCGAGCCCGTCGACTGGCCCGCGGACATTCCGGAAGACGGCACGCTGCTGCCCGGCAAGCTGGCTGCGCAACTAACCAGGGAGATCACCGATGCCTGTGCGTGAAGAGGCGCAGGTCTTCGGCCCGGACGTAAGCGGTCGCATCCATCAGGGCGTCCACATCAGCGGGGTTATTCACCGTCATTTTGATCATCCAGCCTGCACCATAGGGGTCATTGTTCACCGACTCGGGAGTGCCGGCAAGCGCGGGGTTCAGTTCCGTGATCGTGCCGCTTACGGGTAGAAACAGGTCAGAAACAGTCTTGACAGCCTCAACCGTACCGAATACGGCACCGGCTTCAAGATTTTGTCCCACCGTTTCCACTTCCACATACACAATATCTCCCAGTTCCCGCTGGGCAAAATCGGTGATACCGATCGTGGCAATATTGCCATCCAGTTTGATCCATTCGTGTTCCTTAGTGTAGCGGAGGTCAGCAGGAAAGTTCATTTTCAGTGATTTTGAGTTGCAAACCTAAGGTAAATCAATGATAAACGAATTGAATCCCATTTAACGTAAACTCAATTCACCGGAATTTTCATGCCGTTCATGCTCTCTTTTGTGCCATTGGTCGGGAATGACTTTTACAATTGGATGACACGGGGGTATCTTTGGGCTTCCTAATCAAAAAGTGTATTGAAAATGAGAAAGTTAACTGTGTTTTTTATGAGTTTTGTGCTGATGGCGTCTGCTTCAAAAGCCCAGCAGATCAGCGGCATTGTAAAAGATCAGCAGGGCAAAGGGTTGGATAAATCCAATGTTTCCCTGTTGAATGCAAAGGACTCCTCCGTGGTCAAACTGGCGGCCACTACTTCAGAAGGAAAGTTTTCTTTCAATGTCGTTAAAGAGGGTCGTTTTCTTGTGAGCGCGAGTTTTGTTGGCTACCAGCCTGTCTATTCGCAGCCATTTGAAGTATCCGGCTCCGGTAATATTAACCTGCCCGAACTGACCCTTTCAAAGATCTCCGGCAACCTGGCAGAAGTAACTGTTACGGCAAAGAAACCATTGGTGGAGGTCAGGGCCGACAAGACCATTCTGAACGTGGAGGGAACGATCAACGCGGTGGGTAACGACGCGCTGGAACTGCTGCGCAGAAGTCCCAGTGTAATGATCGACAAGGACGATAATATCAGCCTGGCCGGGAAAAACGGTGTACAGATCTATATCGATGGCAAACCATCACCCTTATCCGGATCGGATCTTGCCAATTTCCTGAAGAGCATGCAATCCTCGCAGATCGAGGCCATTGAGATCATCACCAATCCCTCGGCCAAGTATGAAGCGGCCGGGAACGCGGGTATCATCAACATCAAACTGAAGAAGAACAAATCGTTTGGTACGAACGGTTCGGTCAACCTGGGTTATGTGCAGGGAGATTACGGCAAGTTTAACGGCGGCCTGAACCTCAATCACCGGAATAAAAGCATCAATGTATTCGGGAACTACAACTACAACAACGGGAAATACCTGATGCAGATGAATTCGGACAGGGAGCAGTTTGATACCCTTTTCTCGCAGCAGAACAAAATGCTTTTTCATAACAACACGCATGGATTCAAAGCCGGGCTCGATTATTTCATCAATAACAAAAGTACCCTGGGGATTGTACTGAACGGAAACATCGCCAATAACGATTTCAATACTTCCGGTCCCATGTATTTCACCTATAAGCCAACGGGTATAACCGACCGGATCCTTAAAGCGACGAACCATAATGACATGGAACGCGATAACCTGAATACCAACCTGAATTACCGGTATGCGGTTACAGGCGGGTCCGAGCTGAATATTGACGCGGACTATGGCTTCTTTAAGATCCGGTCCAACCAGTACCAGCCCAATTATTATTACAACGCCAATGGCAGCACCGAAATAAGCAGGGCCATCTATAATATGATCGCACCGACGGATATTGACCTGTTCTCTTTCAAAACCGATTATGAGAAGAATTATAAAGGAGGCAGGCTGGGTATCGGCGGCAAGATCGGTATAGTGAATACCGATAATGATTTCCGTCGTTTCGACGTGTTCAGTTCGGAAAAAGTACTGGATACGTTGAAAAGCAACCGGTTCAAATACAAGGAAAATATCAATGCGTTGTATATAAACTATAACAAGCAGTTGAAAAAGGGAATCATGTTCCAATTCGGGTTAAGGGCGGAGAATACCCATTCGAAGGGGACTTCTACCGGGTTTCGGAAAACAGGCAATACCATGCTCCCGTACGATTCTACGTTCAAAAGGGATTATACGGACCTGTTTCCGAGCGCGGCGATCACCTTTAACAAGAACCCCATGAAACAATGGACCCTTTCGTACAGCCGTCGGATCGACCGCCCGGCATACCAGGACCTGAACCCGTTTGAATTCAAGCTCAACGAGTATACGTTTATGAAGGGGAACACCCTTTTGCGCCCGCAATACACCAACAGTTTTGATATCACCCATATTTACAAGTATAAACTCACCGTTAAGCTGACCCTCAGTCATGTTAAGGATATTTTTGCACAGATACCCGATACAGTTGATAAGACCAAGGGTTTCCTGACCAAGAAGAATCTTGCAACACAGGATGTGGCCGCGCTGAATATCACGTATCCCTTCCAGTACAAGTGGTATAGTTTCTTCGCGTCGCTGAATTCCAATTTCTCCCACTACAAGGCTGATTTCGGCGGCGGAGACCGAAAGGTAGACCAGCAGGTAATTTCCCTGACCTATTTCATGCAGAACAGTTTTAACCTGGGCAAGGGATGGACCGGCGAGTTAAGCGGCCTGTATATTTCGCCTTCCGTATGGTCGGGTCTTATTCGCTCCAGGGCCATGGGAAATGTGGATGCGGGGATCCAAAAAGTGGTATTCAAGGGTAAGGGTAACGTTAAGGTTGTCGTCAGCGATATCTTCCAGACAATGAAATGGGGAGGACATACTGATTTTGCCGGAGCGTACAGCACGTTTACCGGGGGAGGGGAAATGCCGCAGGTGAAACTGAATTTCAATTACCGGTTTGGTAACAGCCAGGTAAAAGCGGCGCGCCAGCGCAAATCCGCGCTGGAAGATGAAAAGAAACGCGCGGAAGGTGGCGGGCAGGGTACAATGGGAACAGGACAAAAACCGTAAGCGGAAAAATAGTAGTAAGAGGCTGTCCCGAAAGTCCGGGACAGCCTTTGCTTTTTTGGATACCCTCAGATGTGTTTTTACAGTATTACTATTTCTTTTTTCTTTTGATCAGCTTTGCGGTAATGATCTTCACATCTTCCAGGGGACGGTTCAGGTCGGCCCCCTTGCTCACGGGTACGGATGCGATTGTATCGACCACGTCAATGCCTTTTACCACTTCGCCATAAACAGTGTAGGCCTGGTCAAGGTGGGGAATGCCGCCAGTTGTTTTATATATTTCCCGCTGAGCGGCCGGTATTTTTCTTCCGGCGAGACGGGTCTTTTCTAAGTTATCCAGTTCCTCGTCTGTAAAGATCTTTCCCTGGGCCAGGTAGAACTGGCTGCCGCTACTGGCTTTCAGCGGATTCACATTGTCGCCCATCCTTGCCGCGGCGATAACACCTTTCCGGTGAAACAAACCGGCCCTGATCTCAGCCGGAATGGTATAACCCGGCCCGCCATTGCCCAATGCCTCTCCGGGTTTGGCATTCTTGCTGTTGGGGTCACCGGCCTGTATCATAAAATCCTTTATCACCCGGTGAAAAAGGATGCCGTCGTAGTAATGCACTTTTACAAGTTTCAGAAAATTGTCGCGATGCAGTGGTGTGGAGTCGGAAAGCCGGATTACTATATCGCCCATACTGGTTTGCAGCAAAACATCTTTCTTTCGGTCCTTTTTTTTCACAGTGGAGTCTCCCTGCGCGGATAAAGAAGCGGATAAACCGGCCAGCAGCCAAAGGCTGATCATTATTTTTTTCATATCAGAGATCGTTCTTTTCAAAGTATAATAGAATATGGTCCTTTATAAAATTTTCCTGTTCGGGGGCGTTCATATCCGGCATGGGTTTAAGCTGTTTGAAATGAGGCCAGCCGTCCTCGTCTACCCATTCCAATTCATAGAACCCGCTGGCGGATAAAAGCTGGCAAACGGCCACATGCATCAGGTCCTGTTTTTGTTCCTTGGTGAATTTATCCTTGATATCCCCGAATTCCTGGATGCCGATCAGAAATAGAATGGCTTCCAAATCCGGTTTCTTTCCAAACCGCTCCACCAGTGTTGCTTCCAGGTTCCACCAGCGCTGCTGCAGGTCATCTTTCATGAACATGACCCGCAAAGATAGGGTTGGCGGCACTTTCCGCTTCTCCTTTATCTTTGCCGCAAACTGAAAAGAAGATGTTGCAGCTACAGGTACTCCGGCAAAATCCGCAATCGGTAAAAGAAAGACTGGTGATCAAGCATTTTGCCGAACCTTCCTTAGTGGATGAAATAATCGCATTAGATGACGAGCGTAAACGGTTACAGCTTGAATCGGATAATACGCTTGCCAAAGTAAATGCGGCATCCAGGGAGATCGGCCAGTTGATGGCAAAGGGTCAGAAAGAAGAAGCCGAAAAGAAAAAAGAAGAGGTGGCGGGTTTTAAATCGATCCTTCAGCCACTGACGGAGAAAATGGCGGAAACCGAAAAACAACTTAATGAAAAACTGCTGTTGTTGCCGAACCTGCCTTCCGAAATAGTGCCTCCGGGCGATTCTCCTGCCGATAATGTGTTGGTAAGAGAGGGCGGTGTGAAACCTGTTTTAGCTGCCGGCGCGGAGCCTCACTGGGACCTGATCAAAAAATATGATATCGTTGATTTCGAGACAGGAGTAAAGATCACCGGCCGGGGATTCCCTCTTTATAAAGGAAAGGGAGCTAAACTGCAAAGGTCCCTGGTGCAATACTTCCTCGACTTTAATACCGCGGCGGGATATACCGAATACCTGCCGCCCTTAATGGTGAATGCCGCTTCTGCCTATGGCACGGGGCAGTTGCCCGATAAGGAAGGGCAGATGTACTTTATGCCGGCGGATAATTTCTACATGATCCCCACCGCGGAGGTACCGGTTACAAATATTTACCGGGATGAGATTTTGAAAGAAACGGAACTGCCGGTGAAAATGACGACTTTTTCCGCCTGTTTCCGGAGGGAAGCAGGGAGCTTTGGCGCCGATGTGCGGGGACTGAACCGCGTTCACCAGTTCGATAAAGTGGAGATCGTGCAACTGGTCCACCCCGATAAAAGTTATGAAGTGCTCGAGGAGATGGTGGCACATGTAGAAAAATTACTGAACACGCTGGAACTTCCCTACCGTATCCTGCGTTTATGCGGCGGTGATATGGGCTTTGCCTCCGCGCTCACCTACGACTTTGAAGTGTTCAGCGCCGCCCAGCAAAAATGGCTCGAAGTAAGTTCGGTCTCCAATTTCGAAACCTTTCAGACCAACCGGATGAAGATACGGTTCAAGGATGCCGATGGAAAATCAAAATTGCTCCACTCATTAAACGGAAGTTCACTGGCATTACCCAGGGTCATGGCCTGCCTGCTCGAGAATAACCAATCTGCAGATGGTATACGCCTGCCTGCCGCGTTGCAGCCCTATTTCGGGTCATCAATGTTACCTTCCTGAACACACAACTCGTAATAAAAAAGCTGCTCCTCAACCGGGGCAGCTTTTTTATTATTGGTGATAGTTGATCGATTATGGTTGCGCAAAACTGTTCCTTGGACCGCCGGAAGCAAAGACAGCCCACATCCTGGATTGTTGCCCGATGCTGAACATATACATGCAGGCATCATCCGTGTAATCCATATAGTTCATGGTCATTTCCACCGGTGTGCCCGTACAGGTGCTTGTATGACCTGCAGAAGGGCAGCCGTAGTTGGCTGTATTATGAAGAGGCGTATCACCAACCTGGTCATTGCCGCAGGTGGCGTCACCCCAGATATGGCGAAGGTTCAGCCAGTGACCCACTTCATGTGTTGCCGTTCTGCCTTTGTTGAAAGGAGCGGCAGCGGTTCCGGTCCTGCCGGTGGCATTGTCATCCAGCACCACGCCATCCGTTGCGGAACTGCCACCCGGGAATTGTGCATATCCCAGGATACCTCCGCCCATATTGCAAACCCAGATATTGAGTTTGGTGGTCGGACTGGTGGGAGGAATACCTCCCCCGTTACTTTTTTTCATGGCATCGTTGGTGCCCCAGCTGGTTTTGTTGGTCTTTTTCCGGATAACCTGGTCCAGCACAAAGCGGATATGGATATCACCGGCTTTCACGGTATTGTATGTGGAAGTGGCATTGTGATCGGCATTGGTACCCGCATAATCCTCGTTCAGCACATCGATCTGGGATTGCAGTTGTGCCAGGGAAACATTCTGGGCGGTTGTGCGGTAGAGTACATTGAATACAACCGGTATCTCAATATCGCCGTTGCCTAAGAGGCGGTAGGAGCCCGGGTCCTGCATTACCCTGCTGGTAAATTCCTCAAGGGCGTTCATGCGGTCCCTTAAGGAAGGGTCCTGCCGCATTTGTTCTTCCAGCACCTCATATGCGGCGCATTTGCGCTGTGTGGCGGTGGGTTCTTCGTTATAGGGAGCGTCTTCATTGATACGGGTTGATTTGTTACAACCCAGGGCAAAGAAAAAAACTCCCGCAAGCAATCCGAGTGATTTCTTCATAATAAATTTGTTGATTTGATGTGTGGGAAAAATTGACCAATAAATATATCATTTTTTTGATCTTTTTCATTCAGGGCTTAAACTATTTTTCAGGAAGAGAAGTCAAAATTGCCGGCTATTGGTTTTTACTTAGTAATGAAGCGAAGGCTCATCATACCATGGTTACTACTGCTATCGCTGGCCGCCTGCCAGAAAAAGGCGGTACCCGTGATCGCCGAAAGAAAAGCCCCGGCACCTACAAAGATCGAAAGTAGCTACCCGCCGAAGGAAACCGTTACACCGGATACGCTGGCAGGCAGGAGGATCTTTACCAATCGCTGCGATCGTTGTCATGGTCTTCCCATAACCACGCAGTTCAGTATCCGGCAATGGGAGACAATATTGCCAACTATGTTTCCCCGGGCGGGGTTAAACAATGAAGAAGCATTGCATGTCAGGGCTTACCTGCTGGCTGCTGCTGCAGGGCGGTAGCCGGTGTATTCATCTTTTTGATCCGCCTGTTCATCACATAGAACCAGGCAGGAGGAACAAGTGAAAGCAGGATCATCCCCGGATAACCGGTAGGCATTTGAGGGGAATTGTCGTGATGGCGCAGCACCTGGTATTTACGGCTGGCGAGGTAATGATGGTCGCTGTGCCGGCTCAGTTCAAACAGCATGATCCGCCCTGCCACATGGTCGCTGTTCCAGCTGTGTTCCGGGAGGGCTCTTTCATACCTGCCATCTCCTGTTGATTTTCGCTGAAGTCCGTAATGTTCAATATAATTCACTGTTTCAAGCAACAGGATGCCGATCAATGCCGCTGCCAAAAAGTACAGCAACGGCTGCCATCCGAAAATAAAAAATATCAGCGCGACAAAACCGGCCTGGATGAGTGAAAACCCGATCATTTCATTCCGTAATGAAAAAACCGGTTTGTTTTTCTTTCTCAATTCTTCATTGGCAATATGCCAGGCGCTGCTGTAACTGAAAAAGATCGTGCGGAAATAAAAAAGGTAAACCGGCTCATTGTACCGTGCGCTGCTCGGATCCTCCCGTGTGGCCACCCGTTTATGATGGCCTTTGTTATGTTCGGTAAAAAAGTGCATATACAGCGATGTAAGGAGGAGTGACTTTGCCATTGCCTGTTCCCATTTATTGACCCGGTGACCCAGTTCATGCCCCACGTTGATGCCAAACACGCCGCAAAGCATTCCCATCACGGTAATTCTCCCGATCGTTTCGGCAGTAGTGAGGGTATCCTCTTTCATTCCTTCCAGGAACTGGTACAGGGCAAAATACTGGAATGCCACTACCAGGTACAAAAGAATATCATAGCCTTTGTTCTTCCTGGCCAGTTCCTCTTCCGCCGCACTCATATTGGCGGGGTTCGGGGAGACAAAAATTTCAAAAAGGGGGATCAGCAGCCAGGCAAAGAAGATGGGAAGCCATATCACCCACCCATTTGCCTGGAATGAACGCAGGGAACCTAAAAAGATGAAAAAGGGTAACGCGTATTTCAGGAATCGTAGTTGCATGGCGCCAATTAAAACAAATGTAAAATAATGAATGCTTTTTTAACGTTTTACGTCTGAAGATTGCTCCCTTTCTTTAAACTTATTGCAGAACTTAGGGTCTGAAACCTAAATGTTAACCTGATGTCACTGACCAACCAGTTGAAAAACCAGCACCTGATGTGGCGTGCCGGTTTTGGTCCCGCCGTAGAGCAACTCGGCGATCTGTCCAAGTATTCCCCCAAACAATTCTATAAAGCGCTGGTGAAGGCCTCGGATAAAAAACCGGGTTATATCGATGTGGCCGACGATTACCTGAAAGGCCTGGTCATGGGTATTGAAGAGGCGGGCCGCCAGCAAAAAAAGGAACTCTCGGCGGAGGACCGCAAAAAACTGCAGCAAAAGAACCGGGAGGGTGTCCGCAACCTTAACATGTACTGGATGCATGAAATGGTAAACAGCGCTTCCCAGCTACGGGAGAAACTGGCCTTTTTCTGGCACGGGCATTTTGCCTGCCGTAACCTGAATATTTTTTACCAGCAGGGACTGCTGGATGTTTTGCGGCGGAATGCCCTGGGCAATTTCGGTACCCTGCTGAAGGAGGTCTCCCAAACGGCCGCCATGCTGAATTTCCTGAACAACCAGCAGAACCGGAAGGATCATCCCAATGAAAACTTTGCTCGTGAAGTGATGGAACTTTTTACGCTGGGAAGAGGCAACTATACGGAAAATGATGTCAAGGAAGCGGCAAGGGCCTTTACCGGCTGGGGCGCTAACGTGAAAGGTGAATTTGTGTTCCGGAGGTTCCAGCATGACTTTGGCAGCAAGACGGTACTGGGTCGTACCGGTAACTTCGACGGAGTTGAAGTGCTGGACATCCTGCTGCAGGAAAAACAAACAGCAAAATATATTACGAAAAAGCTCTACCGGTTCTTTGTGAATGAAATACCGGACGAGGATAAGATCAACTGGCTGGCCGAAAGGTTTTATAAGAACAATTATGAGATCAGCGGTCTGCTGGAGGATATATTCACGGCCGATTGGTTTTACGAGGAGAAGCACATTGGCGCACTGATCAAATCCCCGGTGGAACTGATGGTGGGTATCCAGCGCATGCTGCCTATGCAACTGGAGAACGAAGAAGCGTTGTTGTTGCTCCAGCGGGTATTGGGACAATCCCTATTCTACCCGCCGAATGTGGCCGGCTGGCCCGGCGGCAAGAACTGGATCGACAGTTCCAGCCTGATGATGCGGATGCGGATCCCACGGCTGATCGATGATACGGATGAACTGAATGTACGCCCGAAGGATGATGATGACCAGATGATGGGCCGCATGGATGTCAGTGAAGAACCGAAGGCGAAGGGACAGCGGAAAGCAGCCATGGGCGCCCGCCCCATATTGGCCGAGATCGACTGGAAGAACTATGTGAAACATTTCGAGTCGGTGCCGAGAGAGGCACTGACCGATTCAGTAGCAAAGATCCTCCTGCAAACCAAAATGCGGGTGGGAGAGGATATCATTAAACAATTCTCCGACCAAACGGGGAGGGAAAATTATATTAAGACAGCAACGATACAGGTGATGAGTACTCCGGAGTACCAGCTCTGTTAATGAAGGTACAGGGCACAAGGTACAAGGGACAAGGCGCAGAGATTAAAACAAAGAATATGATCATCAGACGCAAAGAATTCATACAAGTCGGTTCGCTGGCAACAGCATCATTGATGGTGCCTAAATTCCTCAAGGCATTTGAAGGAGGAACGATGGTTCCGCAGGGAAATAAAGTAGTGGTGATACTGCAGCTCAGCGGCGGGAATGACGGTTTGAACACGGTGATCCCCGTAAGGAATGACCTGTATTATAAAGCAAGACCCCGCCTGGGTATCGAAAGGACAAAAGCTTTAAGCCTGACCGATGAAGCGGGTCTTCACCCTGCACTGACCGGTTTCAGGGAATTGTATGATGATGGCAGTTTGTCTGTTTTGAACAACGTGGGTTATCCCAATCCCGACCGTTCGCATTTCCGGAGCATGGATATCTGGCATACCGCAAGCCAGAGTTCCGAATACTGGACAACCGGCTGGCTGGGCCGTTACCTGGATGCCCAGTGCCACGGTTGTGACAAACCCACCCAGGCCATTGAACTGGACGATGTGCTCAGTCTTTCACTGAAAGGGGAAAATTTAAAAGGGATCGCCGTAAAGGATCCCCGGCGTTTGTATGGAACTGCGAATGAAAAATTCTTCCGGGAAGTGATGAAGAACCACAAAGATGAGAAAGGGGAACAGCCCGTGGATTACCTCTACAAAACCATGGCGGAAACACTTTCCTCCGCGGATTATATTTTCAAACAGAGCCGGATGCATCCGACAAATGCAATCTATCCCTCTACCGGCCTTGGCAACAGCCTGAAGACAATTGCTTCCCTGATCTATTCCGATATAAATACCAAAGTTTATTATGTATCGCTCGGAAGTTTTGACACGCATATCAACCAGGATGGGCAGCAGCAACGGTTATTCACTGAAATGAATGATGCGGTGAAGGCATTTGTAAAAGACCTCAAGGCCAATAACCGGTTTGATGATGTGCTTTTTTTCACATTCTCCGAATTCGGGCGCCGCGTGGCACAGAACGCCAGCAACGGTACTGATCACGGAACGGCCAACAATATGTTCTTTATCAGCGGGGGACTGAAACAAAAAGGGCTGATCAACGAGATGCCCGATCTCGCCGCACTGGATGACGGTGACCTGAAATACAAAGTGGATTTCAAGAATGCCTATGCCACGGTTCTGAATAAGTGGCTGAAGGCGGATGATAAGGCTATCTTAACCCAACAATACGATCACTTGTCCTTTATCTGAGAACAGTAGTTTTGAAAAAAAGGCCTTCCTGTTCCGGGAAGGCCTTTTTTGTTTTTGTGTGTTATACGTTCTTCCGTTTACCGATCGCAATACGGTACAGGACAAATCCCATCAGCGCAAAAAATGCGACACCCAGCCATTTATATCCTTCGGCTCCGAGGGAGCTGGTGATACCCTGTTCGGCATTAACGCTTCCCAGTTTATTGCTGACACTGGGAATGGAGGAAAGAATGGCTACCAGCACACCCGCCAGTGCACCTCCCGCAACCAGGCCGGTGGCAAATAAGTTGCCCTTGCCCAGGTCTTCCTCCTCCGCAGAAATTTCGATTTTCTTTCTTTTGTTCCGCCATTCCACGATACCCCGGATGGCACCGCCGATAAAAATGGGCAATGTAGTGGACAGCGGCAGGTAAATACCAATGGCGAAGCTCAATGCCTTGATACCACAAAGTTCTATGACGACTGCAATAAAAACACCCACCAGGACAAATTGCCAGTCGAGGTTAAAGGAAAGTATGCCTTTGATCAGTGTCGCCATCAGTGTGCCCTGCGGGGCCGGGTATTTATCGGTGCCGATGGCATGCTGAATACCCTGCGCCGTCATTTCAGCGGTAGGCTGGTCAAGGATCTTTATGGTAGCGCCGATGGCGATGGAAGAAACGATGGCACCCACAAACAATGCGATCTGCTGGTATTTGGGTGTGGCTCCCACCAGGTAACCCGTCTTCAGGTCCTGGGATGTGGCGCCTGCATTGGCTGCCGCGATACAGATCATTCCGCCCACCACCAGGGCCATGGGTTCATATACATATCCCGTCCATTTTACCGCGATAAAGATCAGGCAGGTTCCCATCAGGGTGGCGATCGTCATACCGCTGATCGGGCTGTTGGAGGATCCGATCAGGCCAACGATCCGGGAAGCCACGGTAACAAAGAAGGCTCCGAAAACAATGATAAGAACGCCCAGCAACAGCTTGCTGCCGATGTTTGTACCAGGGATAAGTGTATTGGGTAAAAGAGCGATCACGAGCAACAGTATCAGGCTTCCGATGCCCACCACTTTGATGGAAAGATCTCTTTCTGTTCTCGGAACATGGGAATCGCCCTTCGCCCCTCCTTTTTTCAGTGAACCCATGCTACCCCTAAAGGAAGAAATGATCGTGGGAATGGTTTTGATCAGCGTGATGAATCCCCCGGCCGCCACAGCGCCGGCGCCTATTTGTCGTATATAAGCCCTGTAAATGGCCTGCGACCAGTCATCAAATCCCTGTGTGGAAGGGTTCCAGCCACCCGGTCCACCCGCCGTGTTCACATCTTTGAGGTAACCCAGTTTGGCCAGCTGCGCGGCAATAATATCGCCGTTGTCATTGAGCAGGCTTGCCAGCAGCGGTGTGAAAACAAACCAGCTTAGTACACCACCTGCAACAAGTACCCCGGCAATTTTTGGTCCGATGATATATCCAACACCCATATACTCGGGAGTGATCTCACCGCTTACTCTTGCCGAGGGAAAAATTTTATTGGTCTGCCGGGTGGCAAAATCCGGTACCTCCCTGATCACATGAAATATTTTTTGCAGCATGGCATATCCAAATGCGAAACCAAGACCCAGGAAAGCCGTTTTTGCAAAATCACCGCCTTTTTCGCCCGCTTTCAATACGGAAGCGCAGGCTGTTCCTTCGGGATAGGGTAAAGTGCCGTGTTCCTGCACAATAAGTGAACGGCGCAGCGGGATCATCATCAATGTTCCCAGTATACCGCCGAAGATGGCGAGTACAAGAATGGTGAAATAACCGAAATAGTTGGCGCTGTTGGGATCGCTCAAAAACAAAAATCCCGGCAGGGTGAAAACAACCCCGGCCGCAATACTTTCACCGGCAGAACCGGTTGTTTGAATGATATTATTCTCCAGAATGGTGGTCTTCAAAAACCTCCGGCCCAGTGTAATGGCAATCACCGCAATGGGAATGGAAGCGGAAACGGTCAAACCCGCTTTCAGGGCCAGGTAAACCGTGGAAGCGCCGAAAATGATCCCGAAAATAGCCCCGGTGATGATTGACTTGATGGTGAATTCAGCCATCTTCGTTTCAGCCGGTACAAATGGTTTGAAGTGGGGTTGTTCTGCCATGGCAGTTGGGGTTTTGTTGTTGGAAGATAAGTAAAAGAGTTATTAGTCTTGAATTCAGAGTTCAGAGTCGGTCTCTGAAAATCTAAGCTCTCAAACGGTTAAAGAATTCAATCAATTAATTATAGCCATTTAGGACATTATCAATCAAAAACGACCTGACTCTGAACACTGAACTCCCGACTCAGAACTGCCAACTCAACTCACTCCTTTTTCCTTCATGATCCTGTTCAGCCATTTCAGCATGGCAAAGCACATCATCGTGGCCAGCATCAGCAAACCGAAGTTCAGCCAGAAGAAACCGGCCTTGTGGTTGTACTTATCCCACATGGAGGACAGGACACCGGATAATTTATTACCGATCGAAGTGGCGAGGAACCAGCCGCCCATCATCAGGGAAGTAATACGGACCGGGCTGAGTTTGGAGACCAGTGATAACCCCATCGGGCTGAGCAACAGTTCGCCGACGGTGATCACGCCATAGCTTGATATAAGCCATAGTACACTCGCTTTTTCACCTCCGTTATGGCTGGCATACACCGCTCCGACCATTACCAGCGCGGATAAGGCGGAGATGAAAAGTCCGAACGCGATCTTGGTAGCCGTCGAAGGTTCCTTTTTTCTTCTTCGCATCCAGGTGAAAAAAGCGACAACCAGCGGGGTTAATAAAATGACCCATCCGGGGTTGATGGATTGACTGAGATTGGTGGCCCAGAGACTGACACTTTTCCCTTCGGCAGGTTTTTTTTCAGCCGGCATATTTTTAAAATACACGGGGTAGTTCAGTTCCTTCACTACTTTGCCGTCTACTTTCTGCAACCGGAACTGGTCATCATATTTGGCGACGGAGTCTTTCTGATAGGCAATGGATTGCGAGAAGTTCAGTTTGTCAAAAACTTTTTGCGCCACACCGGTCACTTCCCGGTTGGTATAACGGTCGGCCCAGGTATTAAGGGCGGAACCATTCTGCTTGAATACGGCCCAGAACATTACTACTACGGCGAAGATGGCCAGCAATGCGGCGATAGGTCTTTTTTCATCGGTTTTCGCCCGGAAGTAAAGGGAAGTATAAAAATAAATAACGGGCAGGCAGGCAAAGAGAAATGCATCGGTGGAATCAGATCCCACGAGGGTACCGGGGATCATCCAGCCAAGGATACCCGCAATGACCGAAGGAACAAAAATGGTAAGAACGATCCGGGTCATGGACATATCATTTTCACCAACGCCTTTCTTTATATCAAAGGCCTTATAGTGTTTGGTACCCACAAGAAAGATGCTCACGCCGATGAACATCCCGACACCGGCCGCAATAAAAGCGGCGCCCCATCCGTAAACGATATACAGGGCCGCGCCGAAGAAATTACAGATAAAGGCACCGACATTGATGCCCATGTAGAAGATATTATACCCGTCATCCTTTTGTGTGATGTATTGCGGCGTAGTGTATACATTGCCCAGGAGTGTTGAGATATTGGGTTTAAAGAATCCATTTCCCACGATCACCAGTGTCATGGAAATATAGAGCATCGCCAGGTTGTGCACCGACATCAGGCAATAACCAATTCCCATCATCAGTCCGCCCATGATAATGGAGCGGCGGTATCCCAGGTAGCGGTCGGCCAGTAATCCCCCGATAAAAGGAGTCAGGAATACCAGCGCGATGAATGTACCATAGAGATCGGCGGATTCCGCTTCGGTCATGGCATAGCCGGCCTTCACATCCTTCAGGTACAGGGTAAAGATGCCGATCATCAGGTAATAACCAAACCGTTCCCACATTTCTGAAAAGAAAAGAAAGGGGAGGGCCTTCGGGTGTTTCTTCCACATGGCTGCAATCGTTTAAGTGGTCAAGATAGTAAAAAGGAGAGTCAAGCAAATAAAAAAGGTGGCCCTAAAGCCACCTTTACAGGAAGGATGAAAAAGTTAATGTGAGCCGGTCTTATCCTTTACGATCTGGTTCAGCGATTTGATCCTGGAATAGATCAGGATACCGCCGATAAAGGCCGCCGCGACAAGTATCAGGAAGAACATTTTCTTATCGGTAAAATCCTCCCAGAAACTGGTCATCACTCCTGCCACCTTACCACCGATCGAAGTGGAAAGGAACCAGCCTCCCATCATCAGTGCGGTAAGCCGGCCCGGTGACAATTTGGATACCAGCGACAGTCCCATCGGGCTCAGGAATATTTCACTGATGGTAAAAATAAAGTAGGTGATCCATAACCATATAGCCGAGGCTTTATGTGTGTAGATCGAGGGCACGGACATAATGGCAAACACCATCGCCAGCGCCGACAGACCCGATATGAACATAGCCATACCGAATTTGGACATGGTCGTTGGTTCCTTGTTCCTTTTTCGAAGCCAGCTGAAGAAAGGAACAAAAAGCAATGTCAGCAATACGATGAACAACGGGTTGATGGACTGGAACAATTCGGTATTGGTCAGCTTTACTTCTTTACCCTGCGGCCATTGTTCCTTCGGCACATTCACAAAATAAGGATCGGGTCCCATTTCCTGGATCACATTTCCTTTATCATCCTTTACATCCCGCATGAACGCATCCAGCTTATTGGTCATACGAAGTGTATCGGTGACTTTTTGCATAGGGAAAATGGCCCCGGTGATCCTGGCTGTAGTGGGTGAAGCAACCCTGTCTGTATGTTTTTCTGCCCACAAAGTGAGACCTGTGGCATTCTGGTTATAAATGGTCCAGAAGGCAACTGCGATCGCAAAGATGAATAACAACGCTCCGATGCCTTTTTTATCCTGTCCCTTTGCTCTTACCCAAAGGGAAATGTAAAAGGCAATGATGGGCAGGCAGGCAAAAATAAAAGCATCATTGGCCTGGGTGCCCATGATCGGGGAGCCGAACATTTTTGTCGGACCGAACCAGCCGATCACGGCAGCAATAATGGCGGGAACGAAGACCGTGGAGAGTATTTTTGAAAGCGGCATGTCTTCCGCCTGCACCGGTTTTTTTACATCGGCATCCCTGATTTCCTTGTTTTTTATGGAGATAGCAAGGATGATAAGACCGATGATCAGTCCCACACCTGCGGCGCCGAAAGCATACCCCCATCCATAGGCATTGCGTAAATAGGCGGCTACGAAATTGCAGATAAAGGCGCCGATATTAATACCCATGTAAAAGATGTTATAAGCGTTGTCCTTCAGCGGCTTCAGGTCCTCCCGGTTATAGATGTTTCCCAGCAGGGTGGAGATGTTGGGTTTAAAGAAACCATTCCCCACAATTACGAGTGCCAGGGATATGAACATGGCTGTATCTCCCGGTAATGAAAGTCCGAGATAACCGGCCGCCATTAAACTGCCTCCGATGAAAATTGATTTGATATATCCAAGGTACCTGTCCGCGATCAGGCCCCCGATAAAAGGGGTCAGGTAAACCAACGCGATAAAACTACCAACGATATCCGCGCCGATCCTTCCGGAAAAACCTTTTCCGCCGGTGCTGGAATCGGTCATGTAGATCAATAGGATGCCAACCATTAAGTAGTAGGCAAATCGTTCCCACATTTCTGTAAAGAAAAGAACGTACAGGGCCTTGGGGTGTTTGCCCGTTTTTACAGCTTGGTTCATACAGGTTTTTTTAAATGACTAATCAGAGATAACAAACGTTAGCAGAACCAAAATACAGAAATTTATGAACCCAAAAACTTTTATGACTAACTTTAACGGATACACCCGATATTCGCAACGCATTAAAATCCAGCAGACAAACCAACTATGCGTATCCTCCTTTTAGGCTCCGGCGGCAGGGAACATACCCTCGCCTGGAAAATATCACAAAGCCCCCATTGCAAAGCCCTGTTCATTGCTCCGGGAAATGCCGGCACGGCAGCCTGCGGTAAAAACCTTGATATTTCCCTTACCGATTTCGAGGGGATAAAAAAAGCATGTATCAAAAACAAGATCGATCTCGTGCTGGTGGGTCCGGAAGAACCATTGGTAAAAGGGATCACGGATTTTCTTATCAATGATCCATCACTGAAGAACCTGGATGTGATCGGGCCGGATAAAACCGGCGCCCAGCTGGAAGGCAGCAAGGCCTTTGCCAAGGCCTTCATGATGCGGCACCATATTCCTACGGCCGTCTACAAGGAATTCACGGAGCAGAATTACCAGGATGGCGTGGACTACCTGCGTCAACATCCTTTGCCGATCGTGATGAAGGCAGACGGGCTGGCAGCGGGAAAAGGCGTTGTGATCTGTGAGAACCACCTCGAGGCAATCGCGGAATTTGAACTGATGGTTCAACGTGCGAAATTCGGTGAAGCCGGTAAACGCGTAGTCATAGAGGAATTTTTACAGGGGATCGAGATTTCCGTTTTCGTTTTGACCGACGGGAAAAATTATGTGATCCTGCCGGAAGCCAAGGATTATAAAAGGGTGGGGGAAGGCGATACAGGTCCCAATACCGGGGGCATGGGCGCCGTAAGTCCCGTTCCCATTGCCACTGCGGAACTGAAACAAAGGATCGAAGAAAGAATAATCAAACCAACGGTGGAAGGACTGAAAAAGGAAGGTCTTGAGTACCGCGGCTTTATTTTCTTTGGTTTGATGATCGTGAAAGGGGAACCCTTTATGATCGAATACAACTGCCGGATGGGGGATCCTGAAACGGAAGTGGTGATACCAAGGTTGAAGAATGATCTCGTGCAACTGCTGGAAGCGGCCGCCCATCAAAAACTGGATACGATAAAGATCGAAACGGATGAAAGAACGGCTTGTGCCGTGGTGGCGGTAAGCGGTGGCTACCCGGGAGAATATACGAAAGGATACGAGATAACGGGGATCGGGGATATAAACCCGGCCGACAGTTTATTATTTCATATGGGTACGGCGGAAAAAAACGGAAAAGTGCTGACCAACGGAGGCCGGGTCTTTTGCATTACATCATATGGCAGGTCTGTTTTTGACGCTGTTGAAATTTCAAAAGAGGAATTGCAGAAGGTTTCATTCACCGGGATGGAATACCGGGAGGATATTGGGTATGAGTTTGAGTGAGGGTGCTGGCTTGCCCGCCGTAGCTTCAGCGTAGGCGGGATGCTGGATACTGGATACTGGATGCTGGATACTGGATGCTGGCTTGCCCGCCGAAGCCTTAGCGTAGGCGGGATACTGGATGTTGGATGCTGGATACTGGCTCCAGCGTTTTCCCACATGCATTACATTTGTAAAAAAACCGCTCATGGCCGGTGATGTTCATTACCACGACTATCTTCAGCTTGACAAAACACTGAACGCGCAGTTTCCGGAAAGCGACAGGCGAAACCTGCCGGCACATGATGAAATGCTTTTCATCATAATCCACCAGGCCTATGAACTATGGTTCAAACAACTCCATCATGAAGTTGACTCGGTAGCCGCCATCATGGGCAAACCCGCACTGAATGATAATTCTCCCGAGCTGCAGACCGTTGTGCACCGGCTGAACCGTTGTATCACTATTTTAAGGGTGCTGGTACACCAGATCGATATCATGGAGACCATGACACCGATGGATTTCCTCGACTTCCGCGATATGTTACGGCCCGCATCGGGTTTTCAGAGCTGGCAGTTCAAGGAACTAGAGGCAAAGCTGGGATTGAAATTTGAAGAGCGGCACGGGAAAGAATATTATACGGCCCAATTGCGGCCGCAGCATGTGGAACTGATCAAAAAAGCGGAAGGCGGACAATCGTTGTTGCAATTACTCAACACCTGGCTGGAGCGGATGCCCTTCCTTAAGGAAGGCGCTGACCAGGCTTTTTGGGATCATTACCGGGATATTTACCGGGATAGCCTGGCGGATGCGGAAAAGAATAATACAACCGCTTTTAATGAGATTTTCGGCGGTCATATCGCTATCCCCGGACATACACTTTCACCGGCAGCCAACCGTGCCGCCCTGTTCATCATGCTCTACCGGGGTTACCCTTTGCTGCAACTACCCTTCCAGTTACTGAATTGCCTGCTGGAGATCGATGAACAACTGAGTTCCTGGCGATACCGCCACATGAATATGGTGCATCGTATGATCGGCACCCGGATCGGGACGGGAGGGAGTACCGGGAAAGACTATCTGAAAGCGGCGGCAGATAAGCATTATATCTTCCGCGAGATCGCTCAACTGAACAGTTTCCTGATTGAAAGAAGAAAATTACCCGCGCTTCCCGCCGCGATCGAAAAACAACTCGGGTTTGGCGGCATGTAAGAAGAGGAAGTAGTACAGGATATAAAAAAGGCCATCCGGATGGCCTTTTAATCATATAGCTGATGAGCCCTCCCGTTAAAACGTATAGCGAATTCCCAATCCGCCCCAACTGCTTACAAAACCGCGGTTATCACCGAATTCAAAGGAAGGTTGCCAGTCGAGCGAGATATTGATGGGAGCGCCCCTGAACTTATAATCCAGGCCTATCACACCATCCACGCCGATAAAGGAACCATCCCCGTATTTGGTATTATAGAAACCGATATGTGCCCCGGGGCCAATATACCACTGCAGACCCGTAGCTCCGCTGATCGGTCCATGGATCTCATAAAGGCCTGTAATACGGGTTCCGCGGTTCCAGAAATACCCGATCAGTTCCAGGGCGCCATGATCATTCAGGAAATGTTTGAAGGAAATACCGCCGCCGTCCCAGACTTTAACCCCCAGCGCGGTCCGGTAGGATGAACTGTTCGTGCTTTTACTTTGTGCCTGTATGACGGAGACAAGAAAAAAGGAAAGTATAGCGATGACTAGCTTTCTCATAGTAAATATTTTACGGAAAGGTTCAGTTTAAGCTCTCACTTGCCATTACTATGCCAAACAGCCGGATTGAGTGAGGAAATTAATTTCCTTTATTCTTACCGTTGATTCTCAGTAAAAAATAAAGGAAGACCAGCAGGGCTACTGAGGCTGTGGTCAAAAAAGTACTGGTACTCCCGGCATAGGTCCATAACGCGCCGGCGATGATGCTGGCCATCAATGTGCAGATGCTTTCGCAGCTTGTATAAAATCCAATGGCCGTGGCCGTATTGTTTTCATGGGCAATATTGGTGATCCAGGCCTTGATCACCCCTTCCGTTGCCGCGGCATAGATACCATAGAGAGCAAAGAGCAGGAAAATTACACTGATAGAAGGCCGGAAAGCAAATCCTCCGTAAACCACCGCAAACAGGATGAACCCCAGCAGGAGTATTGTTTTTAAACTTAGCCGGTCGGCCAGGGC
>JBGATE010000290.1:0-2884 GCA_044229375.1 Chitinophagaceae bacterium
CAACCAATACAGTTTCGGGCGGGAAAGCCGTATCAATAATGGTGTAGCCCCTAATGTAACCGACCTGACCATCAATACCAAATTCGACACTACTATAAAAAGCCTGCGGATCTTTAATGATAGTCTTGCGACCATTGCCGGTCAATACTCTCCCCTCAGTGGTGTTTTCTATATAGCCAACCCCACCCGCCTGGTGCTGAATGTCGACCATTACATTCAGGGAAATTTTTATATCAATGCCGAACTGTCACTGAATGTCGCTTCGGTAGTAAAAAAGAAATGGTACTACCTGAAAGAAATGAATGTACTGGCGGTTACTCCCCGCTGGGAGACCCGTAAACTAGGGGCTTATCTTCCACTTACAGTAAATAATTCAGGACAATTCTGGATCGGTGCAGCAGTAAAAGCCGGTCCGCTGCTTTTCGGCCTGCATAATCTCGGTTATATCTTCTCCCAGAAAAGTATACAGAACGGCGGCTTCTACCTGGCCCTGATCATCAAGCCCTTTGAAGATGCAGAAAGCAAGGGTGATAAGCGGAATGATTGCCCGCCTGGAAATCCCCGCTGAGCCGTATATTCGCCCTTCAACATTACGGTTATGAAATCTTTCGCACTCTTTGTTACGGCTTTACTATTGTATGGGATCGGATTTGGCCAGAAAGAAGACTTGTATTACCTGGATAAAGACTACAAAGGCACTGATAATGCCAAAAAGGCAAAATACCTGCTCAGTATAAAAAACTATAATGATACACTCTGGCAATTTGATACCTACCAGATCATCGGTCCACTGATCAGCACGGAATTCTTCAAAGACAAGGATGCTACCATTGCCCATGGGGAGTTCCGTTATTACCGGGCCGATGGACGCATGGATTCAACAGCCGGTTACCGTAATAGCCTCAAACACGGCAGTTCCTATTACTATAATGATACCGGTGCCATCTACCGGGAACTGGTATATGAAAACGGCATCCTCCGCGAAGACACGGATTACTTCAAAAAAAGAGCAGAACAACAACGGAAAGATTCATTGAATACGGGTAAGGACGTGGTTTTTACCACGATTGAAGTTGAATCCGAATTTGAAGGGGGCCTCCCAGGCTGGGCGCGCTACCTGAATAAGAACCTGAAATACCCCGAACGGGCCCTCAATAATAATAAAACAGGAACCGTAGTGATCCAGTTTATTGTAGATAAGGAAGGCAATGTGATCGCCCCCCACATTTACCGGTCTGTCGAGTACTCGCTGGACCAGGCCGCCCTTGACATCATCCGCAAATCCCCCCGCTGGACCCCAGCCGTCCAAAACGGCCGGAAAGTCAAATCCTATAAACGCCAGCCGATTGTGTTTAAACTGAGCTGAACTTTCAAAAAGTTTTGAAATTTCAGAAACTCTCCCTAATTTTGTAGGGCAAACCCCGCCATATGCAATTAGAAGAAGCCCGTCAGCAATTTATTTCCTCCTGGGGAGCCTTTGGAACCCATTGGGGCATCAACCGGACCATGGCCCAGATGCATGCCCTGCTCATGATCAGTGCCGACCCCCTCACCCAGGATGATATTATGGAACAGCTCAATATCAGTCGCGGCAATGCGAATATGAATATCCGTGAGCTGGTGGACTGGGGGCTGGTAGACCGGGTCACCATCCCGGGTGAACGCAAAGAATACTTTATTGCAGAGAAGGATATCTGGAAAGTAGCCACACAGATCGTACATGAGCGGAAAAAGCGGGAGCTGAACCCCATGCTGAAACTGATGGATAACCTGGAACAGATCGATGGCGACAAGGAAGATAAAAATGTAAAGCAGTTCATCTCCACGGTCAATGGCATCAAGCGTTTTGGCCAGCAGGCTGATAAAATGCTCGATACCCTGGTAAAGGCGGATGAGAACTGGTTCCTGAGCAGTCTGATGAAAATGTTCAAATAAGAGTTATGCTGCGTTTCAAACAATTCGACTGGATCTTTCAGGCAATGCTTATAGTGATCTTCATTGCCTTCAATGTGATCACCAAAAAGGATATCCTGAGCACCTCTTTCTTCGCAATGTATTTCACGGTAGGCGGCTGGCAGCTGATCAGTGTGATCATCCATTTTTTCCTGCCGGCTGAAAGCAAACTGCCGGTCCGAAAACCCTATATGATCCTGACTGCATTGACCATTGTGGTGAGTACCATCATGGTGTTGCTCGAACCCGATGGCCTGATCCAATTCATGGTGTTCATCCTGTTCTGGACAGCCGGCCTCGCTTTTATCTATTTATATATATGTATAAAAGAAACCCGGCGATGGCAGCAAAAATCGGCCTGAGCAGTATAAACCGGAATACCGGTTTTTTTAAACCATTGTTATTTCAATAATTTCTGAAAGTATGAAAAATACAGATCTTTTACTCATCTACGACGACCACTGCCCCCTCTGCAGTTGGTACTCCGGACAATTCGTAAAATATGGATTACTGCAAAGGGAAAACCGTCAGCCTTTCTCGAAAGTGGAGGAACACTGGTTGCAGCAGATCGACTTTGGTGCCTCACGGAACCGGATCCCCCTGATCAATAAAAAAACAGGTACAGTAACCTATGGTCTGGATGCCTTACTGGTTTTATTGGGGCAGCGCTTCCCCTGGATCCAACGGGTGGGGAACTGGAAGCCTGTACATGCTTTTCTGGAGCAGTTTTATGCATTGATTTCCTACAACCGTAAAGTGGTGGTAGCTGTGAAATGCGGCAGTGGAGAGATTGATTGCGCGCCTGATTTTCATATGGGGTACCGGATCACATTCCTGCTGCTGCTGCAGGTCATCATTGCTGCAGCTACAAGGGCAAGCAGCCTTTTACTGGACAAGCTGCAGTTGTTTTCCCATTCAGCGAATGTCTTGC
>JBGATE010000291.1:0-2875 GCA_044229375.1 Chitinophagaceae bacterium
ATGTGAAGCTACGGCGGTGCCCAGTATACCGGGACCGTCCGAACCGGTCTCTTTGTATTCCAGCACTGCGGCGCCCGCGCCGTCACTGAAGATCATACTGTCGCGGTCATACATATCGATCACCCGGGATAATGTTTCCGCGCCCACGACCAGCGCTTTACGGGCAATACCGGCTTTAAAAAAAGCGTCAGCCTGTATCAGGCCCTGTATCCAGCCGGGGCAGCCGAACAGGATATCATAGGCCACACAATGGGGGTTGCGGATTCCCAGGTTGTGTTTGATGCGGTTGGCCAGGGAAGGCACTGCATCGGTCTGAATGGTATGTTTGAATACATTCCCGAAATTGTGCGCCACGATGATCTGGTCGGTCAGTTCAGGGTCGGTGCCGCAGGACTTCTGGGCTTCCGCCGCGGCGATGCTGCCGATATCCGACGTATTGAGCTCATCGTTGGTGTAGCGCCGTTCCCTGATACCGGTGATCTGCCGGAATTTTTCCACGACTTCTTCCGGCGGGATCGCTAAAGGCTGGTTATTTTCAGTGTAGAATACGTGTTTTGCGAAATCACGGTTGGTTTGTACCACCGGCGGGATATAGGAGCCGGTACCTGTAATGACTGATTTCATCATACCCGTTAAAACGTTAAAGGGTTAACATGAGATTTGCAATGTAAATGTTTAGTCCGGATTAATTAATGATACGGGAAAGAGAGCCGACTGACGATCCCCCGCTCCCTATTCACCCGAAAGCCTGGTAAAGGACATGCCGTTAAAGATCCGGTTCAGGTTGGGGTTCTTGGTTTGCTGCCATTCGGCCAGGTTGGCCTGTCGCACCACCCGCCAGAGATTCTTTGATTTCAACTCACTGTAATCCGGCATACGGATGAACATCCCGGTCACGGTTTGCCGGTCCTTGAAATGGATCGTTAACAAGGCGCCCGCATTTTTTGATTGTTCAATGTATTTTTCAATTTGTTCCGTGGTCATAGACGATTGATTATTGTATGAAAAAGTTGAGATGAATGCAGGTGTCAAAAACCGGATACGAGGCCCGGCCACAAGAGCAGTATAACTCAATTATCATTGCGAAGGTACGATTTTTTTCCCGGTTGACCTTATTTGCTTACAAGCGTTCATTATTCCGTAAATTCATGATCATAAAATCAAATCTGTTATGGCATTCGTTAACCGCAGAAACTTCCTGAAAGCATCCGGCGTTGCAGTATTACCCGTTGTTGTTCCGGCCGTGCCGGCGCTTGCATCCGGATTCAGGAAAGAAATACCCGGGCCTGTCCCGGTCATCATTAAATTATTTGGGGATGGTGAGATGTTTGAACCGGGTGATTACCTCGAACATTTGCAACAGCTACATACGGCAAGTCCTATTGGGAGAGACCGCTATGGCACCGGGGGCGCGGTTGAATCACTCGAGAAAAAATTCGCGGAGATCACCGGCAAAGAGAAAGCGGTGTATATGCCCAGCGGCACCATGGCCAACCAGTTTGCCATTCATGTACTGAGCGGAGAAAATACCAAGGTGGTCGTGCAGGAAACAAGCCATGTATTCCGGGATGAGGCCGATGCGGCGCAGTCTGTTTTTCAAAAAAGACTCATCCCGCTGGCAAAAGACAGGACGGGTTTTACAGCGGATGAACTCCGGCAGACCGTGGAGGGCCTTCAGCAACAGGAAGCATTTACCAGCAGGATCGGTGTGGTCTCTGTTGAAAACCCCGTGCGCCGCGCCGATGGCAGGGCCCTGCCTTTAGATGAAATAAAAAAGATCAGCGGGTACTGCCGGAACAACCAGATCAAATTGCATCTCGACGGGGCGCGGATCTATATGGCCGCAGCCTGGTACGGCATTCCGGTGAAAGAATATGCCTCTTTGTTCGATACGGTTTATATCTCATTATACAAGTACCTCGGGGCGAGCGCAGGGGCCATTCTTTGCGGGGATAGTAATGTGATCGCTAAAATGCCTCACCTGATCAAGATCCATGGAGGGAATATGTTCAGCAGCTGGACCAACGCCGCCATGGCAATGCACCGGTTAGAGGGTCTTGAAACCCGTTTGCAGGAAGCCCGGAAAAGGGGGGAGGAGATCATCGCGGCCCTGAATAAGCTGAACGGTATCCGGGTTAGTCCGCTGGAGAACGGTACCAATATTTACCAGGTACAGTTGGACAAAACGGTTGATGGGAAGAAAATGCAGCAAACACTAAACAAGGAATTCAGTATCCGGATGGTTCCTCCCGATGATCAGAATAAGACCACCCTTACGGTCAATGAAACAATATTGTACAGGGAACCGGGATATGTGATCAATGCGTTCACCAGGTCACTGCAAGGCTGAGAATTCCCTCCAACCGGGCAATGACGAATCTCAACAGGAAGAATGAGGATCTTCATGAAGACCCTTAAGAGCGGGCTCTACCTTCGCCCGGTTCATCAAACCCCGTGACATGAAACAGGGAATCACGCTCCTGCTTTTGAGCTGCACATTGTTTGTATTCTGCACCTGCAGTGCTGATCATGCAACTGTCAGCCACCCGGCTACTGCACCGATCGACCAGTTATTAAATGGAAACGAAAGGTTTGCCGGTCACCATCCCATTCACCCGCATGAAACCAGGAAAAGGATGGAAGAAATATCCGGCGGACAGCATCCCCTTGCGGCCATCGTTTGCTGTTCTGATTCAAGGGTGCCACCCGAGATCATTTTTGACCAGGGGCTGGGTGACCTTTTTGTTATCCGTACCGCCGGGAATCTCATGGGCGGGCTGGAGATCGGCAGTATTGAATACGCGGTCGAACACCTCGGTGTCAAACAGGTGCTGATCATGGGACATAAGGAATGCGGGGCACTCAAGGCGTTTAC
>JBGATE010000292.1:0-2864 GCA_044229375.1 Chitinophagaceae bacterium
GGGCAGTACGGCTACGGTGAGCCGGCTCACGCAAACAAGTCTTTCCTTTTCATCATAGATCCTGATATCCCAGACATGGGTGGAAGTACCCAGGTGAAGCGGTTTGGCAACCCCGGTAACATGTCCTTCCCTCGCACTCCGTACATGGTTGGCATTGATCTCCAGTCCAACGCAGTAGAAGCGTGCATGATCCACCACCATGGCGGAAGCCAGGCTGCCGATCGTTTCTGCCAGAACGCAGGAAGCGCCGCCGTGCAGGAGACCATACGGCTGTTTCGTACGATGGTCAACCGGCATGGTCGCTTTAATAAAATCGCTGCCAAGTTCCGTCCATACAATGCCAAGATATTCAATCATGGTGCCTTTACCGGTTTCGCCGAGATGGGCGATCGCCAGGTCTTTTTTAAACCAGATGTTCATATGATTATTTTGGGAGTGACCGGGAAACCACTTCCGGAAGAAAGGGTGCGGCATTGCCCCCGTTGCGGATGATATCCCGTACGATCGTGGAAGCCACCGATGTATATTTAGGCTCGCCGGTCAGGAAGACCGTTTCAATCGATCTGTCCAGCGTACGGTTGGCGTCCGCGATGGTTTTTTCGTATTCAAAATCGCTGACATAACGTATCCCCCTGAGAATGAATTTCGCGCCGATCTTCGTGCAGAAATCGATCGTAAGGCCCTCGTAAATCGCTCCCTCCACCCTTTCCTCATCCACATAGATCTCCTTTATCCATTGCAAACGCTGCTCCGCGGAGAACATGGGAGCCTTGGACGTGTTCATCCCGATACCCACGACGATCTTATCAAACAACGGTAATGCCCGATTGATGATATCCACGTGCCCGAGTGTTAAAGGATCAAAGGTTCCGGGAAATAAACAGATACGTTGCATGAAATTGATATTAGCGTGAACAAGCTAATAATTATTAATTAATAATTATTAATTACTGCCGGATATTCTGCCGGAGAGCAGGTACAGCACCGCCATTCGCACCGCCACCCCGTTCTCTACCTGCTGCAGGATAATGGATTGTTTGCTGTCGGCCACATCACTGTCCAGTTCCACTCCCCTGTTGATCGGCCCGGGGTGCATGATGACGATATCTTTCTGCAGGCTGTCCAGGAGATGCCTGTTGATACCATACGCAATACTGTACTCCCGCAGGGAAGAGAAAAGCACCTGGTTCTGTCGTTCCAGTTGTATCCGCAATACGTTGGCCACGTCGCACCAGGCCAGTGTTTCGCGGAGGTTGTAATTCACTTCCACGCCCAGCGCTTCCCGTATATATTTGGGGATCAGCGTAGGCGGACCGCAAACCGTTACTTTAGCACCCATTTTCTTCAGCAGGAAAATATTACTCTGTGCCACCCGGCTGTGCATGATATCACCAATGATGGCGACTTTTCTTCCTTCCAGGCCGCCTGTTTTTTCAACGATGGAAAAGGCGTCCAGCAGGGCCTGCGTGGGATGTTCATTGATCCCGTCACCCGCATTAATGATGGCCGCGGGTATATGTTGTGCCAAAAAATGCGGGGCTCCGCTCGCACTGTGCCGCATCACCACCATATCCACTTTCATGGATAAAATATTATTTACCGTGTCCAGGAGGGTCTCTCCTTTTGCAGCAGAAGAAGTCGATGAAGCGAAATTGATCGTATCGGCGCTCAGTCTTTTTTCCGCCAGCTCGAACGAGAATCTGGTGCGCGTGGAGTTCTCATAAAAAAGATTGACGATGGTCACATCCCGCAGGGAGGGAACCTTCTTGACCGGCCGCTGTAAAACTTCCTTGAATTGTCCGGCGGTTGACAGAATGAGGGAAATATCTTCTTTGGTGAGGTTTTTAATGCCCAGGAGGTGTCGGGTAGATAGTTGCATTAAAAAGCAAAATTAAGGGTTTAGGCGTTAATCAGCACCACTTCTCCTTTCACCAGTTTTACTTTGTCCGTTTTCCCGGTCACCACCGTTTTCCCCACATAATCAGCCTGTATGGGGAACTGCCGGTGTTCTTTCCGGTCAATCAGCACGCATAACTCCACTTTGGCGGGGCGGCCATAATCCAGCAAGGTGTCCAGCGCGGCCTTGATGGTACGGCCGGTGAACAGCACATCGTCGATCAGCACTACGGTCTTGTTCTCGATGGCAAAAGGGATATTCATGGTATCCGGAGCAAGGATCTCCTTGCGGATATCATCACGGTAAAAAGTGATATCCAACTGACCATACTGCACTTTTTGCGAGAGGTTCAGTTGCTGCAATTCCCCGGTAAGTATTGCCCCGATCAAAGCACCTCCCTGCTGGATACCGACAAAAACGACATCGCGCAAATCAGGATGATCCCTATGTAATGCTGCAGCCAGCTGATGGACCGTAGCGGAGAGCTGATCAGATGAAAGTAGAACCTTCATTCCAGTTTTTGCCATGAAGATACAGACAAGACAGGAGTTGAAGCCCCTGTTTCCTAAGTTTTTATCTGCGAAAGTATCTGTTGTATCAGGTTAACACATGTAGTACTTTTATGTCATGAAAAGCCTCCGCTTTCATTCCAGGATCATTCCTGTCTTAACAGCTTTCATTTTTTTATGCCCCGGGCCGGCTCCCGCCCAGGTGGTCAAAGGAGTAATAACCACCAACGAACAACCTGTTCCGACAGGTAAGACAAGGGCACTTGTAATCGGTATTTCAAATTATGAACATATTGACAAACTGCTCTATGCAGATAAGGACGCGGAGGTCTTTGCAGACTACCTGGCTCATAACCCCTTTTGGAATATTGCTAAAGGCGATCTCGTGCTGCTTACCAATGAGCAGGCGAAACGTGGAGACCTGATCGCGGAACTGTACCGGCTCTCCCTGTTGTCAA
>JBGATE010000293.1:0-2864 GCA_044229375.1 Chitinophagaceae bacterium
GGTTCCCGCGACGTATCACTGCTGGATGACCTGCATATTATCCACCCGAACTGTTCGGGTCTTTGCCGGGAGCAGGAACATTTTCTTTTCAAGTTCGCTGTCGTGTTTGTACACATCGTCCCGGAAGTTCAGCCGGCCTTCATTATCCACCCATGCGGTGTAATAAATGATGAAGACGGGAACGGGGTCCTTGAGCCGCACGCCTTTTTCACTGGTCTGGTTCATCGCCGAAACGATCTTCTCGCGGTTCCAGGCGGGATCGTTGCGCAGCAGCCATTCCGCCATTTTCTGGGGCTCGCTCAGCCGGATGCAGCCGTGGCTGAAGGCTCTTTTGTCTTCGTTGAACAGGCCCTTGGAGGGGGTGTCGTGGAAATACATGTTAAAACTGTTGGGGAAAATGAATTTCACTTTACCCAGTGCGTTACCCGGGCCGGGACGCTGCCGGATGACATTCCCGATCTGCTCCATGTTTTTTCGTGCCAGGTAATTTGGATTCCGTTGTATGGCCGGAAGGATCTCCGATTTGACGATACTGGGAGGCACGTTCCAGTAAGGACTGAAAATAACCTGGTTCAGGTTGCCGTTGAACATCATGGTATTGTTCCCCACTTTGCCCACCACGACCACCATGTCGAAAACGGTTTTGTCGCCATCATAAACATGGAGCATGAATTCCGGGATGTTCACGATGATCAGGTTGCCCTTTGGTTTTTGCGGGAGCCAGCGCATCCGGTCCATATTAAGCAGGATCTGCGAAACTCTTTGCAGGGCGGTCACATTCATATCCTTTACCAGGCCGGGAGTGATGATGCCGGTTTGTTTATACCCGAAACGCTGCTGGAATTTCTTCACGGCCGTTTCAAGCGTGTCCGTGAAAAGCGGGCTGTTGTCTGTTCCGGTCATTTCCTGCGTGAGCTGGAGTCTTTTTTTGACCGCGGTGAGAGCCGTATCCGAATCGTTTTTTTTCAGCGGCGATTTAATTGCAGGTATGACCGGCCAGCCCCCTTTTTTGGCGATGTTGTAATACAGTTCCAGTTCCTTTTTCAGGGCCGCGTACATTTCATTTACCTGTTCATAATACTTGTCATCCTTGTGTTTCTTGTTCAGTATAGAATCCGCCATCCACATCGGGTCCATTTTACGGATCGGGATGAATTTCTCCTGCTCTTTCCTTTTCACAAATCCCTTCTCGTAGGTGCTGTTGATGTAACGGATGAAGTGCTCGGTAAACCCAAACTCCGTATTGCGCATGCCGGTATCTTTTGTGCTCACCGCCAGTTTTTCCTGGTTCAGGTAGCTTTCCGCTTTTTTATAGAACTGGCTGTTTTTAAGTGTCGTATCGTTAAGATGCGTTACCGCGTAATCATACTGGTTCCAGAAAAAACGGGCCTGTTCGGTGAGTCCGTCCGGGGAAAACCAGGCATACTGGTAATTCCGGGCGTTGTAGAAACTCCGGATGCGGCGGGCGATCTTCTTGTCGGAAAGCTGCCGGCTACTGATATAGTTTTCCATGGCCAGGCTGTCGAGGAAGATATCATTGTAGGCCAGCTCCTTTGTGATACTGTAATCCCGGTCGGTGACCTTTTTTGCCTTGCCTGTTTTTTCTTCCGGGGCGTCCACATCTTCCGTTTCCGGTTCGCCCGGAGCGGGGCTAGCTTTTTTGTTGTTTTTACAGGCGGCCAGGCTGAAAAAAAGGACCGGTAACAGGAGCAGGAAAGTTTTCAATTTCATACTGTAAGGGTTGATAAACCGGGGCTAAAATACAATTTGTATAATTAAGGGCGGGTTGACTTGGCGCGTTGTGGAATACTTGTCAGAATACCATGCAAAGGGTATCTGCATGCTTTGGAAAAGACATACATTGGAGATAAATTACGGCAACTGATATGAGAAATAAACTTTATTTGACCCTATTGGCATGCAGCATCTGCTTTACCGGGAATACAGGATGGTTTGGTACAGGTATCCGGATGACCAACCGGACGATGAGGTTGCATCCGGGCAATTATAGCCTGTTCATTTCCGGGTATAAACCCGATTCCGCGGTACTGGTATACCGGCAACCGAAATATTTTGGAAAGCCGACTGATTCCTTAGTTGTAATTTTTGAGATCCGGGGAAGCAGTATTCTGAGTGCGACAAAAAAGGAAATTGATTTTTACCGTGACGAATCACTAAACAAACAACTGGTCCAGCGCCTCCTCGCGAACAGTGATGTTGCATATTACAGGTTGTTCTACCGGAATGCAGGAGGCGAAATATACAAATACCAGGATATCAGCATTAAAGGGAAAAAAACAAAAGAAGCTGTACTTACAGACGCAGTGTTACAGGCACTTGAAATACAGAAATTCTATGAAACTGCTGTTGTCAGTAACAGGACACAGTATATCGTCGGAAAAAGGGACAGCCTTGAGAGAGGGAGACTGGATAGTCTCTGGTTTGACTTGAACCCGAAACTGGTCAAGTCAGGAAAGGAAGAGATCTATTACACCAATCAAAATTCGCTGCTGACCAGGGTATATGTAAGAGGGGTACTGAAAGATTCTGTATATAATGAACTGTACAGTAACGGTGTAATTAAGAAGTCGTATACCACGAAAGGGGGCTTATTGCACGGTCCAGCATGGTCATTTGACAGGCGGGGAAAATTGCAGGAAGAACTGGTGTTTGAAAGGGGGATACTGAAAAAGACCGTCCTGGCTAATAAAAATTATGACAATCGGAAAAAGGCGCTGCTATTTGGAATTGATAAGTACGATGTGCCTCCAGGTGTGAAAGTGAAAAAGTGGGAGAGTATGTATTCTAGCTGGATGAACCTTGCGGGTTGTGTAAATGATGTGGATACTCTCCGGAAAGCGCTT
>JBGATE010000294.1:0-2595 GCA_044229375.1 Chitinophagaceae bacterium
GCATCTGGTCTTCTCCCATCATCTCCCAGGGATGAATAAATAAGGCGCAGCCCCATTTTTCCGCTGCTTCATAAAAGGGAAAGAAGCTATGATCCGATAGATTTTTTCCATTGACATTGCTCCCGATCTCCAGGCCGGGCATCTTCAACAACTTAACACAACGTTCCATTTCCCGGATGGCAAGATCCGTATCCTGCATCGGCACCGTGCCGAGTCCCATAAAATGATGGGGTTCATTAGCTACGGTTTCGGCAATATGGTCATTGAGGAAACGCGACGTCTCCAGCCCGTCAGCCGGCTTGGCCCAGTAATTGAATAATACCGGAATGGTGGAAAGCACCTGCACCGTAACCTCCGATTCTTCCATATCCTGCAGGCGCGCCTCCGGTTTAAAGGAATTCTCCTCCACCACGCGGAACAATTTATCGCCCTTCATCATACAGGCATCGCACTCCCGGTGTTCGAGGTGTATGAACTCTCCATAACCGAATTTTTGGGTCCAGTTCGGCATTTTCTCCGGCATGATGTGGGTGTGGATGTCGATTTTCATTTACTTATTTTGTGTAGAGGTTGGTTAATTGGTTAATTAGTTGATTGGTTGATTAGGCCCCTATGCGGAGTGAACTTCAGGTATTTTAGTTTTTGAAAGGGTGATATTATTTGATGGATTATGCCACCAGGAAACCAATATGGCACTTTATGCAGTAATGCCTGATTTACCTATCCCCAATCAACCAATTAACTGCGTTTCACCGGAGGCTCCATCACCGCCCCGCATTTCTCACAGGTACGGTGTAAGGTACTTTCCCAGAACTTATTCATTACAGGTGGCAGTTGTTTAACAATATCGTCTACATGAAGCGTCTCTTCATAGAGCTTATGACCACATTTCTCACAGAACCACAGGAAACCGTCGTCCTCGCTCTCTCTTTTCTTTTCGATCACCAGCCCAACGGTTCCGGGGCCCCGCTGCGGTGAATGGGGTGTACGGGGCGGCAGCAGGAACATTTCTCCTTCCTTTATCGGAATATCTTTGAATTCACCGTTGTCGATGATCTTAACAACTATATCACCTTCCACCTGGTAGTAGAGTTCCTCCGTTTCGTTGAAATGATAATCCTTGCGGGCATTGGGTCCGCCCACTACCATGACGATGAAATTCTCGGCGTCTTTATACACGCACTGGTTTCCTACCGGTGGTTTCAGGAGGTTGCGGTTCTCATCGATCCATTTTTTAAGGTTGAAGGGTGCAGGAACAGCCATGATCGGGGTGATTTTTATGTAAAGGATCCGCCGCAACGGCAAGAAGTCACGAAGTATAAAAGCTTCGTGTCTTTGTGCCTTAGCGGCAATTATATTAAGTGAAAAATTACGACAATTTTCTTTAGGTTTGACACCATGAATCTCTCCCTGGAAGGAAAATATGCCATCATTTGCGGAAGCACCCAGGGGATCGGTTTTGCCATCGCGGAAGAACTGGCGTTGCTGGGAGCCAACTGCACCCTGGTGGCAAGAAATGAAGAAGCGCTTCAGTTCGCCGTGCAGCAACTGGACATCGCATTACGGCAACAGCACCGGTACCTGGTCGCCGATTTCGGTCAACCCGAAGAACTTAAAAAGGTCATACAGGCCCATGTGATAAAACATCCGGTCCATATCCTGGTCAATAATACCGGGGGGCCTGCCGCAGGTCCCGTACTGGAAGCCAATGAGGATGCTTTTCTTGACTCTTTTAACCAGCACCTGGTTTGTAATCATATCCTTGTAAAAGCGGTTGTGCCTTCCATGAAGAAAGAAGGTTATGGCCGTATCATCAATATCATTTCCACGTCAGTGAAAATACCCCTGAAGAACCTGGGGGTCAGCAATACCATACGCGGCGCCGTGGCAAGCTGGGCCAAGAGTATGGCCAATGAACTGGGCCAGTTCAAGATCACGGTTAATAATGTGCTTCCGGGATTCACCGCGACGAAACGTTTGTCGACGCTTATCGAGAATACCGCGAAGCGGGGGAATACCGTGGTGGAAATAGTGGAAAAGAACATGATGGAAGAAGTGCCGATGAAACGGTTTGCGGAGGCATCGGAGATCGCGGCCGTAGCAGCTTTCCTGGCATCTCCGGCTGCTTCGTATGTGAATGGAGTGAGTATTCCGGTGGATGGGGGACGCACGGGGAGTATTTAATTGATGGGTCAATTGGTTGATCAGTTGATTAGATCCTTATGCGGAGTGCACTTCAGATATTTTAGTTTTTGAAGGGATGATATTATTTAATGAATTACGCCACCTGGAAACCAGTATGAAACTTAATGCTGTAAAGCCTAATCGACCAATCAACCAATCAACCAATCAACCAATCAGCTAATCAACCTTAAGATCCCATATCACCTCGAGAATTACATAGGGGGCAACCTCATCGCCCCCCTTAGCGGCAATTTCATTGATAATATCGATCCCGCTACAGGAAAGATCTACGGGCAGATACCCGATTCGCATAAAAAAGATGTGGACGCGGCCGTAAGTGCCGCTAAAAAAGCTTTCCCGTCATGGAGTACTTCCCCAACGGAAGAACGGTTTAAGATTCTCAACCGCATC
>JBGATE010000294.1:2605-2861 GCA_044229375.1 Chitinophagaceae bacterium
TGAGCTGATTGACGCTCACCTGGATGAACTGGCCCTTGCAGAAACGACCGATAACGGCAAGCC
Source organism: Chitinophagaceae bacterium (assembly GCA_044229375.1). Lineage (GTDB taxonomy): Bacteria > Bacteroidota > Bacteroidia > Chitinophagales > Chitinophagaceae > JJ008. The sequence goes on from JBGATE010000294.1 coordinate 2,669, forward strand.
ACTCTGGCTGAGTAAAAAAGTGGATATCCCCAGGGCCTCTGCCAATTTCAGGTTTTTTGCCACGGGGATCATGCATTTCGCTTCTGAAAGTCACGCGATGGAGGATAAGGCCGTGAATTACACGCTGCGACAGCCCATCGGCATCGTAGCCTGCATCTCTCCGTGGAACCTGCCTCTCTATTTATTTACCTGG
>JBGATE010000295.1:0-229 GCA_044229375.1 Chitinophagaceae bacterium
GATCGATGCCGGTCACGGAGGAAAAGACGGGGGGGCGATTGCAACAGATGGGACAGACGAAAAAGATATCACACTTGCGATCGCGAAAAAGATCCGGGCACTCAATGAGGATGAGAATTTAAAGGTCCTGCTGACAAGAGAATCGGATGTCCTGCCTGAACTGAAGACAAGATCGGAATTCAGCAATCAGCAGAATCCGTCTTTATTCCTGTCCATCCATGTCAATGCA
>JBGATE010000295.1:239-2820 GCA_044229375.1 Chitinophagaceae bacterium
CTTCCGCACTGCTTGGCAGCATCGGAAAATCGTATCCGGCAGATCAACTGATCCGTAGACATGCACAAACTTTATGGGTGCTGGAAAACAGCAATTGCCCCGCAGCTTTGATCCAATATGGCTATCTGACCAATAACAAGGATCTGAAGTTTGTCCAAGATCCTGTTAACCAGGAAAAAATTGCCCGGGATATACTTCTTGCAATAAGTCAATATTTATTGCAGCCAAAAGGTTCCGTCTTGGTGGAACAAATACCAGTGGTTTCTGACACAATAAAACCAAAGGTTACGGAACCAAATAAAAAGGTTTTTGAAAAAGTTGAGATTGAACCTTCGTTCCCCGGAGGTACTGAAAAATGGAATCAGTACCTTGAATATGCACTGAATAAATCAGTTCCTGCGGAAAATAAGGCCCCAAAGGGAGATTATACAGTTGTTATCCAGTTTACAGTAAATCTTGATGGAACCATTAGAGACATAAAACCCCTGACCAGGCATGGATTTGGCATGGAAGAGGAAGCAATGAGGGTTTTAAAAATGGGACCTAAATGGCGGCCGGCTGTTCAGAACGGGATACAGGTAGTCGCCTACAAAAAAATAGTGGTCCATTTCTTCATGAAACAAGAAGCGCCAGCAGTAACCAAAAATCCTTCCTTCAGCGTTTCCGGGATCAAAGAAGCCAGTGTGTATGAACTCCTGAAACTGGATGAAGGAACCGAGATCGTCGGATACATGTTCACAACTGGTTTGCCAGATGGAACTATAGCTGAATCCTATAATACAGGTAACAAATTCAATGAAAGCACAACGAAGCTGATCGGTAAACTAACAGCTGGCGATCTGATAACATTTGACCAGATAAGAGTCATTATAGATGGCAAAGAAACAAAACTGCCAGGAAGAGTCTACCAGATTACGAACTAGTAAATGAGTTCACCAGATGCAGTATTGATGACAAGAGCGGCTTTCACCGACGCTTCCGCCCTTCCGATAACCTGTGCATCCACCCCGAAGCTCTTTGCGACAAGGATGATTCTATCAGCGTCTTTTTCGCTGCAATAGATCTCCATCCGGGTAAGATTGTCCTTAATGATCCGGACATTACCGGGAACATATTTCAGGCATTTGGTCTGGCCCCCGCCGCTGCAATGGATCAGCCCGTGAATGGAATCAAATTGATTTTCCAGCAACTCTTTCAGTACCGGGGCAAAGGTCCTGGTCGGGCTCAGCAATAATTTTCCGATCTCCAATAACCGGTCGCCGTCTTTTATCTCATCCGTCAAAAGGTGCGGGCCGATATACACCACCGATTCATCGAGTGAATTGTCGTAGGTCTCCTGGAACCTTGCCCCGTATGTTTTTTGCAGCATATCATGCCGGGCGGAGGTTAACCCGTTACTGGCGATCCCGCTGTTATATTCCTTTTCATAACCGGCCTGCCCGAACCCGGCGAGCCCCACGATCACATCGCCAGGCTGAATTTTTTCATTGGTGATCAGTTTCGATTTGGGCCAGCGGGCCGTCATGGTCCCGTTTACGGCGATCGTCCGCACCACATCCCCTACATCAGCGGTTTCACCACCCATATAGGTGATGTTCACGCCAAAGCTTTTCATTTTATCAAAAAACTCACTGCTTCCTTCAATTACGGCCTGCAGGACTTCCCCGGGAATGACATTTTTATTGCGGTCGATGGTGGATGAAAAAAGAAGATCGTTGTAAATGCCCACACAGAGAAGATCATCCAGGTTCATCACGATGGCATCCTGTGCAATTCCTTTCCAGACGGACAGATCACCGGTCTCTTTCCAGTACAAATAAGCCAGGATACTTTTGGTGCCCGCCCCGTCGGCATGCATCACATTCACCCAGGCTTCATCCCCGCACAGCACATCGGGATAGATCTTGCAGAAAGCTCTGGGATAAAGCCCCTGGTCAAGGTGTTGGGTAGCCGCATGCACTTCTTCCTTCTGTGCCGAAACCCCTCTTTTACTGTAAAGACTCATTCAGGATTTTTACTCCGCTGATTACGGGATGAGGAATAACTCCGCCGCTGCAAAAATAACTGAACATTACACATTGCTAATTGAATAATGCGCATTTATTTTGCCCCGTGCAGGTACATTACGACATAGAGCAGCTTCCCGTGTTCCGCAAAGCGGTGATCACCATCGGTACATTCGACGGAGTACATATGGGTCACCGGCAGGTCATCAGACGGCTCAAGGCCGAAGCGGCGGCTGTTGGCGGGGAATCGGTGATCATTACGTTTCACCCGCATCCCCGCAAGATCGTTTCTTCCACCATCCTGGGAATCCGGCTGATCAATACGCTGGAGGAAAAGACCGGGTTACTGGCTGAGCTTGGCATTGATCACCTCGTTGTGGTTCCGTTTACCCCTGCTTTTGCCAACCAGCCCGCAGAGACCTATCTCACCGAATTCCTGATCGGTAAATTTCATCCGCATACCATCATCATCGGGTACGATCACCGGTTCGGGCGCGAACGGCTGGGCGATTATCGGTTGCTGGGAAAGAACGCAGCTGTCTATCACTACCAGCTGAAAGAGATTCCCAAGCATG
>JBGATE010000296.1:0-2820 GCA_044229375.1 Chitinophagaceae bacterium
TTTCACAAAGATCACAAGCGAAGGCTGCACGATCTCCAGGAAACGCTTTGCGGTACGGGGGCCATCCAGCGGGAGATAAAAAACCCAATCCGCACCCTTATAGTTTTTCTGTACCTCATAACCCGAAGGGGAAAAGAATGTTAGCAGGACCTTGTACCTTGAGCCTTGTCCCTTGATCCTTTCCATAAGGGGTCTTCCCTGTTCAAACTCACCCAGCGAAGCGCAATGCACCCAGATGATCTTTTCGCCGGTTGGGATCGCAGCTTCTAATTTTTGAAAAATATGCTTCCGCCCCTTCACCCATTTTTTGGCCTTTGGGTTGAATAAAGCCGCGATATGCATCCCGGCCCTTAAAAGCTGAAGGAAAATATTATAAAGAATTACAGACAAAATACGGGCAATTAATAGGGAGCAAATGTAAAAGCATTCGTGTAAACTACCCTTATTTTGCTATTTTTGCCGCGCTTTAGGAATTGTCATAAAAGTCAGAAAAGTCAAATGGGTCATTTGTAGGATGATGTGACTTAAAAGACCGATATGGCCTGCCTCAAGCAACCAAACCCATTATAACCCCGCCGATGCGTCCGATCCAAATGGTGGATACCAAGACACAGTATCTCAAGATCAAACCCGAAGTGGACAAGGCCGTCATCGACGTAATGGAAAGCACGGCATTCATCAACGGGAGGGCCGTGCAGGATTTTTCGGCCCATCTTTCAGCCTATCTCGGAATTAAGCATACGATTCCCTGCGCCAACGGTACGGACGCATTACAAATCGCGATGATGGCGCTGGGGCTTCAGCCGGGGGATGAGGTCATTACCCCTTCCTTCACTTATATCGCTACCACGGAAGTGATCGCGTTGCTGAAGCTTACTCCTGTATTTGTGGAAGTGGACCCCAAAACATTTTGTATTGACCCGGCAGCCATAGAGAAAGCCATCACTCCCAAAACAAAAGCTATTGTGCCCGTGCACCTTTACGGGCAATCGGCTCCCATGGAAGAGATCATGGCCATCGCTGCGAAACATAAACTTTTTGTGATCGAGGACAATGCGCAGGCTATCGGGTGCGATTATATATTTTCTGATGGCAACAGGAAGAAGACCGGGACCATCGGTCATATCGGCGCCACCTCTTTTTACCCGTCAAAGAACCTTGGCGCCTTTGGCGACGGCGGTGCTATTTTCACCCATGACGATGAACTGGCCGCGAAAATGAGAATGATCGCCAACCATGGCCAGAGCCGGCAGTATTACCATGATGTGGTGGGCTGTAACAGCCGGCTCGATTCGATACAGGCGGCTATCCTCGATATCAAGCTTCGTTACCTGGATGAATATGCGGCAGCCCGAAGATCGGCGGCTGATTATTACGACAAAGCATTTGCCGGGCACCCGGAAATCACCACCCCTTACCGGGCGGCTTATTCCGGTCATGTTTTTCACCAGTACACGATCCTGCTGGAAGGGGTTGACCGGGAAGGACTGAAGAAATTCCTGGCCGGCAACGGGGTTCCATCCATGATCTATTATCCCGTGCCGGGGCATAAGCAAAAAATGTTTGAACAGTTCGGCGTGGCATCACAGTCAATGCCCGTTACCGACTGGCTCACCGAACGTGTTATTTCCCTTCCTGTTCATACCGAACTGGAGGAGGAGCAACTGGAATTTATCACCGCAAAGACCTTGGAATACCTTAAAAAATAAACTTTTCGTATGAAGATAGCAGTAGTAGGAACAGGCTATGTTGGACTGGTGACGGGAACTTGTTTTGCCGAAACGGGCAATGATGTGACCTGTGTGGATATTGATGCCGCAAAAGTCAGTAAACTGGGTAAAGGAGAGATCACCATTTATGAACCCGGGCTGGAGAAACTTTTTCTCCGCAACCTGAAAGAGAACCGCCTGCATTTCACTACCAACCTGGCGGAGGGTATCAAAGATGCCGTGATCATTTTCCTCGCGCTGCCAACACCTCCCGGTGAGGATGGCTCCGCGGATCTGAAATATATCCTTGGCGTGGCCAATGACCTGGGAAACCTGCTTACCGGTTATAAAGTGATCATTGATAAGAGCACGGTACCGGTAGGTACCGCGGAGAAAGTGCATACTGCCATCGCGAAAAACTATAAGGGCGGGTTTGATGTGGTCAGCAACCCTGAATTCCTGCGGGAAGGGGTGGCCGTGGATGATTTCATGAAACCCGACCGGGTGGTGATCGGCACCAGCTCCGAGAGGGCCAAAAAAATTCTGAGTGAATTGTATGCGCCGTTTGTCCGGCAGGGCAACCCTGTGATCTACATGGATGAGCGTTCGGCCGAACTGACCAAATACGCGGCCAACTCCTTCCTCGCAACCAAGATCTCCTTCATGAACGAGATCGCCCGGCTCTGCGAAAAACTCGGGGCCGACGTGGACATGGTGCGCCGCGGTATGGGCAGCGATGAAAGGATCGGGAAGAGGTTCCTGTTCCCCGGTATCGGTTATGGCGGAAGCTGCTTCCCCAAGGATGTACAGGCATTGTCACGCACCAGCAAAGACCATGCTTTTAATTTTGAAATCCTGAGTGCGGTGATGAATGTAAACACCCGTCAGCGCGCCAACATGCTCAACCGCATGCTGGAGCGCATAGGCGATGTCGCCGGAAAGAAGATCGCTGTATGGGGTTTGGCCTTCAAGCCTAATACTGACGATGTGCGGGAAGCACCGGCCCTGTGGTTGATTGAACAATTGGTAGCCCGTGGAGCCGAAGTGATGGCCTATGACCCGGAAGCACTGGAAAATGCCCTGCGAACACTTTCTGTGGATATTCAATGGG
>JBGATE010000297.1:0-2794 GCA_044229375.1 Chitinophagaceae bacterium
CTGTTTCTGCAGGTCTTCCTTATGGTGGTTGTATTTTTCGGTGGCTTCCGCGTAAAGCCGGTCCACCAGGGAATTGGCATCGCTTCTTGAAAAATCTTCTTCGCTGATCGTTGTATCCAGGCCAAAGTTCACGATGCAGGCCATTTTAAAGCCTTCAAAATCCCCCTGCTCCCGGAAGGAGTCGATCAACCCCTCCGCTACCGTGGAAAAAGAAGTATCGATATCCAGTGCCAACCTCTCCCCGAATAGGGCGTGGTTACGTTTATCATAAACGGCATTACGCTGCTTGTTCATCACGTCATCGTATTCCAGCAAACGTTTACGGATGCCAAAGTTGTTCTCTTCCACTTTACGCTGTGCCCGCTGGATACTGTTACTGATCATACTGTGCTGTATCACATCGCCTTCCTTATAGCCCAGTTTGTCCATCAGTCCTGCAATACGTTCGCTGCCGAACATCCGCATCAGGTCATCTTCCAGCGATACATAGAACTGGGAAGTTCCCGGGTCACCCTGTCGTCCGGCACGGCCCCGCAACTGGCGGTCCACACGCCGGCTCTCATGTCTCTCCGTACCGATGATGGCCAGTCCGCCGGCATCCTTAACGCCTGCGCCGAGTTTGATATCCGTACCACGACCCGCCATATTGGTGGCGATGGTAACGGCGCCCGGTAAGCCCGCTTCGGCCACGATCACGGCTTCCTTGGCGTGCTGTTTTGCGTTCAGTACATTATGCGGGATCTTTTTCTGCTGGAGCATCCTGCCGAGCAATTCACTGACCTCCACCGAAGTGGTACCCACCAGGCAGGGGCGGCCCGCTTTGCTCAGCGCTTCGATCTCATCAATGACCGCCTTATATTTTTCTCTTTTTGTTTTGTAAACCAGGTCCTGTTTGTCGATCCTGATCATCGGGATGTTCGTGGGAACGGTCACCACATCCAGTTTGTAAATACTCCACAACTCGGCAGCCTCAGTTTCGGCCGTACCGGTCATACCGGCCAGCTTATGATACATCCGGAAATAGTTCTGCAGGGTAACGGTGGCATAGGTCTGAGTAGCCGCTTCGATCTTCACATTTTCCTTGGCTTCGATCGCCTGGTGGAGACCATCTGAATACCGGCGTCCATCCAGGATACGCCCGGTCTGCTCATCCACGATCTTTATGGCCCCGTCCATCACCACGTATTCCACATCCTTGTCAAAAAGGGTATAGGCCTTCAGTAACTGCTGCACGGTATGGATGCGGTCGGCCTTTTGGGCATAATCATTCAGGATAACTTCCTTTTGCTGGAGTTTCTCCTCGGCGCTGATCGTACTTTTTTCGATCTCGGCCAGTTTCACACCAATATCCGGAAGAATGAAGAAATCGGGGTCCTCACCGGTCTTGGTGATCATGGCAAGACCTTTATCCGTAAGCTCTACCGAGTTGTTCTTTTCGTCAATATGAAAAAGGAGTTCTTAGTCAACAATATGAAAATTGCGCATCTGGTCCTGCAAATAGTATTTCACCGCCATTTTGCATTTTCACCCTGGTGCCCGCCTCGCTCAGGAACTTGATCAACGGGCCGTACTTTGGAAGACCCCTGAACGCCCTGAACAGGTGAAGACCGCCGCTTTTGGGGTCATCATCACCTTCCGCCATTCTCTTCTTGGCCTCATTGAGGTTATTCCGGATGATGCGTTCCTGCTCCTGCACCAGTTGCAGTACCCTTGGCTTGTGAATATGGAATTGCTGGTCCTCGCCCCGGGGTACGGGACCGGAAATGATAAGCGGCGTTCTGGCATCGTCGATCAGTACCGAGTCCACCTCATCCACCATGGCAAAATGGTGTTTGCGCTGCACCATCTCTTCGGCGGTATGTACCATGTTGTCACGGAGATAATCAAAGCCAAATTCATTGTTGGTGCCGTATGTAATATCCGCTAAGTATGCTTTTCTTCTTTCTTCACTGTTGGGCTGGTGTTTATCAATACAGTCTACTTTGAGACCCAGCCATTCAAAAATGGGACCGTTCCACTCCTGGTCACGGCGTGCGAGGTAATCGTTCACCGTTACAATATGAACACCTTCGCCGGCCAGTGCGTTCAGGTATGAGGGCAGGGTCGAAACAAGTGTCTTACCCTCACCCGTTGCCATTTCGGAAATTTTTCCCTGGTGCAGCACCACACCGCCGATCAGCTGCACATCGTAGTGAACCATGTTCCAGGTAACCTGTCCCCCGGCGGCCGTCCAGGTATTCCTGAAAACGGATTTGTCCCCGTTGATGGTAACATATTCCCTGGTTACACTCAGGTCTTTGTCGAGTTCCGTTGCCGTGGAAACCATTTCGGTGTTCTCCTTAAAGCGACGGGCTGTTTCTTTTACCACGGCGAAAGCCTCAGGTAATATTTCTTCCAGCACCTCCTCAATTTTTTTATCCCTTTCTTTTTTCAGTTTATCCACTTCCTGGTAAATGGCATCCTTGCCCATCAGGTCGTTGAACGGAAGTGCTTCCGCGGCGGCGTTTTTTTCCGCGATCTCCGCGTCGATTTCCGTGAGGTGATCTTTGATACGACGGCGGAACTCCACTGTTTTGTTTCGCAATTCATCATTATGGATGGACTGGTAAGCCGCAAAATGAGCATTCACTTTGCCGACATAGTGTTCGATCTTCTTTACATCCTTCTCCGATTTACTACCGCCGAATATTTTTGAGATAAAACTGAGCATAATTGCAGGTTATAGGTAATAGTTTAGTTAGTTGCCTGTTTCTGTTGGGTCAAATGAAGTCATTGCTCCGAGGGGGTTCTATTT
>JBGATE010000298.1:0-2758 GCA_044229375.1 Chitinophagaceae bacterium
CGGCACGCAGACCTATACCAATATCAGCGGCGGACTGCTTATCAACCTGCCGGTGCTGAATACGATCACCCACAGCATCAGCAGCGGCAATATGTCGGTTACGTTCGACAATAACTCACAACGTACCTGGCAGGTGGCGCGTCAACGGGTATTCACCTACAATAACGGGGTAGTGATAACGGTTACCGGTACACACTCGCAGGGCGGCATTACCGGGATAGTCGAATGGGGCACCAACCGTTTTGGAAACGCCTTTACCACCGCGATCACACAGCCGCTGGTGTTCAAACAGGATTGCAGTTTCAGGGCCGGCAGCGGGAAAGTGGAGCATGCAACACCCTTTTTCAATGCCAATGTGACCTTCGGCCTTGATTCAAACGGTAATCCAACTACCTGTCCCGGTGCCAACCCTTATTATATGAAAGTGGTCTGGACCGGCCCTTCCGGTAATTCACATTCAAGCATTCTTCCTTACTGAGAAAGGAATAAATGAACGTCGATCCGTCCCGGCCAGCCGGGGCGGATTTTTTTTGGTATCCGCCCCCGGTAAATTATTTACAAGTACATTAGCATTGTATGAGCGGAACATTGTTTGTCAATATCAGGAGCCTGGTGAATACCCGGCAGGAAAACAAACTCCTGCGCGGGCCGGAAATGGCGACACTGCCTTCGCTGGAAAACGCATGGCTGCTGGTGGAAGATGGGATCATCGCGGACTATGGGGAAATGAAAGACCTGCCTCCTTCATTAACGGATATGCCAAATACTGTCGATGCTTCCGGGCAATTATTGCTTCCCTGCTGGTGCGATAGTCATACCCACCTGGTCTTTGCCGCCAGCCGGGAAGAAGAGTTCGTGGATAAAATAAGAGGGTTAAGTTATGCGGAGATTGCCGCCAGAGGCGGAGGCATCCTTCATTCCGCGCGCAAACTGAATGAAAGCAGTGAATCGGAGCTGCTCCGTCTGTCAATGGCACGGTTGCATGAAGTGATGGAACTGGGTACGGGAGCAATCGAGATCAAAAGCGGATATGGTCTTTCTGTTGATGGTGAACTGAAAATGTTGCGGGTGATCCGCAAACTGAAAGAAGTATCACCGATTCCCGTAAAAGCCACTTTCCTTGGCGCGCATACGTACCCGGTGGAGTACAAGGACAACCACCAGGGGTACATTGACCTGATCATTCGTGAAATGCTCCCGGTCATCGCAGCCGAACAACTGGCTGACTATATTGATGTGTTCTGCGAAACAGGTTTTTTCTCACCGGCTGAAACGGAAACGATCTGCCGGGCGGGGCTGGAGCTTGGACTGAAACCGCGGATACATGCCAACCAGTTGAATCTTTCCGGCGGGGTGCAAACAGGAGTAAAGCTGGGTGCCATATCAGTTGATCACCTTGAAACAATGGATGAACCGGCCATCCGGGCGCTGGCCGGTTCGGATACGATCGGGACCCTGCTCCCTACGGCCGCTTTTTTACTGCGCATGCCTTTCCAGCCGGCAAGACAACTCATCGATGCCGGTTGCGCCATTGCCCTTGCTTCGGACTATAATCCCGGATCTTCCCCTTCCGGAAATATGAATCTTGTAGTGGCTATGAGTTGTATCGCCATGAGGATGCTGCCGGAAGAAGCGATCAACGCGGCCACGATCAACGGCGCTTATGCCATGGAGTTAGCGGATGAACTGGGGAGCATCATGCTGGGGAAAAAAGCCAGTTTTATACTTACAAAACCTGTTCCTTCGCTGGCCTATTTACCCTATTCCTTCGGTTCCGGTCTTATTGATAAAGTGATGATAGGGGGTGAGTGGATCTGATCTGCCATTGATTCCCCCCGGTTCGATTCCCCGGCCTTTCTACGGCCGAAGACCTTTAACATTCAATTTAAACATCACCCCGGATCTCAAACACCATCTTGCCAAAAGCAACGTAATTTTATCCCGGAACAAATCATTCCGGAAAAGGATATGTCATTACGCCACTTCATTTCTGCAAGAAAACTGTTACGTTCACTGGAGATCATCAGGGACCATGTACACCTCCGCTGGAAAGAGGTTGCCGAATTATTCGGGCTTCACGAAGATGTATTTGAGGATCCCCGGCATATTAAACTCAGCAAGCCCGTTACGGTCATTTTGATCGGCGCCGGGCACCGGGGTGGGATCTACGCGGATTACGCGGCGGAACACCCGGACGAAATGAAGATCGTTGCGGTAGCGGATATCAATGAGAAACGCCGCAATTTGGTGAGGAAGAATCACCGTATTCCCGAATCCTGCTCTTTTAATAACTGGGCAGCAGTATTTGCCCAGCCAAAATTTGCGGATGCGGTGATCATTTCCACACCTGACAAACTGCACGCGCAACCCTGTCTTGCCGCCCTGGAAGCCGGGTATGATGTACTGCTGGAAAAGCCGATCGCCCCGACGGAAGAGGAATGCAGGCAGATCCTGGCAAAGGCCCGGGAAACCAGGCGGATCGTGGGAGTTTGCCATGTACTCAGGTATTCGCCCTATTTCCGTGAACTCAAGGAGGTACTGGACGCGGGATTGATCGGCAACATCATCAGCGTGCAGCATATGGAACCCATTGAACAGGTGCATATGAGTCATTCGTATGTACGCGGCAAATGGAGGAACAGTAAAACGGCAACTCCCATACTGCTGGCCAAATCAAGTCATGATACGGATATCATCCGCTGGCTGGTCAACAGCCCGGCAAAAGATGTACACTGTTTCGGGAACTTAAAATGGTTCA
>JBGATE010000299.1:0-2681 GCA_044229375.1 Chitinophagaceae bacterium
TTTTTCCAGTTTACCGCATCCGGGTAGCTTTGTTCATGCAACAGGCCCAGCGCGTGGCCGAATTCATGGATCACCACCCTGCGCAGTTCCGGGAGATTCCAGTGGTTCGGGTCAAGACGCATTTCACTTCGAAGGTGATCAAATGTATAAGGAGGCTGTATCCCCTTTTTTTTGATGCGGTCCAGGTAATATTCCCCGTCTGCAAAGGCCAGGGTGTCAAAATTCAGGGTTTGCTCCTGCTGTGAGCGGAAGTTAGCCTCTGTTCCCACGGCGGAATTATGACCGAGCCCGGCTCCCAGCTTGATCCGGATATGCGTGAACCCCGCGTTATCGGGCACAAATTTGAAAGAGATATTTGCATATTTCTGCCATTCCCTGGCATTCAGTATTACTTTATCACGGACGATCTTACTTCCCCCCGGCATGAATTTCACCAGCAGAACGGAACCGGGTTCCCAGGTATGATAATTATCCGCCATGCCCCTTGATTTCACCGTGTCCTGTCTTTCCCCGAACATGGCCTCACCAACCAGCGTGGTGCATTTTGCGCGCGGAAGAGTTTGCGATAGCGCTGCCTGTGATAAAGAAGCCAGTGTCAAACCCAGCATTAAGAATTTTTTCATTGTACGTGATGATTTGAAATAATGGTCGAATATAATACGCCTGCGGTTGCTTTCGCATACCGGGGAGCGGGTATATCAGGCCTGGTTTCGGTAATTTATCCAACAAAGCTCAAGCGCAGATGCAAGCATTGATCAAAAACAACCGGTCTTCGCTAAAGCCTAAAAGAAACCCGCCTTTGTCCCGTTTCGAACGGGGCTTCGGCGGATGAAGCCCGCCTACGTTAAAGCTTCGGTGTGTAAAAATGCGGACCTCGTCCGCCGTAGCCCGCTTGAAAAGGACTGTGCATGGGCGAAGCCCGCCTACGCTGAAACTACGGCGGGCGAAGGCGGAGAGGGAGGGATTCGAACCCTCGGTACAGGTTTAAGCCCGTACAACGGTTTAGCAAACCGGCCCTTTCGGCCACTCAGGCACCTCTCCATCCCTATTTCAACTGGCTGACAAATAATTGAAACCTGCCGGCCTTATAATCAAGGGGAGGCAAAAATAAAGATTAAAGCCTAGAAATCCCAAAAAGACAAATCCCAAATTCCACGCTTTAGACCCGGAATCTGGGATATCCTATTAAGAGGTAAATAAGTCTTTTACATTGCTGCCAACTGCACTTTTTGCTGGAGTTCCAGTACGTTTTCCCTGAATACCCCGTCGGTATCCATCAGGTCCTTTACGGTCTGGCAGGAGTGGATGACCGTGGTATGATCGCGGCCGCCGAAATGCTCCCCGATCGTTTTTAGTGAATTCTTGGTAAATGCCTTGGCCAGGTACATCGTGATCTGGCGGGCCTGCACGATCTCCCGCTTGCGGGTCTTTTGCAGGAGCTTGTCATACGGCACATCAAAGTACTCGCAGACCATTTTCTGGATGGTCTCGATAGTGATCTCTTTGCTGGATGATTTAACGAAATTGCGTAACACTTTTTTAGCAAGATCTAAGTCGATCTCCCTCCTGTTTAGCGAAGATTGTGCCAACAATGAGATCAATGCGCCTTCCAGTTCCCTTACGTTATTACTTATATTATACGCAATGTATTTCACTACTTCCTTCGACATTTCCAGCCCGTCATTCTTCATCTTCTTTTCCAGTATCTCGATCCGTGTATCATACTCCGGAACCTGCAGGTCGGCACTGAGACCCCAGCGGAAACGGCTCAGCAACCTTTCCTGCACGCCTTCCAGGTCCTTGGGTGATTTATCGGACGTTAGCACTAATTGCTTGTGCGACTGGTGCAGGTGGTTAAAAATGGCAAAGAAAGCATCCTGGGATTTTTCCGCTTTGGCAAAAAACTGCACATCATCCAGGATCAGCACATCAATGAGCTGGTAAAAATGGATAAAGTCGTTGATCGCATTATTGCGGCTGTGGTCCATGAACTGGTTGATGAACTTCTCGGAGCTCACATACAGCACCACTTTGTTGGGATGCAGCCTTTTGACCTCATTTCCAATGGCCTGCGCCAGGTGGGTCTTGCCCAGTCCCACACCCCCGTAGATCACCAGGGGATTAAATGAGTTGGCGCCGGGTTTTTCCGCAACCGTTTTGCCGGCCCGGCGGGCCACCCGGTTACAGTCGCCTTCCACAAAGGCTTCGAAGGTATAGATGTGATTGAGCTGCGGGTCGATCTGCATCTTCTTCAGACCCGGTATAACGAAGGGATTCTTAACAGGATTATTTATGACTAAGGGAAAATCCATTTCGTTATTTGAAAAAGTTTTAAAACCCTGGCCGCTGACATCCATCGTAACGGGTTTGTTCCGGCTGTTGCCGCTGTCCACCATGATGCGGTATTCAAGTTGCGCATCCTTGCCCAGTTCCCGCTTCAATGTCTTCGCTAATAAATTTACGTAATGTTCTTCGAGATACTCAAAAAAGAATTGGCTGGGAACCTGGATGACGAGAACATTATTTTTAAGGGAGACGGGTTTGATGGGTTCGAACCAGGTCTTGAAATGCTGCCATTCAACGATGTCCTTGATGATCTTTAAACAACTGGTCCAGATTTTTTCAGCATTCTTCTCCATCAGATTAGTAAGCAGTTTATATCGGGTTATCTATAGTTGTTC
>JBGATE010000029.1:0-20245 GCA_044229375.1 Chitinophagaceae bacterium
TATTCCGTCACCCGGGAATTTGAAGTCAGATTTTGAAAGCTGGGTTTTTTTCCGGGGTGTGGTTATACTTAAACGCCCCGATCTCTCATCCACCAGCCGGTCATCCCACCAAACGGCCGCATTGGTTGCCTGGTCAAAATAGCCCTTGATGGTATAGCGCCGGTAATTGTTCGCGGATTCGTAATAGTACGAGGTCCCGGTCAGGCTGTCGCCGTTCTGTATGATCTTAACCTCCACTTTCTGCCGGTTGATCTTTCCCTTCCAGGTGCCGGTGATCATCTGGGCCGGCAGCACAGGAGCAAAAAAGAGGGAAAACAAAGCTGCCAGGAGCCAAAAACGATGCGCGGAAGGTCTTTTCATACGGGCGAGACAATTTATTCATACTAACGGTTTTAAGTAATGAATATTTTGCCTTTAAAAGTTGGGGCAGTAAAAAAAAATCCTAACTTTCGGCATAAATCCCGAACCAGGGGCTAATCTGTTTATAACCAAACTAAGCTTATGAGAAAGTTATACGCTTTTCTAATCTCCATTTTATTGTTATCGGGACTTGAAGCGGTCAGCCAGTGTAATAATGCTTCTGCCTTTGCATCTGCAACCATAAATCCTGCAGGAACCATAGTAACGATTTCAACCTGTTCGTTCGCAGGAGAATATTCAACAATAAACGGTGCCGTAAACGGACAGACGCTCCGGTTTACGAGCAGTGTAGGTACGGATGAGATCACAATCCGGTCCGGTTCTCCCGGCGGTCCTGTACTTGCATTTGGTACAACACCACTTGTATTTGCCAATACCTTCACCGGAACGATCTATGCACACTGGAATACACCGGGTTGCGGAAGCCAATCCAGCTGCCGCACGACCACTGTTCAGTGTACCAGTTGCGTACTGGCCCCTCCCGCCAATGACCTTTGTACCGGCGCCATTAACATCAATTGCGGTCAGACCATTGCGGGTACCACCGCTGCTGCAACTTCTGATGCAGTGGGCACCTGTACCACTTCTCTGGGTACTGCTCCCGGAGTATGGTATAGCTTCGTTGGAACCGGTACCAATAATACCCTCAGCCTCTGCGGCTCTTCTTATGATACGAAAATCGGAGTATTCTCTGGTACCTGCGCTGCGCTTGTATGCGTTGCGGGTAATGATGATTTTTGTGGGTTACAGTCACAGGTAACCGTACCTACTACAGCCGGAACAACCTATTATGTTCTTGTAACCGGGTTTAGTACCGCTTCCGGCGCCTATACCCTGAACAGGACCTGCGCACCGCCGGCCAATGATATTTGCACCGGCGCTGTTACCATCAATTGCGGCCAGACGATAAACGGTTCCACCGTTGGCGCCACATCTGATGCGGTGGCAACCTGCGGTACAACACTGAATACAGCACCCGGTCTTTGGTACAGGTTTACAGGCGACGGTTCAGCCGTGACCATGAGTCTTTGCGGGTCTTCGTATGACACCAAGATCGGCGTGTTCAGCGGAACCTGTGCCGCCCTTGTATGCGTTGCGGGCAATGATGATTTTTGCGGACTTCAGTCCCAGGTGACTTTCAATACGGTGGCAGCCACTGACTATTTCATTCTTGTAACAGGGTTTAGCACAAGTGCAGGCAACTTCTCACTTACACGTACCTGCGTACCACCTTGCGTAGGTGTACCTTCACCGGGATCCATTGCTCCGGTAACTTCTTCCGTATGTTTTGGAACGCCGGTAGTGCTTACGCTCAGCGGCTATACCAATGCAACGGGTCTTACCTTCCAGTGGAGAGAGTCAGCAACTTCAGGGGGTACGTATACCAATATCCCCGGTGCCACAGGTACCACGTATGCTTTCAATGCGGCAGCAACCCGTTATTACATTTGTACCGTAACCTGTAACAATCCAGGCGGAGGTTCTGCCAGTACAGCCGAAGTGGTGGTTAATGTGGGCAACCCCAACCATACCAGTCTCACGGCAACACCATCGGTTATGTGCTCGCCGGGAGCTACGACCATCGCGGCCACGGTCGCAGGTGGTATTGGCAACTACACGCATACGCTTACCGGACCCGGTACGATCGGACCGGCTGTTCCTTCCGGACCGAACAATTCCAATGTGACATTCAGCGTGACTGCCATACCGGCCGGTGTACATACTTATACCCTCACCTCAACAGATGGTATCGGTTGTGCGAAGGCATCAAATATCCAGATCACCGTTAACCAGACACCAATCATTACACTGACCACCGTTCCTCCTTCACCGGTAGCGACAAATTATGTTATGACAACTTCTGCAGGTAACTCAATAGTTCCGGGTACTGCATTAGTAGCAGGAAGCAGGGGCGATGATGTGAGTGCACCGGTGACATTGCCTTTTAATTATTTTGTATACGGCAACAGTTACAGCAGCTTAATGGTGGCCAGCAACGGTAGTCTTCAGTTTTCGGGAGCGGGAAATAATACATTTACCAATTCCTGCCCCATGCCGAGCGTTGTCAACCTGGGAGCACCTTTCTTTATGCCGAACTGGGATGATCTCCGGACTGACGTCAATCCTGGAGATGGAATTTTCACTTCTGTTTCCGGTGTTGCGCCCAACAGGATATTCAATATCGAATGGAGAGGCTCCTTATTTGGTGTGGGTGGCAGCACGATCAATTTTGAAGCCCGCTTGTATGAGGGCATTCAAAAAGTCGATTTTATTTACGGGACGAATACCAATAACGGGGCCAGTGCAACTATCGGTGTACAGGGCGCCGCGGCACCTACTTCGCTGTTTACGGAATATTCCTGTAATGCGGCTTCACTAAGTTCCGGATTGGGAGTTTCATTTGAACTTCCGGCCTTGTCTATCTGTAACGGTTCAATCGTGAGGATCGATGCATCGGTTGTACCCACACTTCCGCTGACCGTTAATAATAATACCAATACCCATATTCCGGCAGGTGGCAACACGTCCGGTAATGCATCGCTTTATCCCAACGCAACACCGGTATCCGGTTTGCCGGTAAGTGGTGTGACCGTTAAATCTGTTACACTGAACAATTACAGTCATACGTTCCCCGATGATGTGGATGTCGTTCTTGTATCACCTTCCGGCCAGTCAGTGATCCTGATGTCGGATGCAGGTGGTGCCGCAGCGGCCACCGGTCAGACCTTCACATTTGATGATGCGGCTGCCGCTACGCTGGCAGACGCTGTATTCAATCCTACAGGAACCTACAAGCCAACCAACTTTGGAGCGGGGGATACATGGCCCGCACCAGGACCCGGCGGAAGCCCGGTTTCCACAACCCTGTCTACATTCAGTGGTAACCCGAATGGTAACTGGAACCTGTATATAGTGGATGATGCGGCCGGAAATACCGGTATCATTTCTACATGGAGCATCACTTTCAATGTACCGCAACCGGTCGTGTTCAGCCCGTTAACCAACCTGTTCACGGATGCTGCAGCTACGATCGCGTACACCGGTACACCTGCTTATACGGTTTGGGCAAGACCCACAGCCAGCACGAATTATACGGCTACCAGCACGATCACAGGGTGTACCGGAACCAGCAGCGTATTAATCCAGGTGAGGAATCCTCCGGCCATAACAGCACACCCTGTTGCGCTGGCGGCTCCGATCTGTCCCGGCTTCAATGTGAACTACTCTGTAACAGCTACCGGCAATGACCTTACCTACCAGTGGGAAGTTAGCACCAACGGTGGCGGTTCCTGGAGTCCCCTTGTGAATGGTTTGCAGTATTCCGGTGTCACAACACCCAACCTGACCATTATTAATGTTTCGACCAGCCAGAATAATTACAGGTATCGTTGTGTTGTTTCCGGTTCCTGCCCGCCCGCAGCTACCTCCAATTCCGTTACACTTGTGGTGGCAACAACACCGGTGATAAATACGCAGCCGGCCAACAGGGTCGTTTGTACACCTGATGCGGCTGTCTTTACGGTGGTAACCAGCGGGGTACCGACACCCAATATTTTCCAATGGCAGGTAAGTACCACCGGCGCAGGCGGCCCCTGGGTCAACCTGACCACCGGCGGATCATATACCAACACACTCACAGTAAGCCCGACTGCAGTTTCGCAGAGCGGTAACCTGTACCGTGTGATCGTGACCAACAGTTGCGGCCAGACTGTAACGTCCAACAATGCATCGCTTACCGTGAACGCCCCGACACCGGTCACGCTCACAGCGCTTCCGACAAGGATCTGCCTGTCTGATACGCTGGTGCCGCTTAATGCGACGCCGGTGGGTGGTAGCTGGAGTGGAATGGGAGTATCCGGTTTCAACTTCGTGCCTTCAGCCACTGCTATTGGCGCCTACACGCTTACCTATACATATGTGAACATCCTTGGATGTACTTCTACGGGTACAGTGATCGCGAAAGTGGAAGATTGCCCCGAAAGGATCAGGCAACTGGATGAGGATGCCGTGAAGGTTTACCCGAACCCGAACAATGGCCGCTTTAATATCCGCGTGAACAGCGTGCTGTACAATTACCTTGGCATGAGAGTATACAATACGCTCGGACAGCCTATCAGGACGCAGACCTTCAGCGGCCTGGTCTATGGCAGGGTAATACCGGTTGATCTCGGCGATCTGCCCAGCGGTACCTATATGGTCAAGATCTTCTATGATGATGGTATACGGACCAACGAGAAGACCTTCCCGATCATGATCCAGCGTTAACAGGTATTAACTGATATTTTTACAAGGCATCCCGCCCCGGGATGCCTTTTTTTTGCATCTTTATTTAATGATAAACGCGCAGCTTCTGCAGGATGTAATGAAGATCAACCGTTCTTTATTGCACCCGGTCGTTCCTTTTGATCCTGCAAAGGACAGGCTGGCTGCACTCGACCTTACCGGATCCAATTCCGGGCTTACCGATTTGATATTGAACGACACTGACGCCTTTATTCAATACATCAACTCCAAACTGGCGGCAACGCATGCACGGTATGGAATTGGCGGTTATGCCGAACACCGAACCGTTTACAGGTTCAGTAAGGTGTTTGACCCGAAAGAACCGGGAGAAGAACCAAGAAGACTACACTTGGGTACCGATATATGGGGAAAGCCGCTGACGCCGGTCATGGCGCCACTGGAAGGCATTGTACACAGTTTTGCAAATAACGACCAGCGGGGTGATTATGGAGCCACGATAATGCTTACGCACCGGTTATCCGGGTTTACTTTCTTTACATTGTACGGTCACCTGAGCCTTAATTCGATAAAAAACCTCCGGGAAGGGAACCGGGTGGATGCGGGTGATGTGATCGCGGAATTCGGGATCCCTGCCGAAAACGGAGGTTGGCCGCCTCACCTTCACTTCCAGGTGATACTGGACCCGGGCGACAGGAAAGGCGATTACCCCGGGGTTTGTAAATTTTCTGAACGTGACACATGGCTGGCCAATAGTCCCGACCCGGACATGCTTTTACAGTTAAACCAGTACCTGCAGTAAGCAGGCTTTACATTTTTAACAGCTTAAAAGCGTGTTGCCAGCGGTTATGAATAAAGCCGGGGATACACCAGAGTATACACAAAGGTTCGATCGCCCTTGCAGCTTCGATAGCTCCCATGTCTTCCGTCTCCCAGCCGAAATCAGTGAGTATGCCGGTAACGGTTTTTTTGGCGTCTTCGTTATTTCCGCAAATGAACATAGTGGGTGGTCCGCCCGGGAACTGTGGTTTGTACATGAAGGCATTTCCCACGCTGTTAAAAGCCTTCACCACCCTTGCGTCCGGAATCAGTTTCTGGATCCGTTCCATCAGCGATTCTTCCAGCGTTGTGAAATATTTAAGCACCCCGTTATCAGGCGGAACGGCGGCGATCGGATTTGTCGGATCGATCACGATCTTTTCGAAGAAATGTTCTTTCCCTGCAAGGGTGATGGCGTCTTCGACGGCGAGCCCGCCGACAGCTAGAACGATGATATTCCCGAACTGGGCCGTTTCCTGGAATGAACCCAGCAAACCTCCACTGTTCTCCTGTTGCCATTTTACCACTTCTTCCTTTGAAATGTTACGGGAACCCAGCATCACCTGGTGACCTTCTTCCAGGAAAGCGGAGGCCAGTACTCGACCCACGATACCCGAACCCAGTATACCGATCTTCATAGCTTATCGTTTTATGTGATTAATAATTAGCTTTACAAATATTCAATAAAAATATTTCATGCCAAACCCCAACCTGAAAAGTGATAAAGAAAACCTGGCCGCTGCGGATGTAGCCTTTGAGAATTCGATCCGGCCGTCGCAGATCAGCGATTTTTCGGGGCAGGAAAAGGTCATCGAAAACCTCCGCATTTTCATAAAGGCTGCCCGGATCCGGGGAGAGGCACTGGACCATGTTCTATTCCATGGACCCCCGGGTTTGGGAAAAACCACCTTATCAAGGATCGTTGCGAATGAACTGAAAGTGAATATTAAGGAAACCTCCGGCCCCGTGATCGAAAAACCCGGTGACCTTGCCGGGCTGCTCACCAGCCTGGAGACCAACGATGTATTATTCATTGATGAGATACACCGCCTGAGTACCGTGGTGGAAGAATACTTATACGCCGCGATGGAAGATTACCGGATCGACATCATGATCGACTCCGGTCCCAATGCGAGAAGCATCCAGCTCAATCTTAATCCCTTTACCCTGATCGGGGCCACCACCCGAAGCGGTTTGCTCACCGCACCGTTATTATCCCGGTTTGCCATTAAATCAAGACTGGAATATTATACCGCCGGGGTGCTGAACAAGATCATCCATCGTTCTGCCGGTATCCTGGGAACAACCATCTCTTCTGAAGCGGTGGAAGAGATCGGCAGGCGAAGCCGGGGCACCCCCCGGATCGCGAACGGACTTTTAAGAAGGGTCAGGGATTTTGCACAGGTGCTGAACGACGGCAATATCGATCTCGGAATTACCCAGCACGCGCTGAAGGCACTGAATGTGGACGAACACGGACTGGATGATATGGACAACCGGATCCTGAGCACCATCATTGAAAAATTCAAGGGCGGACCGGTGGGCATCAGCACCATCGCCACCGCAGTGGGCGAGGAAGCCGGAACGCTGGAGGAAGTGTACGAACCCTTCCTGATACAAGAAGGCTTTTTGCAACGTACGCCAAGGGGAAGGGAAGTAACGGCCAAAGCATACACCCACCTCGGTAAAAAAGAACCCGGAAATCCCGGCACTTTATTTTCATAAAAAAAGCTATCCGGTGCAAGGATAGCTTTCCAATTATTTCACGCAAGGATAAAACACTCTTTTTCTCCCTTTTCCATCCCGATAGCAATCGGGAGAGAAGGATCGGGGATGAGGTCATTGCACCACCAGCCTGAAGCCGTTGCCGTGGATATTCACGATCTCGATCTTCTCATCATCTTTCAGGTACTTGCGGAGTTTGGCAATGTACACATCCATACTGCGCCCGTTGAAATAGGTGTCGCTGCCCCAGATCTTTTTTAATGCCTGTTCGCGCGGCAGCAGGTCGTTTAAATGCTCGGCCAACATTTTCAGCAGCTCATTTTCCTTGGGAGATAAGGTCTGCGTGATGCCGTTATGCGAGAGCTGGCGAAGTTTAGGGTTGAAGTGGTAGGTAGAAAGGTCAAATTCCTTGTTCTCGCTTTCCTTGTTCTGCTCTTCGTTCCTTTTCAGGATGGCTTTGATCTTCAGCAACAGCACTTCGCTGTCGAAAGGTTTGGTGATATAATCATCGGCGCCGAGTTTATAACCCTGGATCACGTCTTCTTTCATGGTTTTGGCGCTGAGGAAGAACAGGGGGATATCCGGGTCCACATCCCGTATTTCTTCGGCGAGCGTGAATCCGTCCATATTAGGCATCATCACGTCGAGCAGGCAGAGTTCAAATTTTTCGCGCTGAAAAGCAGCCAGTCCAAGCCGGCCGTCCCTTTCCAGGGTTACATCATAGTCATTGAGTTCAAGGTAGTTCTTCAGCACACTTCCGAGGTTCGGATCGTCTTCGCACAATAAAATCTTAGGTTTCTTAGTGTCCATGTCTGGTGGTTTTTATATTGTTGACAAATAAAGTTAAAGCATTTCGGGGCTTCAAGCGTTCCGGCTGAATATTTTGTTAAAACAACCGCTTTTCAATCCCTTTGCTTTCTACTTTTGTGAAGTATATAATAAAAAACTGTGCCATGCATCTCACAAACGATAACCGGCTGAAAAAACTTATTGTGATCGGCGACAGGATGCTGATAAAACCGGCCCGGCAGGATGAGCGAACTGACAGCGGGCTCTACCTTCCGCCGGGTGTACAGGAAAAGGAGAAGGTACAGCAGGGTTATGTTATCAAAACCGGTCCCGGCTATGCCATACCCCTACCGGCGGAGGATGAATCCTGGAAGGGGGAGGAAGAAAGGGTGAAATATGTTCCCCTGCAGGCCCGGGAAGGCGACCTGGCGATCTTCCTGCTGAGCGGAGCCACGGAAGTGATGTATGAAAAGGAAAAATATTTCATCGTCCCCCAGAGCGCCATCCTGATGCTGGAGCGGGAAGAGGAGTTATAATCACGGGTTTACTGAATTCAAGTAACTTTCATTTCAAAATAAAAGCGATGCCAGGCAGTGAAAAATTCCAGGAAGTAATAAAAACAGGGTACACGTTCAAAGGTGAATCATTCAGGCTGGGCTCCGGAATGCTGGAGGGGAATGTGATCAGCGGCGCGGATGTGTATATTCCCTTTAAGACCCTCAACCGGCACGGGCTGATCGCGGGTGCCACCGGAACCGGGAAGACAAAGACCCTGCAGGTGCTGGCGGAAGGACTGAGTGATGCCAGTATCCCGGTACTGATGATGGACATCAAAGGCGACCTGAGCGGTATCGCGGCTCCGGGTACCGTTAATGATAAGATCACGGAACGCTGCCAGAAAATGGGTCTCGAATTCAAACCGGCCGGTTATCCCGTTGAACTCCTGACCCTGAGCAGCCAGAAAGGAACGCGGCTGCGGGCAACGGTAAGTGAATTCGGACCGGTATTGCTTTCCAAGATCCTCGGTTTGAACGATACCCAGGGCGGATTCGTGGCCATGATCTTTAAATTTTGTGACGACACTAAACTTCCCTTACTCGACCTGAAGGACTTTATAAAAGTGCTGCAGTATGTGAGCGATGAGGGGAAATCGGAACTGGAAAAGACCTACGGAAAGATCTCCACCACTTCCACCGGCACCATTCTTCGCAAAGTGATCGAACTGCAGCAGCAGGGTGCGGATCTCTTTTTCGGCGAAAAAAGTTTTGAAGTGAAAGACCTGATGCGCATCAGCGAGGACGGCAGGGGAATGATCTCGATCGTGCGGGTGACCGATCTGCAGGACCGGCCGAAACTTTTCTCCACTTTCATGCTGCAATTGCTGGCCGAACTCTATGCCACCTGCCCGGAAGAAGGGGATATGGATAAACCCAAACTGGTGATGTTCATCGACGAGGCGCATCTTATTTTCCAGGAAGCGAACGAGGCATTGCTGCAACAGATCGAAACCATCATCAAACTGATCCGCTCAAAAGGGATCGGTATCTATTTCTGTACGCAAAATCCAATGGACGTTCCGGCATCCGTGCTGGCACAGCTGGGAATGAAAGTACAACATGCCCTGAGGGCCTTTACCGCAGCCGACCGGAAAGTCATCAAAAAAACGGCCGAGAATTACCCGGAAACGAAATTTTATACAACCGAGGACCTCATTACCCAACTGGGTACAGGGGAAGCCCTGGTCACCATACTGAACGAAAAAGGCATTCCGACACCGTTGGTGCATTGTATGATCCGCCCGCCGCAAAGCCGGATGGACATCCTTGCGGAAACAGAGATCGAAGACATCGTGAACCGGTCAAAGATCGCAGCCCGGTACAATGAAGTGATCGATAGTCAAAGCGCCTACGAAATGCTGACTGAAAAAATAGAGGAGGCTGCCAAACGTAACGCGGAAAATGAAAAACAGGAGAGCGAGGAGAAAACCCAACGGAAAACAACGGCCAAAAAGGAGAAAACGATTTTTGATGATCCTACGGTGCGCAGCATGACCCGGACAGCGGGAAATACGATCGTCCGGAGCCTGCTGGGGGTGCTGGGACTGGGAGGAAGAAGCCGGAGCAGGAAAAGTTTGTTTTAGTTAATGAAGGCGCCCTGCTAATGGTGCCTGGATCCTATTTTAACCTCACCAGCCCTGTATCGTTCATCTCAATCTTATTTTCAGCCTGGAGGAACTCCAGCACCTTCCAGGCTTTTTCCTTTTTGATACCGGTCAGTTTCAATAAAAGATCTCTTGTATGCAGCGGTTCATATTTCACGATATTGATGATCCGGTGGTGCAGGGTTTCAAACTCCTCTTTGGTCAGGCTGGTCGCTTTTTGTTTCAGGCAATTATCACAGATGCCGCAGGGTTTTAGTTCCCGGTCGCCAAAATAATTGCCGATGATACGACTGCGGCAACGGACGTCTTCCTGTACATAGTCCGTCATCTGCCTCATCCTTTTTTGAAACTCTTCCTTCCGCATGTTATAAGCCCGGACATCGATCCGGATATCTTCGCTCCGGGCCCGGTTGCGCAACAGCACCAGCTGCGGGCTGTCTTTTTGCGGCTGGTAACGGATGATACCGGCCCGGTCCAGCAGGTGCAATTGCCTTTTTACTTCCTCCACGTCTTTTTTCATCAACCCGGCGATCGTTCTTTCAGATACCGGTGTCGTCTGGTCAAAGATTCCGCCATAGGAACGGAGCAATGTCTTGATGCATTCTTCCTGTGCCGGGTTGGCTTTCTCAAATTCGTAAAGTGAATCCTTATTCACGGTGAATTGGATGACCGGTGGCAGGAAAACCTGTTCATTGAAGGCCAGCCAGCCTTCCTGTTCCAGCGCTTTCAGCGCATAGAGAACGGCGTGACCGCTCCGTTTGAATTTTTTCAGGAAATCAGAAAGATCGAAATCGTAATACTGTCCTTCTCCCGCACCGGTGGGCCATTGCAGGTAATTGGCCACGGCCTGGTAAATGTCCCGGATTTCCTCCGGCGAAGGGAAACGCAGTGCCGCCAGCTCACCGAGTTCGGGTAGGTCGTTTTCATCATACAACAAAACGGCAAAGGAGGTTTTCCCATCCCTCCCGGCACGGCCCGCTTCCTGGTAATAATTTTCCAGGCAATCGGGAACATCCGCATGAATAACCGTCCGGACATCCGGTTTATCGATCCCCATACCGAAAGCGTTGGTGCAAACGATCACCCGGGTGCGGCCGTTGATCCATTCTTCCTGTTTGCGGTTTCGTTCCTCCTGCGGCAAACCCGCATGATAGAAATCCGCAGCGATCCCCTGTAACTGCAGCAGGGAGCTGATATCTTTTGTACGTTTCCGGCTTTTGCAATAAACGATCGATGTGCCCGGCACTTTATTCAGCACTTCCAGGACCTTATTGATCTTTGAATCCACCCGGAACACACTGTAGGAAAGATTGGACCTTTCAAATGACTGGCGAAAAATGCGCGGATGATCAAATTGCAGTTTATCACAGATATCCGCCTGTACCGCCGGGGTGGCGGATGCGGTGAGTGCCAGTACCGGTACGCGTGGCAATTCATCGAGAAGTGCGGCGATTCGCAAATAGGAGGGGCGGAAATCATATCCCCACTGGGAAATACAGTGTGCCTCGTCAACGGCAACCAGGCTCACGGGTAAACCAGGGAGGTATTCCTTAAAAAGGCTGGTCTCCAGCCGTTCGGGTGAAACATACAGGAACTTGCAGTTGCTCTGAGCGGCTACCGTGAAAATATTGATCACCTCTCTGCGGCTCATGCCGGAGTAAATGGCAAAGGCGGTGATATTTTTTTTCCGGAGATTCTCTACCTGGTCCTTCATGAGCGCGATCAGCGGTGAAACCACCAGGCATAAACCATCCGTGGCCATTGCCGGCACCTGGTAGCAAAGGGATTTGCCCCCGCCGGTCGGCATCAGGGCGAGGGTGTCATGGCCCGACAGCACCGATTGGATGATCTCTTCCTGCAAGGGACGAAACTTGTCAAACCCCCAATATTGCTTAAGGATATTGTGTATCGGGAGCGAACTCATTGACCATTCACCATTGACCATTCACGAATTTACACCACTTTCTTCACGAACAACCGCACCGAATTAACAGCCAGCACCACATCGCTCATGCCCATGACCAAAGCTCCAAACGTGGGTGTGAGTAAGCCGAAGGCGGCTACGGGGATTGCAACAATATTGTAAGCGAATGCCCAGAAAAGATTCTGTTTGATAGTGAGGTAAGTGTGCCTGCCCAGTCCCAGTGCCGTGGGCAGGTTCTTCAGTCCGTGGTTCATCAGGATGACCTGGGCAGATTGTACAGCGATCTGTGAAGCATCATTCATGGAGATCCCCAGAGTGGCTTTGGCAAGGGCGGGGGCATCATTGATACCATCCCCGACCATGGCCGTTGGGGCTTCCCGGCTTAGCTCAGCGATCTTGTTCAGTTTTTGTTCCGGTGTCTGTTCAGCGATCACGGTATCTATTCCCAGTAGGGAAGCAAGCTGGTCACATTTGGCCTGCCGGTCGCCGCTCAGTAAAATGGTTTCGATGTTTTTACTGTGCAGGTAATCGATCACCGATTTTGCTTCCGGCCTTACCTCATCCCTGACATCGATCCAGCCTACCAGGGTTTCGTTTTTGGTGATATATACATTATGCGTTTCCTGGCGGGTAAGCTGCTTTGCCACATTATACGAACCGGCCCACCAGGTATTCCCTTCCATGTCTTCAGCCTTCATGCCCAGGCCCTTTACTTCTTCTATCTTTTTCCAGCGGATCTCGTCCTTTGACTTCCACCCGTCGGTGATCGTTTTTGCGATCGGGTGATTGGAATACTTTTCAAGACTGTAGGCGATCTTTTTGAAAACTGCATCATCGCCGTTTTCAGATTGGTAACCGGAAATTTCAAACAAACCGGTGGTCAGGGTACCCGTTTTATCAAAGACCACTTTTTTGATATCCTTGAATGTTTCAAGACTGGTGGCATTCCTGAACAGGATCCCCGTTTTGGCGGCCCGTCCCAGTCCAACGGCAATGGCGGCAGGAGTGGCAAGTCCCATCGCGCAGGGACAGGCGATCACCAGTACGGCGATACTGCGGAGCAGGGCGGGTGTAAAATCTTTCAGTAAGAACCAGCTTATAACCAGGGTAACAGCGGCAATACCCAAAACCAGCGGAATGAAAACGGCGCTGATCTTATCGGCCAGTTGCTGTACCGGTGGTTTTTCGCCCTGTGCGTGTTTTACCATGTTGATGATACCGGACAGCACCGAGTCGTTCCAGGCAGCGGTTACCTGGGCCTTGACGGTACCATCGGTGATCACACTGCCGCCAATGAGGGTATTTTTTATCCTTTTGTGAATGGGAGCGCTTTCACCGGTGATGATCGCTTCATTCACATGCACATCACCCCAGAGGATCTTGCAGTCGATGGGAACCTGTTCACCGCTTTTCACCAGGATAAGGTCTCCCACCCGCAACATTGTATTTTCCACCGGGAAGACCTGTTCCTTATGATCATCATCAAAGGCGATCATATTGGCCATGACCTTTTGTGATTTCGCCAGTTTGTTCAGTTCTCTCTGGGTGGAAGCAATCGATGCGTCCTCCAGGTAGTTGCCCATAAATACCAGCGTGATGATGGTAGCGGTGGTCTCATAGAACATGTATTGTTCCGGCTGACCGCTCAGGCTGCCATACAGACTGTACACAAAAGCGGCTGTGGAGCCAATCGTGATCAGCACATTCATATTCGGCACCCTGTTCCGGATACTTTTAATGGCGCTCCGGCCAAAGAAACTCATGCCGACCAAATAAACAGGAATGGTGAGGGCCAGTTGCACCCAGTGATTCATCAGCCAGCCCCAGCCCGGGCTGTGATGAATGCCGGGGATCATGTGCAGCATCAGCAGGGCTGTGAAGGGAAGACAGAACCAGAAACGCTGCAGGTGCGTGGAAAGAAAAGGTTTATGTTGCCGCAGTCTGGTCTGTACATTGCTGACCAGCTCCGTATTGACGACGGTATACCCGAGATCATTTATCCCCTTGCTGATCTTTTCAGTGATTAGGCCTTCCGTGCCATCAAATATCACATCACCGGTGGCAAAGTTGACCCTGATATTCTTCAGGCCCTGCTTCTCCAGGTATTTATGGATATTCAGCGCGCAGGTGTTACAATCCATTCCTTCCACTTTCCATTGTACTTTTTCCATGCCAGATTCAATTATCCTTTTGTTTATATAACACGCACCGTACCCGGTAGGTTCAATATGCAAAATTACCCTTTCGGTCAGCGGTTTTTTTGCGACAAGGGAAATATGTTTACAACATCGTTGTAGATCCGGCTTAAATTTGATGCATGGAATGGGTCACAACCCCTGGAACAATACAACAGGTTGCAAAAGAATTCTGGCAAGCGGCGGAAGGTCGTACCGTTTTTGCCTTTCATGGGCCGATGGGTGCCGGGAAAACAACCTTCATACACGCTTTATGTGATGTGAAAGGGGTAAAAGATGTAGTGGGCAGCCCGACATTTTCACTGGTTAATGAGTATGAATATTCCTGTGAGGGGACTAAAAAGCCTCTTTTTCACCTGGATCTCTACCGGATTAAAAACGAAGAGGAGGCTATCCGGGCAGGTGTGGAGGATGTTTTATACAGCGGGGAGATCTGCCTGGCCGAATGGCCGGAAAAAGCCCCCGGGATCTTCCCCTTAGACACGGTTCATGTTTATATTGAGCTCATTGATAACCTCACAAGAAGGATAAAAATCGCGGATAATTAGGTACAAGGTATGATGATCGGGATCCCCAAAGAGATCGCCTTCCAGGAAAACCGGATCGCCCTCACACCGGATGCGGTGAGCGTACTGATCAGCAATGGTCACCAGGTGGTGATCGAACATAATGCCGGGGAAGCCGCTCATTACCGCGATAAAGATTATAGTGAAGCCGGGGCAAAGATCGTTTACAGCCGGGAAGATATCTTCAAATGCCCCATCCTGGTGAAAAGTGCGCCAATCATTGAAGAGGACCTCAACCTGCTTCAACTGAACCAGATCATTATTTCCCCCATTCACCTTTCGGTGATGAAGGCTTCGATACTGGAAAAGATGATGGAAAAACGGGTTACCGCCGTTTCCTTTGAGAATCTCAAGGATGACAGCGATTCTTACCCGATCGTCAGGAGTATGAGTGAGATCGCTGGAAGTGCGGTCATGCTGATCGCGGCACAATACCTCGGATCCGCCAATCACGGGAAGGGAGTGTTACTGGGCGGAATTTCGGGTATCGCCCCCACCAAAGTGATCATCATCGGCGCCGGTATCGTAGGAGAATATGCCGCAAGGGCGGCCCTCGCGCTGGGCGCATCCGTGAAAGTATTTGACAACAGCGTGTACCGCCTGAAGCGGTTGCAGAATAATATCGGTCAGCGTATGTGGACCTCCGTACTGGAACCCCGCATGCTGGCCAAACAGCTTAAGACCTGCGAAGTGGCGGTAGGCGCCCTGGGTTCCGAAACTGGCCGCACTCCCATGGTGGTGACGGAGGAAATGGTCAGCAACATGCGGCCGGGTTCCGTGATCATTGATGTGAGCATCGACCGCGGAGGATGTTTCGAGACCTCCGAGATCACTTCACATGAGCATCCTATTTTTATGAAGTATGGTGTGATTCACTATTGTGTTCCCAATATCCCTTCCGGTTTTGCCCGCACGGCCTCCCAGGCGATCAGCAATGTGCTGATGCCCCTCCTGCTGGAAGCGGGGGAAGAAGGCGGTTTTGAAAACCTGGTGTGGCACAAGCTGCACCTGCGGAGCGGTATCTATCTTTTCAAGGGATCGCTGACGAATTTTTACCTGAGCCAGCGATTTGATCTCAAATACACCGACCTCAATTTACTGATCGCGAGCCAGCGGTAGGTGGTATTGCCGGATGCAGCAACCCTTATTCAATCATTAAATCATAACAACACCAGGGATGAGAACTCTTTTACTGACCGGAATTATTTTTTTTTGGACGGGTTGCATGACGGAAAATAAATGGAAAAAGGAGAAACTGGTGAATGATTGTCTCCGTGATTTTACCAAAAAGAACGAACAGCAAAAACTCTTCACCCAGGTGCAGATCGGCTATTTATGCGATTGCGTGGCAGAAAAATTAATGGTGAAATATAAATCCATGAAAGAGGCCGATAATGACCCCAAAGGGGCCCAGGCGATCGGGATGGAATGCGGGACGGAAGTAATGTCCAGGTAAACAGGTTTTCCGTTTAAATTTCCCTGCCGGAAAGCTATTTATGAACGACTTTCGGAAGAATTCACTATATTCAGTGTTCCCCTCTGAACCTGCTTAATTCTGCCCCCCTTTATTCATCTAAAAAAAATTAAAATGAAAAATGTTTTCATTATGGCAGCCGTGCTGCTCCTGATCACCGCCTGTAAGGACAAAAAGGACAAGGAGGCGGACAAAAAAGCTCCGTACAGTGACCTTGTTTCGGAAAATCTAAAGGGAGATATTTCTTCCTATGTGGAAACACCCTACCAGGCGGACAGCGCGGGCAAAGCAGGAGAAATGGATTCCTGCTGTATTACGGTTTATGAATTCGACGAAAATGGATACGGAACCACAACGACTTCAAAAGACAGTAAGGGTACGGTGAAGGAGACCTCGGTCTTTACCCGGCATCCCAACGGGTTATGGAAAAGCGCGACCAATACCAAAGACGGAAAACCATCGGGTTCTTTTGAGACGCAGTTAAATGACAAGGGCCAGTATATCACTGCCACAGCGTGGGACTCGGTCGGGAAGCTGGATATTTATTATACCGGCATCACCCAAAATGAACAGGGAATGGTGCTCTCCTGGAAGCAATTTGATAAAGACAGTGTTTACCGGCAGGAAGGAATAAGCACGTACGATAAAACCATGCAAACAGGGTTTACCATCAAAGACAGTACCGGCAAGGCTAAATTCTCCAATACTTTTACGTATAACGATAAGGGCGAACAGACTGAAATGACCAACACCGATATGTCAAAAGATTCAACGGTTGTGAAGGTTACAAAATATACATATGAAAGTCATGATGAAATGGGAAACTGGACACAACGCACCACATGGGATGATAAAGGGAAAGCTACTAAGATCGTAAAGCGAACCTATACCTACAGGACCAGTGAAGAAAAGAAATAGCACTATTTCCAGTCCGTCATACTGAGTTTATCGGTACAAAATTCATATTCATGGTGATCGTTTGAACTAACGATCACCATTCTTTTTTGGCAATACTGTACGATCAGTTCGTTGTATAATCTTACGCCGGCAGCATCCAGGTTAGTACAGGGCTCATCCAGCAGCACGATCGCCGTATCGGAAAAAATGCATTGCGCCAGCTTTACCCGTTGTTTCATTCCCGAGGAATAATAACGGATCTGTTTGTTAACGGCTTTCTCCAGCCCGACAGCGCGGATGATGGATTCGGTGGTCACACCGGGCAAAAAGGATTTGAAACCATTGTGAAACAGAAGAAACTCCCTCAATGTCATTTCTTCGATCAGTTCCAGGTAGGGGGCGCAGAAGGAAACCTGCCGGTAAATGCTCTCCATCGAACAGGGAGAACTGTTTATTGTATAGTGAACATTTCCCTCATTCAGCATCAGGGAGCCGCCCAGCGCCTGCAACAAGGTGCTTTTTCCGCTCCCGTTCGGGCCGGTAATGGCATAGGATTTTCCTGTTTCGAATTGGTAATTGACATGGCGGAAGATCCAGTCACGGTTGAACCTTTTTCCCGCATCAGATAGGGAGATCATCATCATGGTTGCCTTTGGTGAAGCGTTTGATGATGCCGCGGCCGCTCTCGCGGATAAAGGTCACGATCTCATCCCGTTCGTCGGTGGCGGGCATTTCCTCTTCAATGTATTCCACGGCCTGGCTGGTGTTCATGCCTTTGTTAAAAAGCACCCGGTAAATGTCGAGTATATGGTTGATCCGCTCTACGCTGAAACCGCGTCGTTTCAAACCGATCGAATTCACCCCGGCATAACTGAGCGGCGTGCGGCCGGCCTTGATATAGGGAGGCACATCTTTGCTGACCAGCGAACCCCCGGCGATAAACGAATGCGAACCGATCTTGACATACTGGTGCACGGCGCACATACCCGCCAGGATGGCCCATTCGCCGATAGTGACATGACCGGCAACCTGTGTGTTGTTGCTGACGATACAATTGTCACCCACCAGGCAATCGTGCGCGAAATGGGAATAGGCCATGATCAGGCAATTCTTGCCGATCACCGTTTTCTCCCGGTCGGCCGTACCCCTGTTTACGGTCACGAATTCCCGGATGGTGGTATTGTCGCCAATGAGCACATTGGAATATTCGCCATGGAATTTCAGGTCCTGCGGAATGGCTGAAATTACGGCTCCGGGGAAGATCCTGCAGTTCTTGCCGATCCGTGCGCCCTCCATGATCGTTACATTGGAGCCTATCCAGGTTCCATCCCCGATCTCAACATCCTGGTGAATAACGGTAAAAGGGTCAACCTTTACGTTGGTTGCCAGCCTTGCATTTGGATGTATGTACGTGTGTGGATGGATCATAACTGGTTACAGGAAAAGTTCCTCCATTCAGGAGGGCAGGCAAAGTTAGCTTTTAGGTAATAATATAGAAGTTTTTTTCATCATAGCTTGTTAAAAATGAACTGAAAAGGGGCCTGGTTAAAGTTGCACCATTGAATATGCCCGGGAAGTTGTAAATTTGTATTTCGGATCATGCACACCCCCCCCGACATATTAGCGTTGGCCCACAAGCAGAACCTGATGCAGGGTGATATGCGTCTGTTGCAGGAAAGACAGCAGCAGATCCCGGGCTCTGTGCAATATACGATCCACCGTTACCGCAGGAACCCCCAATGGAATATCGAAGACACCGGGATGATGGTCTATCATTACACCCGCAACGAAGATTCAGCTAATTTTCTTGAACTCCGTTTTTGTGTGAGTGGAAATGTGTATTGCCGCAAAAAAGACACGGAATGTGACATGTGCCAGTTCGGGGCTTCCCGGGGCTGCCAGGAACGTGTGGACAGCGTAGACGTGGTGAGTTTTACGTTCTCGCCTATGCACCTCAGCCAGTTTGTAAAACCCAGGAAAGGAAACGCGGTACTCACGGATGATATCCTCAATTTCAAACACCGCTCTTCCTTTACCAAAATTCTTCCGCTTTGCGGCAAGACCCGGATGGTGCTCGAAGGGGTGCTGAACCATACTTATTCCGACAGTCTCGAGAATATCTATATCAATGCACAGACACAGATGCTATTATTGTACAGTCTCGACTGTATGCTGGGGGAGAAGGAAATAGATGTGGTGAACTGCAAGTTCCTGGCCAATGAGGCTGACCGTGAAAAGATCATCAAGGCAAGGGAGATCCTTGTACAGCATATCGGTGAGCCCATCACCATTAAAGAACTCAGCCGCAAAGTGGCGATCAACGAATGTTACCTGAAAAAAGGTTTCAAGGAGCTATTCGGCACCACGGTATTTGATTTTTACCAGAGCCAGCGGATGGAACACGCCAAATACCTTTTATATGAAAAAGGGCTGAGCGTAACCGAAGTGTCACTGCTACTGGGCTATTCCTCCATCTCCCATTTCTCCACGGCCTTTAAGAAGCACACGGGACTGAAACCCTGTGAGCTTTTATTGAGGTAAATCAAGTTTTGGAGTTTTACGTATCGGAATCGTATTCTCCGGCAGTAATTTTCATCTTTATTAGGCATTTGGGTACAATAAAATAGCCTGGGTGACAGTTGTATGACGCATGGCATCATTTTTGAATATTTAGCAGCTGAAAATGCGGAATACTTTGCTCATACTGCTGATCATTGTTCACCTCGCCGGTAATACGGAGATCGGGCAGGTGTTCAGGCTTCCCCAGCTGATCTCGCATTTTTTTCAGCATCACCGTCAGGATCAAAGCATTGATTTTTTTGAATTCATCGCCATGCATTACGGGGGTGATGACGGCACGGCTGCGGATGATGATATTGATAACCAGCTTCCCTGTCACAACGTGAATCACAGTACGATCGCCCATACATTTTATCCCATGGTCACGGATATACCGGCTTACGGTATTCATATCCCGGTACCTGATGAAAGTAATGATCGCCTCGTGGCCGGTATCTCCTCCAAGCAAGTCCT
>JBGATE010000002.1:0-25610 GCA_044229375.1 Chitinophagaceae bacterium
ATATTATAAGGAGATAACGATGTATGCGGACTCTTTGTATCATTCTTTCAGCAAGTTTGAAAAAAGAAATGCTCTTCTTTCTTTTACAGATACCGCAAGATTGAAGTGGAATAATCTCCCATTGGGATTAAGAGCAAGGGCCGGCCTCAATATTGGGAATATGGACAATGATCAACGCAGATTGGTTCACCGTATTCTTTCCGTTTCGCTAAGTTCCCAGGGATACCTAAAGGCAACCGGCATCATGCACCTGGATAATTTAATTAACAGTTATTATGACAGCCTTTATTACCAAAAAAGATTTAATGATACAGTTTATCAAAGAGTAAAAGCGTTACAGTGGTCGCATAAGAATTTCTTTTTTGCATTTTTTGGCAATCCTCAGGACAAGAGCTGGGGGTATAAACTGGAAGGACATCATTTATCGGTCAATTTCACTTTCTCAGGAGATAATATTTCGGTAACACCATTTTTCATTGGGACTGACCCGGCTGAATTCATGATCTCGGAATATGCAGGCTGGCGGGTGCTGGGCCAGGAACAAGATCTTGGCCTTCGTTTCATCAACATGCTTACTCCTGAACTCAGGAAGAAAGCTACGATGGATGCAGAAGTGCCAGTAGACATCATCACCGGAGCAGAAAGCGGCAAACGGTTGATTGATTACTGGGGAATAAAGGCATCTGAGCTGACAGCCTTACAAAAAACCGCACTGGAGCATATCATCCGGGAATTTGTTTTTAACCTGGAGTATGATAAAGCAATTGTTGAATATGATAAGATTAAAAAAGCAGGGATTGATAATATTTGGTTTGGCTGGATTGGTGCCTACAACGAGGAAAAGCAGCATTATTTTGTTATCAACGGGCCTACCTTTCTGATTGAGTTTGATGACAGGAGCGGTGGCCCCAACAGGGCAGCGAATCATATCCATGCCATCTGGCGGGAAAAGAGCAACGAGTTTGGCGAGGATGTATTGAAGCAGCACTACCTAAAGGAAAAACATTAATAAGGTAATAATGCAAGCAAAGTCAATCAAAGGGAAATTCGCAGAAGAAATCATTTCTGCATTAGCTGAAAGCATGGCTGATGGGTTCAGGCCTACTTTAGCAATTGTATTCCTATCTGTTAAACAGGACAGGGAAGCTGTTTCCAAATTATTGGACGAAAAAGGCATCCGGGTATTTGGCGCTACCACTGCCGGTGAATTTATTGATGGTGAAATTGAAGGAGGCAGCATTGTTATGCTGTTGCTCGATATAAACCCTGCTTATTTTAGAATAGAATTTATTGAAACAAGCCAGAAGACCGCTTTAGAAGACGCCATAAAACTAGGGATTACGGGAAGGGAAACCTTTGCCAATCCTGCTTTTATTATAGCAAACAGCGGAGTGTCTTCAGATGGTGAACCTATTGTTGAAGGCATCATACAAGGTTTTGGAAAATCTCTCTCATCGGAAAACGGCGAAGTAACTGTATTTGGAGGTAAGGCAGGAGATGACCTGGCATTGGAATCAACTTTTGTTTTTACCAATGGGAAAACTAGCGACTGTGCATTGGTAGCACTCATTGTTGATGAAGATAAGATAGATGTTAAAGGTATCGCCACCTGTGGCTGGAATGCTATTGGCACAACGAAAACAGTTACAAAAAGCGAAGGGAATGTTGTATATACTATAGACGACAAACCGGCATTGGATATGTTAGTGAATTTCCTTGGCGTTGAGATAAAGGAGGACGACAACAAGGAAGTGGTGACATTTCTTAGCTCCTGGTATTATCCATTGCAGGTGGAGCGGGAAAATTCGGATCCTGTCATACGCACAGCCATGTTTGCCAACCGGGAAGATCGTTCGCTTATTTGTTCGGGTAGAGTTCCGGAGGGTTCAAAAATCAGGTTTTCGATGCCACCTGATTTTGACTCCATTGATAAAGTTGTTGCAGAATGTAAGAGCATTAAGGAAAATGTACAACCAAAAGCGGATGCCCTGATCATGTTTTCCTGTGTAAGCAGGCATTTATCGTTTGGGATGGTAATGAAAGAGGAGATTGAGCAGGTGCAAAAAATCTGGGATGCGCCCATGGCGGGCTTTTTTACCTATGGCGAATACGGGAAATCAGAAAATGGAAAATATGAGTATCATAATAATGCATGCTGCCTCGTAGCTTTAAAAGAGAAATAAGAATAATGAAAGCCAAATCTATCAAAGGAAGATCAACAGCAGAAATTGCTGAAGCACTGGAGCAAGCCATGGCAAACGGTTTTCAACCCACGTTGGCGATCTGCTTTATTTCAAAAAGCCAGGACCGTAATGCGATCTGTGACTTGCTGGACAAGGCCGGTATCCGGATCTTCGGCGCAACGACCAACGGAGAGTTTACAGATGAAAACCCGGAAAAATTATCCACGGCCATTTTACTGCTGGACATGAACCCGGCGCATTTCTCTATTTATCTGTCTGAATACCCCGGTAAGAATTACCGGGAAGTGGCGAGGGAAATAGCGGCGAAGGCAAAACAGTCTTTCCGCAAACCGGCTTTCCTGATCTCCGGCACCCACCTGGAAACGGACGCGGAGCAGATCCTGTTCGGGTTTGAAGACGAGATTGGGAAAGAAGTGAATGTTTTTGGCGGCATGGCGGGCGATGATTACTCCTTTACCGACCAATTTGTATTTACCAATAATAAGGAAACCAAACTCGGAATGGTGGCGCTCGTGCTGGATGAAGAGAAGATAGAGATCAGAGGCAGGGCCACCTGCGGCTGGAAGGCTGTGGGCACGGAGAAAACGGTTACCCGGAGTGAAGGTAATCATGTGTACACGGTGGATAATATCCCGGTACTGGATCTAACGGCCAAGTACGGGGGACTGGAGAACGTGACGCCCGATAACCCGCACCTGTTGCTGGAAGTGGCGGCCAATCTCCCGTTGCAATTACAGCGGGAGGCGGGTGATCCCGTAATGCGGCCCGGACTCGTGGTGGATTGGAACGACCGCTCCTTTTACTGCAGCGGTTCGGTTCCGCAGGGATCCAAGGTGCGCTTCTCGCTGCCGCCTGATTTTGATGTGATGGAAAAAGTGATCCGTGGAGTGGAGGAACTGAAATCGAAGGAAATGCCCGAAGCCGACGCGGTGGTGGTTTTCAGTTGTGCCGGCAGGATCATGTCGCTTGGCCCGCTAATGAACCTGGAGCTTGAAGGAGTGAAAAAAGTATGGAATGTGCCGATGGCCGGAATGTTCTCCAACGCGGAGTTGGCCCGGGCCACCGGCGGCAACCTGGAAATGCATAACCTCACCACCTGCGTGGTGGCATTAAAAGAAAAATGAACCCAAGTTTACAGAACATACTAGGGCTGGTCGAAAAAAATAAAGTTTTATCAGCCGACGAGAAAAATTCCATCGCCGATTGGATAAAGGAAGTGGACAAGCTGATCACGATCACCGAATTCAAACTGGACCGCACCGAAAAGGTTAAGCGGACCACGGCCATCCTGCTGGAGGAAACGATCCAGGAGCTGGAGCAGAAACGAAAAGCGGTGGAAGAATCCAAAGATGCATTGGAAAAATCACTGGAGGAGCTGAAGGCCGCGCAGCAACAGCTCATTCAGTCGGAGAAAATGGCTTCCCTGGGTGAACTGACAGCCGGTATCGCCCACGAGATCCAGAACCCGCTGAATTTTGTGAATAATTTCTCGGAGGTAAGCAATGAATTGCTGGAGGAAATGAAAGAAGAGATCGGCAAGGGTAATATGGAAGAAGTGAATGCCATTGCCGATGATGTGCGGCAAAACCTGGAGAAGATACTGCACCATGGCAAACGGGCCGACGGGATCGTGAAAGGCATGCTGCAGCACAGCCGTTCCAGCACAGGACAAATAGAGCTCACCGATATCAATGCGCTGGCGGATGAATACCTTCGGCTGGCTTATCACGGGTTGCGGGCCAGGGACAAAACATTCAATGCGGCCATGAAAACGGATTATGATGAAACGATTGGTTTGGTGAAGATCATGCCCCAGGATATGGGCAGGGTGATCCTGAACCTGATCACCAATGCGTTTTATGCAGTAACCGAGAGAAAGAAAATGCAGCCGGAGGGTTATGAGCCGGTAGTGTCGGTAAGTACCCGGAAAGAAAAGGAGATGGTGGTAGTAAAAGTAAAGGACAATGGGACCGGGATACCGCAAAAAGTGCTGGACAAGATCTTTCAGCCCTTTTTCACCACCAAACCCACCGGGCAGGGAACGGGACTGGGGCTGTCGCTGAGTTATGATATAGTAAAAGCACATGGGGGAGAGTTAAAGGTGGAGACGAAGGAAGGGGAGGGGACTGCATTTACCATTGGTATACCGGTTAATTAATATTGCGATGAAGCTGACCAAAAAAACAGAAGCGGAAGTGCTGCAGGTGTACAAGACCTGGTGGAAAAGTTATCTGTCCGGCGACGTGAAAACCTATGATCGTTACCTGGATAAGGAATTCAGGTTTGTCGGGTCAACCGATACGGAGGCTTTTTTAAACAAACGTGAAACGACGGTTTTTTTCAGGAAAACGGCTGACCAGCTGTCCGGTAAGTCGGTGCTGCGGAACAGTGAGTTGCATGCTGAGCAGTTCGACGGGTTGGTGTTCATCACCGAACTGGCGGATGCGTACCTGCTGGATGGGAAAAAATGGATCTTTTACGGGAAGTTCCGGTTTACGTCCGTGTTGCGGAAAACCAGGGAGGGCTGGCGGTTTATCTACCAGCATTATTCCGTTCCCGATGCAAAAGCCAGCGAAGGTGAAACGATCGGGCTTGAAAAGGTGAGCAGGGAAAACCAGGAACTCCGCGACGCGATAAAAAGGCGGACGGTAGAACTCGAACAGAAGAACCGGGAACTGGAAATTGAAACGGCACTGGAAAAAGTGAGAGCCGTTGCAATGAGCATGAAGAAGCGGGAAGACATGCTGGAGATCTGCAAAACCATTTCCCTACAACTTGCAAGGTTGGGAGTAAAGGGAATCCGCAATGTGCAGACAGCCATTTTTAATGTCCCCCGCGGCACTTATATGAACTATGAATTTTATGCCAGGCATAAAAAAACATTCATTACTGAGACTGAATACACCAATCACAAGGTGGCAAGGGCTTTTGCAGCCAAAATGCTGAAGGGAAGAGGAGCGGTTTCCATAACCAGTATTAAAGGAAAGAACAAGGTAAAAGAGTGGCTCAACTACCAGAAAGGAACCAATGTTTTTATTGATACGTTTCTTAACCGCGCCACCTCCCTTACCTATTACTGGTACTCACTGGGACCGGTAGCCCTGGGCATTTCAACATATATGCCGCTCACCAAAGAGGAGCAGCAGTTGTTTTGCCGTTTCCTGAATGTGTTTGAACTGTCCTACCGTCGTTACCTGGATATTGAAAAGGCCGAAGAACAGGCAAGGGAAGCGCAGATAGAAGCATCCCTCGAAAGGGTAAGATCCGCTGCCATGGCCATGAAGCATTCGGCAGAAATCGGAAACCTTATTCATCATCTCTATGGCGAATTGACAAAGCTGGATGCAAGGCTTGACCGGTGTTTTATTATGATAGTAAACCCGGATAACCTGGGCATTACCTGGTGGCTGGCCGGTAAAGAAGGACTGCTGAATGAAAATGGTTTCTTTATACAAAACAACCAGCATCCTTCACATCAGCTCTACCTCAACTACTGGAAAAAGCGGACTAAAAAATGGCAATACCTTTTTGAAGGGAAGGAAAAACGGGACTGGGACCGCTTTGGTTTCAGCAAAACAGAATTAAGCAAGCTGCCTGTGCCGGTGAAGAAGGATATGGCCGGGATAAAAAAGATTTATCTCTCGGGCTCATCTGACCAATTTGGTTGCCTGGTTACGGGAAGCATGCAACCGTTATCAGAAGAACACCAGGGCATTATCAGCCGGTTTGCAACCGTATTTAATCAAACCTATACCCGTTTCCTCGATCTGCAAAAAGCCGAAGCACAGACCCGGGAATCCCAGATTGAGGTGGCACTGGAAAGGGTCCGGGCCCGCACCATGGCCATGCAGCGAAGCGATGAATTACCGGACACCTCTTATTTGCTTTTTCAGCAGTTGGAGGCCCTCGGGGCCAGGGCCGAACATTTTTCCATCGGGATCATGAACGAAGCGGAAGAAGTAGGTGAAATGTATGCTACGGTGAAGGGTGACAAATTGCTTCAAAAACGCAGTATCAGTATCCATGAGCCTATCGCTTTCAAAAAAGTATTTACGGCCTGGAAAAAACGAAAGAAAAACCTGGAACTGATCATTTCAGGTCCGGAACTGGCCGCCTACAACAAGTACCGGAATAAAATTATTGGCCGACGCCTGTTCCCTGAAAAGCCCGCTCCGGGTGACCGGTGGATCATTTTGTGTGCTTATTTTTCCCAGGGCCTGTTATCGTTTGCTTCATCCGAGCCTCCGTCGGTAGAAATTCTCCCCCTGCTCGAACGGTTTGCCGGAGTGTTTGATGCCACCTATACCCGTTTTCTCGATTTACAAAAAGCGGAAGCGCAGACCCGGGAAGCGGAAATCCAACTGGCATTGGAAAGAGTGAGGGCCAAAAGCCTGGCCATGCACCACACTTCCGAACTTCAGGAAGTGGTGAACATTGCCGCTCAGCAATTATTGGGCATCGGAATGGATATCAACGGGGGCATTTTCATCTGCATCAATGCGGAAGTGGAAAAAGAACTTCCGGTCTGGGCATCTGGTGGAGCCGCCGACTATATCCAAAGAGCCGTGGTGCCGGTTTTGAACAAACCGATCTTCACCCGGATCCGGGATGCGATCAGAAAAGGAAATGATTTTTTGATCGAAACATTCAGCGACCTGGAAAAAAGGGAACTGTTTACCCACTTATTCAAGTATGACCCCTGGCGCAGCCTGACGCAGGAAAGAAAGGAAGAATTGCTGTCAAGGAAAGGTGGATTTGCCCGGTCGGTGGTGATCTCCCGGTATACCAGCATCTCCATCACCAACCATCAGGGCAAATCGTTCACTAAGAAAGAAAACGAAATATTAGAGCGGTTCGGGAAAATTTTTGAGCAATCCTATATCCGATTCCTCGACCTGCAAAAAGCGGAGTCACAGACCCGGGAGGCTCAGATAGAACTGGGACTGGAACGGGTCAGGGCCCGGGCCATGGCCATGCAGCGTTCGGACGAGCTGGCTGAACTGGTGGATACGGTATTTAAGGAACTGACCAAACTTGACATGTCGCTTACCTGGTGTATGATCAATATCATCCATGAAAGCTCGTTGTCAAATACCGTATGGACAGTCAATGCGGCATCCGGGAGGATCCCCGAGTCTTTTAATATGAAGTTTGAGGATTATCCGTTTCATCATGCCATGATGAAAGGATGGAAAGAAAGGCAGACAAAATATGTATACGTACTCGAAGGAGAAGAAAAGAAAGTTTATGATGAGTACCTGTTCCATGAAACCGAGTTCCGCAACGTGCCCGCAGCGGCACAGGCCGCATCCAGGGCCATGGAAAAATATGTTGTCACCTTCTCTTTCAGCAATTTTGGCGGGTTACAAACGGTAGGGGATGCGCCCTTGGCGGAAAACAGCCTCGACATACTGAGTCGGTTCGGAAAAGTTTTTGATTTGACGTATACCCGT
The DNA here is from genome assembly GCA_044229375.1 of Chitinophagaceae bacterium. Taxonomy (GTDB): domain Bacteria; phylum Bacteroidota; class Bacteroidia; order Chitinophagales; family Chitinophagaceae; genus JJ008. The sequence continues at coordinate 7,658 of JBGATE010000002.1, forward strand.
TTCAATGATTTACAATTAGCTGAATCACAGGCAAGAGAATCACAAATACAATTAGCATTAGAAAGAGTTCGTGCAAGAACCATGGCGATGCACCGAAGTGAAGAACTGTCGGAAGTGTCTGCAGTATTATACAAAGAGCTGCAGAGTCTGGGCGTAACACATTTTATTAATTGCGGATACATAGAAATAGATGAGGAGGAAAATATCCAGTATGCCTGGATGACGGTTGCTGACGGTTCAGGAGTAAATGCTGTCCGGCTTCCTCTTACCGGTGATCGGGTGTTTGATGAACGATATGAAGCCTGGAAAAGAAAAGAAAAAATATTTCACCAGACAGTCGGGGGTGATATGCTGAAAAGTCATATTGAATTTGGTACACAGCATTACAGGGATACTGAAATTGACGAATTGGTCAGAACCAGTTTTGCCGATCCTACCACTTTTTATTGCAGTAATTTTTCTCATGGCTACCTGCATATTGTTACTGATACCTTGCTTTCTGAAGAAGTGGAATCGTTACTTACCAGGTTCACAGGAGTTTTTGAGATGACTTATAAACGTTTTCTTGACCTGCAAAAAGCCGAAGCGCAGGCAAGGGAAGCAAGGATTGAAACGGCATTGGAACGTACCCGTACCCAAAGCATGATCATGCAGCATTCCCGGGAACTGGATGATACCTTGCGGGTCTTTCATCAGCAGGTGTTGTTGCTGGGCATTCCATCGGGGTTTTCTTTTTTATGGTTGCCGGACGAGGACAAAGACCGCCATGTCTTTTGGGCGGTGTGGGAAGAAAACGACAACGGGCCTGTTATTAAAAGCAAAGCCATCAATTATCCGCTTGACAGAAATGAACCCGCCACTGCGCAATGTCTGGTTGACTGGAAAGGCAAAGAACAGGTTGTTTCCTACCAGGTGCCGCCCGATGGGGTGCAAGGTTATTTTGCTGCATGGAGTGAATTACTGGCAGGGGTTGACCATTTAAAACCGGAACGTTTTGGCGATGGGCTTTATTATGTAGAGGCTTTTATGAAGTTTGGGTGCTTTGGCGTCATGCTGGAAAAAGACCTGGATGATGACGGGAAAAAGATACTCAGCCGTTTTGCCGTTGAATTTGAAAGAACCTATACCCGTTTCCTGGATCTGCAAAAAGCCGAAGCCCAGGCCCGGGAAGCGCAGATACAGCTGGCGCTGGAAAGAGTTCGGGCAAGGACCATGGCCATGCAGCAAAGCGGGGAGCTTCCCGAAGCGGCCAATTTGTTATTTCACCAGGTGCAATCGCTGGGAATGCCGGCATGGAGCGCCGGTTATTGTATCTGGGATGAAGATAAAAAGGCGATCACCCTCTCCATGAGCAGTGAAGGGGTACTTCAGCCATCGATCAGGATGCCGTTAACCGAAGACCCGTCCCTGATCCATTTCCTGGAAGCCCATCAGCGGGGCGAAACTTTTTACGTGGAAGAAGTGGGAGGGGAAGCTTTAAAAAGACATTATGTGTATTTACGCACCCTGCCGGGAGTAAAAGAGACGCTTGATGATATTGAAAAGGCGGGATTCCCGGTTCCTACATTCCAGATATTTCACTGCGCTTATTTTTCTAAAGGGTTCTTGTTATTTATTACATACGAGCCCGTACCGGAGGCCCATGATATTTTTAAACGGTTTGGTCATGTATTTGAACAGACCTATACCCGTTTCCTGGATCTGCAAAAGGCCGAAGCGCAGGCAAGGGAAGCGCAGATTGAACTTTCATTGGAAAGAGTCCGTGCCCGTACCATGGCGATGCATCATAGTGATGAATTGGTGGATACCTGTTCAGTCCTTTTCCAGGAATTAAAAACACTGGGCATCAATGCCATCCGCACCGGCGTGGCAATTATTGACGATGAAAATGAATCCATGGAACTTTGGTCTTCACAGTTGATGGAGCAAAAACAGAATAAGGTTCTTGGTGTAGTCAATATGAAAGTGCATCCGTTTTTTGAAGGATTGCTGAATGCATGGAGGCGTAAAGATTACAATTATACGTATGAAATGAAGGACGACGAAGTGAGGCTGTATTATGAAAAGATGGCGTCACTCATTTCTTACCCGGCGCAAAAGAAGTACCATACTTGTGAAGTTTTTAATCCTTTTCTTTTCGCTGAAGGATCACTCACTGTTGTGTCTCACCAGCATTTAACAACAGAGGAACGGGATGTTATGCAGCGGTTTGCCCGTGTATTTAGTTTACTCTATCGTCGTTTCCTTGACCTGCAAAAGGCAGAAGCGCAGGCAAGAGAAGCGCAGATTGAAGCGGCATTGGAAAGAGTGCGAAGCAGAACTATGGGCATGCAAAAAAGCGAAGAACTAAAGGAAGTGATCCGGGTTGTTTATGAGCAATTCGTTCACCTGAATATCCTGGTGGAGCATGCCGGGTTTATTATGGATTATAAAGAAAGGGATGATTTGCATATCTGGCTGGCTGACCAGCACCTGGCTCCTTCAGAAGTAACCATCCCTGCTTTTGATTCTCCGCCTAATAACAGCATCAAAGCGGCAAAGGAAAAAGGACAGGACTCCTTTGCCTACTTGCTGGCGTTCGAAGAAAAAAACAAATTTTACCGGGATCTATTTATGTATATCCCCGGCGTGCCGGAGGAAACATTGAACTATTATTTAAGCTGCCCCGGCCTTGCCGGTTCGGGTGTATTGCTGGATAATGTGGGTTTGTACATAGAAAATTTTTCGGGAACACTTTACACAGATGAGGAGAATGCAGTATTGATGCGCTTTGGAAAAGTGTTCCAGCAAACCTATACCCGTTTTCTTGACCTGCAAAAAGCAGAATCGCAGGCAAGAGAAGCTGAAATTGAACTGGGATTGGAAAGAGTAAGAGCAAGGGCGATGGCGATGCAATCATCTGATGAATTAAGTACACTTATCGGAACCGTATTTACTGAATTGACCAAACTTGATTTAGCGCTTACCCGTTGTATCATCTGGGTATTTGAACCGGCCACAAATGCAACGAAATGGTGGATGGCCAATAGCGAAGAACCATCCAACCCAATGAGTTTTTATATCAAATACCATGAACATCCGGCTTATCTCACATTTGTGCGGGAATGGAAAAATCAAAATGTAAAATTCGTATATGATCTGAAGGGCCAGGATAAAATAAACTGGGATGAAATTTTATTCAACGAGACAGAACTGGCTAATCTTCCTGATGTGGTAAAGAATGGAATGAAAGCACCTGAGAGAGTTTTATTGTCTGCATCTTTCAACAATTTTGGCGGTATCAATGTAGCAAGCCTTGAATCATTATCCGATGAGCATTTTGATATACTGCTTCGCTTTGCAAAAGTTTTTGATCTTACGTATACGCGTTTTCTTGATTTAAAAAATGCCGAAGCGCAGGCCCGGGAAGCGCAGATCGAAGCGGCGCTGGAACGGGTCAGGGCCAAAGTGATGGCCATGAAGGTTGCTGCCGACCTGAGCGAAACATCGCTGGTATTCGGGAAGCAGTTAAGGGATCTCGGGATTGACTGGCAGTTTGCCTATTTCTGGCTGATTGAAGGCGACAAGGATGAAAATACGTTCTGGATCACCTGGCCGGATAATAAAACCAGCACCACCACGTATTCCTGGGCGGAGGCCGATGAAAGTTTCCGGGAATGCCTGGTTGCCTGGCGCGCACAGACCCGGATACACGCCACCCATGTACCGAAGGAGGATGTGCCGGCCTGGCTGCAAACATTCGAACGGATCACCTATGATGCCGGCGGAGTTTCAAAGAAAATTATGACGCCCGGCAATTTCCGCGAAGGGGTGTATTACTATGATGCCATGATCCGGTATGGATCCTTTGGTATTTTAACCAACCGGGTGACAAATGAGGAGGAACAGGCCATCCAATGCCGGTTTGCGGTAGAATTTGAACGGGCCTATACCCGCTTCCTCGATCTGCAGAAAGCAGAAGCCCAGGCCAAAGAAGCACAGATTGAAGCGGCCATGGAACGCATCCGGGCGAGGGCCATGGCGATGCATACCTCCGGGGAGCTCATGGATGTGGCCAATGTCTTAAGGGGACAGATGGGGCTGCTGAACCAACCTGACCTCGAGACATCGGCCGTACTCATTTATCATGAAGACGGGGAATCCTGGGATTCCTGGTACGCATTTCGTCCCACCAGGGACGATACCGGCCATATCCGGAACGGCACCGCTAAGTTTTCAAAAGACGACTGCGCCCTTACCCGGGAAATAGTTCAGTACTTCCGGTCACCCGTAACCGATTATACACTGGAGATCAGTGGGGCGAAAAGAGAAGAATGGCTGGCCGTATTGATGAAGGCGGCCCCAGAAGTGGCGGAGAACGCGATCAATGATGAAACGGTGAACTATGACACCACGTACTTCCATTTTTCGGATTTCCAGGGCGGATCCCTGTTAACGGTCTCCTACCTGCCGCCATCCGAAGAGATCCAGTCATTGCAGCGGAGGGCCGCATTGGTTTTTGAACTGGCCTACCGGCGTTTCCTTGACCTCAGGAAAGCCGAGGCACAAACGAGAGAAGCAAGGATCGAAGCCGCGTTGGAACGGGTGAGGTCAAGGGCCATGGCGATGCAGGAGCCGGAAGAACTCAAGGATGTTACGCAAGTATTGCGGACAGAAATGGGGTTGCTGGGGGTGGAGGAACTGGAAACCTGCAGTATTTATATCAATGACGAGCATGCAGGAAAGTCGGAATGCTGGTATGCTTTGAAAGATATCCGGTCGGCCAACAAGGAATTAGTGAGCGATCATTTTGCACTGGATTTGAATGAAACCTGGGTGGGCCGGGAAATGTTGCAGTTTTATCATTCCGCCGGCAACCGGGTTTCCATTGTTATGAAAGGAACCAACCGGAAAGAATGGATACATTATTGTGAAGAAAAATCGGCACTCTTACGGGGATATTATGGAGAAGTGATACCCGACCGCACGTATCATTTATATAAATTCTCACACGGTGCCATTGGCGCTGCTTCTGCCGCAGCAATTTCTGAAGAGAGCTGGGGATTATTAAAAAGAGCCGCTTCTGTTTTTTCACTTGCCTATTCAAGGTTTAAAGATCTGACACAGGCAAGAATTGATTTGCAGCGGTTGAAAGAAGAAAAACAAAGGGCCGAAACTGCATTAACAGAATTGCAGGCCACACAAAAACAATTGGTGCAAAGCGAAAAAATGGCTTCCCTCGGTGAACTGACTGCCGGTATTGCCCATGAAATTCAGAACCCGTTGAATTTCGTCAACAACTTCAGCGAGGTGAGTAAAGAGTTGCTGGATGAAATGAAAGAAGCTATTGAGAAAGGCGACACCGAAGATGCCAAAGAAATCATGAATGATGTCATTCAGAACCTGGAAAAAATAAACCAGCACGGCAAAAGGGCAGATGGTATCGTAAAAGGAATGCTGCAGCATAGCCGCAGCAGCAGCGGACAAAAAGAAATGACGGATATAAATGCTATTTGCGATGAATATATACGGCTGGCCTACCATGGCCTGCGGGCAAAGGATAAAAGTTTCAATGCGAAGTTTGAAACCAACCTGGATACTTCTATCGGAAAAATAAACATCATGCCGCAGGAGATCGGGCGGGTGATCCTGAACCTGATCAATAATGCATTTTACGCGGTGACGGAAAGGAAAAAGACAGCCGGTGCGGGGTATGATCCCACTGTAACAGTGAGTACAAAAAGGATGGCGGATAAGGTTGAGATAGTTGTGAAGGATAACGGAAGCGGCATACCACAGCGAATCCTGGATAAGATCTTTCAGCCTTTTTTCACTACCAAGCCCAGCGGACAGGGAACGGGACTGGGGCTGAGCCTGAGTTATGATATCATCACAAAGGGACATGGCGGTGAACTAAAGGTGGAAACGAAGGAGGGGGAAGGGACGTCATTTATTATTGTACTGCCATAATTCAGTATATTTATTCAGTATATGAAACGGCTGCTACCAGGCTTTTTACTGCTGCTTATAATCTTTTGCCCTGCCAGCGGCCAGGACAGTACAGACCGTTCTTTTCACCTGGGCCAAATTCCCGTAAACGGTTTAACCCTTGACAAAGGCTGGCTTTTCCACGCAGGCGATGAAATGGCGTGGGCCCAACCGGATCACCCGGATGATGACTGGCAGCCGGTAAACCCGACGGATGAACTGCATCATATTCCCATTGTTCGCGAAAGCGGGATCGGCTGGTTCCGGCTGAACCTGGAGGTTGATTCCTTAATGCAGGGAAGGAACCTGGCTTTCATTGTATCTGGTCTTGGGGCCATGGAGATCTACCTGAACGGGCAACTCCTTTTTCAGTTCGGTACGGTCAGCAAGGATTACAAAAACGAGCAGACACAATACTTTAACAATAAACTGCTGAGCCTGATTCTTGACAGGCAGTCCAAACAGGTACTGGCCATCCGCTATTCGTTTCATAAGAGAAACCTGTATCTGAAATTCGCCAATAAACGGCCGGTTGTCGGTATCGTACTGAAAGAGATCAATAAGGCCTTTGCCGATCACCTGAAGGATAACAGTTTTGAGTCAACCCTGAGGGCCATCCAGGTTTCTTTTTACCTGCCCCTTGGCTTTTTACTGCTATTTCTTTTTATGTCCTTCCAGCCCAGGAAAGAATATCTGTATTCGGGGATATTCTGTGTGGCGATGTTCCTGGCAATACTCCTGCATATTTTCGCGTTAACAGAACCTGTAACCGTAAGCCGGTCCAATTTCCTGCTGCTTTGTACGCAGGTTCTTTATATTGCGGGCGCCATATCCTTCATTCACAGTATTTATCTGCTGAATGAGAAAAAAAAGAGCCTGCTTTATTATTTAATTGTCCTTTATGGTATAACCTCCATTTCTCTGTACTTCATTTCCTATGACAAAAGCGGTTTGTTCAATGCGTTCTTTTTCCCCATTATCAACCTTGAGTTTCTCCGGCTGAGCAGCCTGGGATTGTACAGGAAGAGAAAAGGCGCACTGATCTTATTCCTCACGAGCCTGGTATTCGCACTCGCCATCATCAGCTATATTATTTTCCTGGTCAGGAATGACAACAAAATGGCAGCCCTCCTGCAAAGTATCTGCTTTATCATGCCCGGTTTAGGGCTATCTCTTTTTTATGCAAGTGAATTTGCCAGTACGGCATCAGCGGAAAGGCAAAGAACGGTGGAAGTGGAAAAGCTGTCCAAAGAAATGATCGACAAGGAAATCGAGAAACAGCAGATCCTTGCTGACCAGAATGTAACATTGGAAAAACAGGTTGCCGAGCGCACCGCCGAACTGAGCCGTTCCCTGAAGGAACTGAAAGAAACGGAAGAGCAGCTGATCCAGCGTGAAAAGATGGCCTCCCTGGGTGAGCTGACAGCCGGCATTGCGCATGAGATACAGAATCCATTGAATTTTGTGAATAATTTTTCCGAAGTGAATACCGAACTGATCGATGAAATGAGTGAAGGGCTGAAGACCGGGAAGATCAACGAAGCATTGAATCTTGCGAAAGATGTAAAGCAGAACAACGAAAAAATTAACTTCCACGGCAAGCGGGCTGATTCCATTGTCAAGGCCATGCTCCAGCATAGCCGCAACAGCAGCGGACTGAAAGAGCCTACCGATATCAATAACCTGGCAGACGAATGCCTGCGGCTGAGTTTTCACGGAATGCGGGCCAAGGACAAATCCTTCAATGCTAAAACAGAGATCACGCTTGACAAGGACATTGGCCTCGTTAATGTTGTGTCACAGGATATTGGCCGTGTGCTGCTCAATCTTTTCACCAATTCTTTTTATTCCGTTTTGCAGAAGCAGAAAACAGCCGGTGAAAATTTTGAACCGCTTGTTTCAGTTCGGACAAAAAAGGTACCCGGGGCCGTTCAGATCATGGTACGGGATAACGGGAAAGGCATTCCTCAGAAAGTGATCGATAAGATATTTCAGCCATTCTTTACAACCAAGCCAACCGGGGAAGGAACCGGCCTGGGTTTAAGTATGAGTTATGATATTATTACCAAAGGTCATGACGGGGAACTGAAAGTAGACACGAAGGAGGGGGAGTATGCCGAGTTCACTATCATACTGCCTGTCTAAACCGGTTGTTGCATCATCAGGATAAATCATCATGCCACCAAAAAAGTAAAAATGAAAATATTAGTTGTAGACGACGAAAAGGATGTCCAGGTTCTTTTTGAGCAGCGTTTCAGAAAGGAAATGAAGAACGGGGACATGCAATTTGCCTTTGCTTTTTCCGGGGAGGAAGCATTGCTATACCTGAACCAGTACAAACATGAGGCAGTCCTTATCCTGTCCGACATCAACATGCCCGGTATGAGCGGCCTGGAACTGCTCCGGCATATCAAGGAAAAACATCAGGAGCCACCTCCGGTAGTTATGATGATAACGGCTTATGGTGACGCGGATAACTATAATGCCGCTATGGGGATGGGCGCGGATGACTTCCTTACAAAACCGGTTGACTTTTCAGTACTAAAGGAAAAATTAAAAGCGATACATTAATGGCCAAGATACTGGTAGTGGACGATGAGGCGGATCTCGAAGTGTTGATCCGGCAGAAATTCCGGCAGAAGATCCGGGAGCAAAAGTATGAATTCGTTTTTGCCATTAACGGTGTAAAAGCCCTGGAACAGCTCGAGCTGCACCAGGATGTGGATGTAGTGCTGAGCGATATCAATATGCCGGAGATGGACGGACTGACCCTGCTTACCCGGCTGGCGGAACAAAACAACCTGTTGAAATCCGTGATCGTTTCGGCCTATGGCGATATGGATAATATCCGTACAGCCATGAACCGGGGTGCTTTTGATTTCATCACCAAACCCGTGAATTTCGAGGACCTGGAACTGACGATGGAGAAAACATTAAATCATGTAAGACAACTGCGGGATACCTTACAGGCGATCAAGGAAAACAATATCCTGAAAATGTACGTGGATGAAACGGTCCTGAATTTTATGGGCGGCCGGGAGTTTGAGTCTTCCCTGTTGCAAAATGAAATGGCTGAGGCCTCTGTTGCATTTATTGATATCTGCGGCTTCACCGCGATCAGTGAAAAGGAGACTCCTGACAAAGTGGTGCAACTGCTGAATGAATATTTTGATGTGATGGTCAGGGAGATCATCGCGCAGAACGGGCTGGTGGATAAATTCATGGGCGATTGCGTGATGGCCGTTTTCAAAGGAGAGTTTCATCTTGACCGGGCCATTGATGCCTGCCTGGCCATTCGTAATAAGATCGCGGCCCAGCCGGGGATCGGCGACTTTACACCCAATGTTTCCATTGGGATCAACAGCGGGGAGATGATCCTGGGGAATATCGGCTCGGCCGCCCTCCGGAGACTGGACTATACCGTTATCGGCGATACCGTGAATACGGCGCAGCGGCTGCAAACCGCCGCGGCTGCCGGACAGATCCTCCTTGCGGAAACCTGTTACGAAAAAATCAGGCAATCCTTCCGCTGCAACCGGGTAGGAGAAGTGAGTATGAAGAATAAATCAAAGAATGTAGTGGTGTACGAAGTGCTCGATTAACCCCCTCCTTAATTTATCCCTATGCAGTACCAGCAAGTATATGATTTCCTGATGCCAAAGCTGGAAAATACATTGCCGGCCTATTTCACTTACCATAATGCGGCGCATACCAAAAATGTGATCGCCGCGGCGGAACAGCTGGCGGAAGCTGAGGGAATTTCGGGTGATGATTTCATCCTCGTTAAAACCGCTGCTCTTTTTCATGATGCAGGATTTTTGAAACAGGCGGAGGGGCATGAAGAAATATCCTGCGCATTCGCCCGCGAATACCTTCCCGGATTTGGGTATACTGAAACGCAGATCGATCATATCTGCCGGACCATCATGGCCACTCAATTGCCCCAAAGTCCGCAAGACAGGCTGGGAGAGATCCTTTGTGACGCGGACCTGTTCTATTTCGGTGAAGAAGGCTATGCCGCCAATGCTTCCCGCTTATACCGGGAATTCAAACACCGGGGGATCATTAAATCAGATGAAGAATGGGACCTGATCCAGCTTGATTTTCTGTCCAACCACAGGTATTTTACAAAACAGGCAACCGGGCAGCTGGAACCATCCAAACAAAAAGTGATCAGCGAACTGCGGAAAAGAACCGGTAAAACCCTGCATACGACACATGACAATGAACCTGCGCAACTTTTCCAGGATCTGTTACTAATGGTGTTCGGGGTTACCATCGCGGGCATCGCCTTAAAACTTTTTCTCGTGCCAAATGATTTCTTCGATGGAGGGATAACAGGGATCTCGCTGCTGGTACACGAGATATATCATTTCAATCTGGGACTTGTGATCCTTGTGCTGAACCTCCCCCTCATCATTGTCAGTTATTTTTCCATCGGGAAACGATTCGCTTTCCGTACCCTCCTGAGCGTGGTGCTGCTGGGCGTTTGCCTTCTGCTGATACCCAATTACGCCATGACGTTCGACAAGCTACTGATCTCCATTTTTGGCGGTGCCTTTCTCGGGATCGGCATCGGGCTGATCATGCGCACCGGGGCGGCACTTGACGGAATTGAAGTGCTGGCTGTTTATACATTGAAGCGAACCTCTTTTACGATCTCAGAGATAATCCTTGGTATCAATATCATCATCTTTACGATCGCCGGTTTCAGGTTCGGACTGGAGACGGCCCTGTATTCCATTCTTACCTATTTCACCGCCACCCGTTGTATTGATTACGTGGTGGAGGGCTTGCAGGCTTACACGGGGGTGACCATTGTTTCCGGCAAGAGCGAGGCGATCAAATACCAGCTGGTCAATAAACTGGGCAGGGGCATTACGGTGTACAAGGGTGAAAGGGGCTTTCTTCCCGGGCGGTTTGAGGTAAGTACGGAATGCGATATCATCTTCACCGTGATCACCCGGCTGGAACTCCGCAAACTGAAAAACCTTGTTTATGACGTGGATCCCAAGGCCTTTGTGTTCGCCAACACCATCAAAGAAGCCTCCGGCGGGATCATCAAACGACGACATGCGCATTAGGGGGATGTTGGATGCTGGATGCTAGATGCTGGCTTGCCCGCCGAAGCCTTAGCGTAGGCGGGATGTTGGATGCTGGATGCTGGCTTGCCCGCCGAAGCCTTAGCGTAGGCGGGATGCTGACTGCTAGGCTGCCAACTGCCGGCTGCCGGCTGCAAGACTGCTAGACTGCCCGACTGGTATCAAAGTCCCAGCACCTCCTTCAATTTCCCATAACCGCTTCTGCTGACAGGAACCTTTGCCCCCGACCGGAGTACGGCGACATGACTGTCTTTCTCATAAGGATCGATCCTCGTGATCTGGTGGATATTTACAATATACGAACGGTGAGAACGGACAAAGAGATTGTTGTCCAGCGACTGTTCAAAATGCCCCATTGTTTTATTCTTCAGGAAATACCCTTCCGCCGTATGGATCTTCACATAATCATCGGCTGCTTCCAGGTAAAACACATCATGCACGGAAATGATCTTGATCTTACTGCCGTTCCTGACCACGATCCGCTGCCGCTGCGTAGGCGAAAGCGAAGCCGACTCGAGTAATTCCTGCGCGGGATTTTCGGTTCGCTTGACAGCCTTTTCTTTCCAGCGTTCAATGGCCTTGTCGAATCGATCCTGGTTAAAGGGTTTCAGCAGGTAATCCACGGCATGCGATTCAAAAGCCTTGATGGCAAATTCATCAAAGGCGGTAGTGAAAATCACGGCCGGCGGCTGATCGATCAGTTCCAGCATTTCAAACCCGGTTATCTTGGGCATCTGGATATCCAGGAACACCAGTTCGGGCTGGTGCTGCTGGATGGCTTTTACTCCTTCAAAACCGTCACCACATTCCTGCACCACGACCAGCCCCGGGTGTTTTTGCAGGTATTCCTTAACCACGCTTCTTGCAAGCGGTTCGTCATCGATGATAATTATTTTGTTCATACTTGGTTGTTTTATGCGTCAGGCCGCGGCTTTAAGCGTCTGGCAGCTCTTCATTATCTTAATAAAAATAAACTCTATATAGCGGCCTGACGCTTAAAGCTGCGGAATCACGATCTCCGTTATAAAATTATTTTCTTTTGCGTCAGTTATCAACAGGTCGGTGCGCGCAAATAAAAGGTAGAGTCGTCGCTGAACAGAACTCAGGCCGAAACCGGTTCCCTGTTTGGGCGAAGATGTTTCCGGGTCAAAGGGATTTTCCACCCTGATGACCAGGTTATTGCCTTTTTTTCCTGCCTGGATCTTTATCACCGTATCACCGGTGGTATCGTACAAACCGAATTTAATGGCATTTTCCACTACCGGTTGCAGCAACAGGGCGGGCAGTTTTAAGGATTGGGCATCCTCCCCGATCCGGGTCTCGGTGGCCAGCCTGTTCCCAAACCGCACTTTTTCGATATCCAGGTACAATTGCAGGTATTGTAACTCTTCCTGCAATGTTACCCATTGCGTTTCTTCTTTTTTAAGAGTGCCCCGTAAAAAATCGGATAACTGCTGCACCATTTTCCGTGCTTCATCGGGACGGCTGCCGATAAGGGCATTGATGGAATTGAGGCTGTTGAAAAGAAAATGAGGCTGCAGTTGCTGCCGGAGTTTGAAAAGTTCCGCTTCCTTTGCCAGCTTTTCCGCATCTGTTTTGCGGCTCTCATTTTCCTTCTGTTCCTGCTGGTTGTACCAGAGCATGCTGATCATGGTAACACAACCCAGCAATAAGAACGCTATGCTGAACCGGATGGAAAGCGAATGCTGAAGGATCTCTGTATAACCGGCGTGATGTCCAAGCGAAAGCTGGAGGATCCACCTGGCCAGGAAGAGCCAGGCGATGGTGAGAATAAGACAGATGGAAAAAATATTGATGTATTGTTTCCCCCTGGGCAGGTAATAACGGAGCATGTTCATCACCAGCAGGCTGATGAGCAGGAGCAGGCTGTTGCAAACGGCGCTGTCCAGGATGGCGGCATCCCAGGAGAGACCAAAATAATGCAGCACCATGATATTATCGGCGACCAGTACGGCCCAGCAGATGATGAAAATGATCCTGAATCGTATTATGGAAAGGGGTGAGCGTGCCATCAGTTATGCAAGGTTCAGCATTTCGTGCGTTTTCCCAAAACGGATCTGTTCGGCTTTGGAATAAATGAATTTCAGGTAGCTGTCCGCGTCCTCCGTTTCTTCCACCCGGGAATAGAGTTCGGCGCCGTCGATCAGTTCCTGCAGCAGAAAAAGTTCACTTACGCTGATGAATTGCCATCGCACGAGTTGCTCGCGCTGGTTGAAGAACATTTCTTCGGATCTCATCCCCAGCGACTGCGCCTTATGAAAAGCTTCTTCCCTGCTTTGGGCGCTGATAAGCCGGAGTTGTTCGTCAAACTGGGGAGTATGGTTGCCGTCGCCGCAAACGATGCGGAAAACCATTTTGGTAAGGTACCAGTTCATGATGTTGGTTGTTGGTTTATTATCGCCACGAAGGCCGGGACACAAAGGCAAAACCCCTGGTTCTAATGTTGGTCTTCGTGAAAGCCAGCTAAAAACTTTTTATTTCAATACCCCCGAAGAAGACAGTTCCTTTCAGCACCAGCACCTTATCAGGGTGTGCGCCGATGGCCTGCATGGATCGTTTATCTTCCAATCCTCCGAAAATGGTGACCGCCTCTGATTTTACTTCCCAGTTGGAAGGAACGATCAGCTTGGTGCCGCCGAAGATGGTCGTGATCTCGAGTTCCACCCGGCCTTTGATGTCGGCCTGGGTGAGATTCAGTTCGGTGCCGCCGAAAATATTTACGATATCGCCCCCCTTAAAATCTTTGGAAAGAATATTTTTTTTGGATCCTCCGAATATGGCGGTGCTGTCAATATAATCATCCTGGCTCCAGCTTTCCTCTTCGTCAAGAATGGTGGTATCTTCCGCGGAACCAGTAGTTTTTTTTTCACCCGGCTCCCCCTGCGGCCGGCATTTCCTGCCGGGCCGGAAGAGGATGAAGGCGCCGATCACGATAAGTACCACGGGCCAGATAAAACGTCCGATGGAGAGGTCGGGATAAAAGTCACGGAGCAGGAAAGCGCCGCCAACCAGCATCAATACCAGCCAGGCAAATCCACGGAAATTATGTTTCAGCCCGATAAACACACCAAGGGCTACCAGGAAGGTTTGCCAGCTGAATAACCAGCCCGGGAAATCCGGAACGGTGACCTTTAACAAAGCTGCCACACCGATCAAAAGTATAAAGGTGCCTGTCCAGACATGACTGTACTTGCTGCGCTGTTCCCATCTTTTTTCCCAGCGTTGTCTCCGCTCTTCCATACGGCTGTTGAAATCTCCTCTCATAACTGCTGAATTTTAACCAAAACTAGGGGGTCAGTTGTGAAAAGGCAATAGGGATTGGGCAATATCCCGTCTGTTCTCGGTGAATGGCGGTTATGAGAGGGTGAAAACGGGTACGGGAATTAAAAACGGGACTAGTTCAGTGAACTGCTCCAGATAAGCTGGTAGGGATCTTTCTTACCCTTTACGCAGGTAAACAGGAAACAGGTAATAAATGGCATATTAATAGGTTCATTATCCGCCGCGTCAATGGAAAGGGTTCCGCTTACGTAGGTCTCGGTGGAGGATGTTTCCAGGGCTTTAAACCCATGCGGCACTTTTTCATTGCCGTAACCAAGGTCATAGCGGCGGTAAGCGAGCTGCTCAACAAGGTTCTGAACGAATTCAGGCTGGTCGAAATGAGCGGAGATGTGTAAATTTTGTTTCATGGCAAAGGATTGTATGGTTACGACCCTTTTCATTTACACTATGTACACCCTGCACGGGGTCTTGTAATTATTAGATGCGGGAATCAGGTTTTTACTTATTAAGGGATTGTGAAAGTTGAATCCTTTTTATAAAGAAAGGGATAGCCAGGAAAACTTAGGAAGGGTGGTATTCAAATCAATAGGAGGGAAGCCGGTTCGGGGTAATCATAAAGTTTAACAGCTCTATGTCGTCAAAACTAAATGTACTTTCTGTTTGAGGACATTTCCAGAGTTTAAGTTAGTTCATACATTCAAGTTTTATAGGGTTGGGTTAATAAAATTATGCTTCCCGTTAAAATAACGAGCCCGCCTGTAATTCATGTTTTGTGCTTTGATTTTTTCTCTGCGTTTAAAGACTTGGCCTTTTCCCCGGAGTAAACATCTGCAGGGGTATCTTATTCCAGGGCTTCCTGCACACTGTTGATGACGGAAAGTTCTTCTTCCCTGAGCCGCAATCGGGTCGTTCGTACAGAAAGTTTTTTCCGGGTTCGGTGATCCCGGATTCGTCGATGGTCATAATGGTATAAGAAATATTGAAAACAAAAAGACGGGTTCCATTCGAAATGGTTTAATAGTTGTTTTCAACAAATGGAGGTCAAGAATCGGGATATACGGGCGGTAGTAACTATAACACGATCTTTTATAAAAAACGGGTCATTTCAGACGAGGGAAAAAAGGTCGCCATCGAAGAGTCCTTTATCACTCAGTTTTAGGTGGGGGATCACCAGCAGGGCCATGAAGGACAGCGTCATAAAAGGTGAGCCGAGCCCCGAGCCGGCTTCTTTCGCTGCCCTGTCGATCAGCGCGTATTGCCCGGCAATTTTATATCCGTTTTCAACGCTCATCAGCCCGGCTACCGGCAGGGGAACGATCATCTCAAGGTCTTCATTCACCAGGCTAACTCCTCCTTTATGAGAGATCAACATATTGACAGCATTTGTAATACTTTCATCATCCACGCCAACGGCAACAATATTGTGACTGTCATGGGCAACCGAAGAAGCGATCGCACCCCGCTTTAACCCGAAATTCCGGATGAACGCTTTGGCAACCGGGGTATCACTATAACGGTTCACCACAACTATTTTAAGGATATCCCTTTCGGGGTCGCTTACGATATTTCCTCCTGTAACTTTTGGTTCGAGTAAAAGCCTGTTGGTAATGAGTTGCCCGTCCAGCGCCTCAATGACGGGGATGGTCAATGGTGAATCGTGAATGGTCAATGGGGTCGAAAAATCTGAGATTTCTTTTTTGTGGCAGGTAAAATTGTTGATGACTCCCGATGTTGTACACTGAACCAGAGACTTCCCTTCTTCAGCTACCAGTTCCCCGTTTATAAAAGTCTTAACTACTTCAAACTTTTCCAGGTCTTTTACGACAATAAAATCAGCGGGATCACCTTCTCTCAGCAAGCCGACATCCAGTTTATAATGCAGCACCGGGTTCACACAGGCCGCCCGGAGCACTTTGAAAACATCAATGCCCTTTGCCACCGCCCTGGCGCAAAGCTGATTGATATGACCCAGCACGAGGCTGTCGGGATGCTTGTCATCACTGCAGAACATCATGTGATCAGGGAAATCATTAAGCAGGCCGATCAGCGCTTCAAAATTCTTTGCTGCACTGCCTTCCCGGATGATGATCTTCATTCCGTATCGAAGTTTGTCAAGGGCCTCTTCTGCTGTGAAACATTCGTGATCGGTTGAGATAACGACCTCCCTGTCCTCCAAAGGAGGATTCTCAGAGTTAGAAATAACAGGAGTTTGTTCTGTGTTGCCTGTGTCTAAAGCCCCACCTTCAGAGGGGTTTGGGGAGGTCTGAATATACCTCCTTGCTTCTTCTCCCCTCAACCCCGGCGCGTGACCATCCACCGGTTTTCCCAAGCGGTGGGCGGCCGCTATCTTTTTCATTACGTCCGGGTCCCCGTTCAGTACACCGGGGAAATTCATCATCTCACTCAGGTATTTTATTTCATCGCGTTGCAGTAATTTTTCCACGTCAGTGGCATCCAATACGGCACCCGCGGTTTCAAAAATGGTAGCCGGTACGCAGCTTGGAGCGCCGAAATTGAATTTGAACGGGACGGTCTTCCCGTTTTCGATCATGAATTCCACACCTTCCATCCCGCATACATTCGCGATCTCGTGCGGGTCGCTCACCGTGCCCACGGTACCGTGCACCACCGCCAGTCTTGCAAATTCCGAGGGCACCAGCATGGAACTTTCGATATGAACATGGCTGTCGATAAAACCCGGAAGTATATAGTTAAGCTTGCCCTCCGAAGACTTGGTGTGGGAGGGAGTTCGGAGTTCGGAGTTCGGAGCAGGACCCTGGAAGATCCCGGGTTCCTGACGGGTACCGGCCTGTACGGATTTAATCTTCCCGTTTTCAATGATCACAGTTGCCGGGTAGATCTTTTGAAGGTGAACATCGACCAGGTTGCCGGTTATGAAAAAGGAAGACATGCGCTTGATTTGGATAAAGGTAAATCAGTATCTTCAAAGACCGATTCAACACATAACCGCAATGAGAAAATTTATTATCTGCCTGCTTCTGGCAGGGCCTGCCTTTCAGCTGCCTGCCCAAAAAACAAAACCTGCCGTTACTGCTGCCGCGGATAATACGGATGAGGTATTGTTCAAAAAATTAAAGTATCGCCTGGTCGGACCTTTCCGGGGCGGGCGCAGCGGCGCCGTTACGGGAAGCCTCAGGAACCGCACTACATTTTATTTTGGGGGAACGGGTGGCGGGGTGTGGAAAACGGCTGACGGTGGAAGCAACTGGATCAGTATCTCCGATAAATTTTTCGGTAGCTCCATCGGAGCTGTGGCAGTGGCCCCTTCGGATGAAACGATCTTATATGCGGGGGAGGGTGAGAATACTATGCGGGGAAATGTTAGCGAGGGTCTCGGCGGCATGTGGCGCAGCGATGACGGTGGCAGAACCTGGCGCAATATCGGGCTGAAGGACGGAAGACATATCATTCGCATCATTGTTCATCCGAAGAACCCCGATATTGTTTGGGCGGCCGTGATGGGACACCTGTTTGGTCCCAATGAGGAAAGGGGAATTTATAAAACAACTGACGGCGGTCGTACCTGGAAGCGTACGTTATTCGTGAATAACCAAACCGGT
>JBGATE010000002.1:25620-51042 GCA_044229375.1 Chitinophagaceae bacterium
CTGGACGAATATCTCCGCGAATAAAGGCCTTCCTAAGAATACCTGGGGGATTGTGGGGGTGGCCGTCGCGCCTTCCAATACGGAAAAGATCTATGCCATCATCGAAAACAAGGACGGCGGATTGTTCATGAGTGCAAATGGCGGTGAAAGCTGGACACTTACGAGCAGTGATAATAATATCCGGCAGAGAGCCTGGTACTATACCAAGGTTTATGTAGACCCGAAAAATGAAAATAAAGTCTATTGCCCCAACGTGGAATTCATGGTGAGTACGGACGGCGGCAAAACATTCAGGAGTATTTCAACGCCGCATGGCGACCATCACGATCTCTGGATCGACCCCGAGGACGGTAACAGGATGATCGTGGCCGATGACGGCGGCGCCCAGGTAAGTTTTGACGGCGGAGCCAACTGGAGCACTTATCTCAACCAGCCCACGGCCCAGGTGTACCGGGTGAGTACGGATAATGCATTCCCGTATCGCATTCTCTCGGGTCAGCAGGACAACAGCGCCTTCCGCATCAGGAGCCGCACCTATGGCGCGGCCATTACGGCAACGGATATGGAAGTGGCCGCCGGCAGTGAAAGCGGCTATGTGGTGGCGGATCCGGTGAACCCGGACATCACCTATGGCGGAAATTATATGGGCATGCTGCAGCGGCTCGATCACCGTACGGGAGAAAGCCGGCTGATCAATGTTTGGCCCGTTGACAATATGGGCGCCGGCGCCGATGCCGCGAAATACAGGTTTCAGTGGAACTACCCGATCTTTTTCTCCCCGCATGATCCAAAGCGTTTGTATACGGCCGGCAATCATTTATTCGTAACGGAGAATGAAGGGAAGAGCTGGGAACAGATCTCCCCCGATCTTACCACGAATGATAAAAGCAGGCAGGCTTCCAGCGGAGGACCGGTTACCAAGGACAACACTTCCGTGGAGTATTACTGTACCGTTTTTACGGCTATGGAATCGCCTTATGAGAAGGACCTTTTATGGAGCGGCAGCGATGACGGGCTGATCCATGTTAGCCGGGATGGCGGTAAGAACTGGGAGAATGTGACCCCCCGTGACTGTCCGAAATGGATGATGTGGAACTGCGTGGAGGCGGATCCGTTTAAAAAGGGGGCAGCTTATTTTGTCGGTACCCGTTATAAGTCGGACGACTTCAAACCATATATTTTTAAAACAGAAGATTATGGCAAGACCTGGAAACAGATCGTGAACGGGATCCCGTCGCTTCATTTCACCAGGGCTTTGCGTGCCGACAGGAAAAAACCGGGACTCTTGTATGCCGGCACGGAATACGGGATGTATATCTCCTACGATGACGGGGCTAAC
The DNA here is from genome assembly GCA_044229375.1 of Chitinophagaceae bacterium. Lineage (GTDB taxonomy): Bacteria > Bacteroidota > Bacteroidia > Chitinophagales > Chitinophagaceae > JJ008. The sequence goes on from JBGATE010000002.1 coordinate 26,960, forward strand.
TGGAAATCCTTTCAGTTAAACCTGCCCGAAACGCCCATCACGGACCTGGCCATTAAAAACAACGACCTGGTTGTGGGTACGCAGGGAAGGAGCATTTACCTGCTGGATGATCTCAGCGTGGTTCAGCAGCGCAACGCAGCCATTCCCGGCAAAGAACTGCATGTGTTTGAAGTGAATCCTTCCTGGCGAATGCAGGGGGGCGGCAGATTTGGCGGTTTTGGCGGTACGGTCCGGAATGCGGGCATGAATCCACCGAATGGTGTTGTCATGAATTATTACCTTAAAAGCGCAACGGACTCTTCCAAATTAGCAATTGACATAATGGACCGGAACAGGAAACTGATCAAATCATTCTCTACTTCGTCAAAGGATAATAAGATCGAAATCGACAGGGGTATGAACCAGTTTGTCTGGGATATGAATCATCCCCCGGCGGAAAGAGCGGATGGACTCATATTATGGAATGGTTCGGTAGGCGGGCCGAAAGCTGCACCCGGTGACTATTATGCAAAATTCAGATACGGAAAGGATTCCACCGAAGTGCCGTTCACGATACTCGCCGATCCCAATTATAAGAGCACAACGGCCGAATACGAGGAACAGGTGAATTTCCTGCTTGCTATCCGGGATAAATTCTCAGAAGTGATGAAGGCGCTGAAAAATATTAAAGAAGTACGGCAGCAGATGACTGATTTCAATGCCCGGAACGGGAAAGATGTTCCAAAAGAGATCAAACAACAAATTGATACCATTAATAAACAAATGACGGTCGTGGAAGAGACCCTGCACCAGACAAAGGCCAAAAGCGGGCAGGATGTGCTCAATTACCCGATCCGGCTGGATGACAAACTCGCCGGGGTGTACAGGGCAGCGGCTGTGGGTAATTCGGCCCCGTCAAAACAGGCAAAGGAGGCATATGCCGATCTGGCCGGGCAGATCGATGTACAACTGGCAAATCTGAAAAAAATAATGACGGAGGATGTTGGCAGGCTGAACCAGCTGATCCATGAAAAGACCTTGCCTGTGATCGGGTTGAAAAAAGAATAAGACCTTTTAAACGTAAGAATGAAATAAAAAGGGCTTCTGCTGAAGCCCTTTTTTTATGAAGCAGGTTGTTTGGGTATGTATTTCCTTGTTCTTTCCTTCATCAGCGCGATAGCTTCTTCCTCGCTGGAGAACATATTGTTTACATTGACGACATGTTTGACCAGTTTGTCGTAGCGTTTTGTCATCAGCCATATAAAGATGTGGAGGTAGTGGATACCGTCGAACGTTAGCGTTTTCTGTTTGGCGAAAACATCCTTGTTCTTCAGGAATTCCCCGGGGATCTCCGTGTAATGCAATGCCGGCCGTACGTGGTGAACGGCATGGTAGCCGTCATTCCAGCAGGTTTTGTTGTAAGGGGTATTGATACAGTTGATCGTATTGTCTTCCATGTTCTCCAGGTCCACAAATGCGTGCTGCGTCCAGTTGCCCAGCATCATCACAATTCTTGCAAATACAAAGGGAATAATGAAAATGAACAGGGTAGCGGTAAAATTCACAAAACTCAGCCCGATACAAAACAGGTAGAATGACATTTCACCCGCGGTTAGCCGCATATAGAATTTCTTTCTCTTGCGGCTGAAAAAGTACATGAACGTATCCCGGAAACCAAGGATGAGAAAGCGGCCCACATAGGCCAGGAATCCGCGGAAGCTGTCGCGCTGGTAAGGCAGTGTGCTGCTGGCATCGTCCAGCATATTGTTCTCCACGTGGTGCATACCCATGTGATGGGCAAAATAAGTTTCCGGGGTATGGCCGAAAAAGGGGCAGACAAACCAAATGGTATAATCAAATAACCAGTTATAGGCCTTCTTGAAAAGTTTACGGTGACAAATGCAATGGAGCATCAGACCGAACCGGCCTTTGAAATACATCTGGGAAATATAGAAATAAGGTACATACACCAGCCACCAGTACCATCCCTGCAATAAGGGTGTGTAAAGAATGACCGCGACGGGGATGACAAGTATATGGATGGCGGTCAGCAGATGAATGAAAGGGAGGTCCCTTTTATCATTTATATACTTCAGCCAAAAACGATCATAACCCGAAAACTCCCGGGGTTCGATATATACCGGGTCTGTAATTACTGTCAGTGCCTTCATATGACAAAAATAAAATCAAACCTTTTTCTGAAGGCCGGGCCTTCATGAATTAGTAAATAGTTGGCTTACAGGTAAAAAGGTTGTGATTAGGGCTTAAAAGTACAGCATTACAGCCAATTCGGGCCATTTGTTTTACTACGGGATGACTGATTTTTGTCATAGGTTCAACACTACATTTTCAGGTCCGGTTTGATCTCCCTGACCTTTGTTGTAGCACCGCCGTCAAGGGTCAGGTCAACAGGTTTATTGGTTTGCCAGGAACCTCTTGTAAAATCAGGGATATCAACCGTTCTTGATCTTTTGGCAACGGAACGCTGGCTCAGGGGGAAGAGGCAGCTCCAGGAAGCGGCATCATAAACATCCTGGTCGAGGGGTAGCCCGTTTCGGAGGCAATCGATCAGCCGCCAGTCCATGATAAAATCCATACCGCCGTGACCACCCACTTCTTTAGCGATGGCACCGATATGTTTTACGATGGGGGGCGCATATTTTTCTTCCAGTTGTTTCAGTTCTTCCGGTTTCAACCAGCTATGACCAAAGGCAATGCGCTGCGGTCCCGGCCATTTCCGGGCAATGCCCTTTGTTCCGCTTACCAGGTGTATACGTGAATAGGGGCGTATTGTGGATACATCATGCTGCACCATCACCGTTTTACCTTTATTGGACCGGACCAGTGTGGTATTCATATTTCCCCGAAAGGGTTTGTCAACATATTCTTTGAAGAAATCATCCTTTGCCGCCAGTTCTTTCACCATCTGGTTCATCGTGAAATCACCGGTGCTCATGCTGACGAGGTGGTCAAATTTATCTCCCCGGTTGATGTTCATGCATTGCGCAACGGGACCAAGGCCATGCGTCGGGTACAGGTTACCGTTCTGACCGATATTCTCTTTCAGCCGCCACATATCCGCATATGCCTTCTTATTAAACAACCAGTCTTTCGTAAGGTCATGGATATAGGCCCCTTCAGCGTGCACGATCTCGCCAAACAATCCCTGTCTCGCCATATTCAGGGTTAGCAGTTCAAAGAAATCGTAGCAACAGTTCTCCAGCATCATGCAATGCCTGCGCGTCTTTTCGGAGGTTTCCACCAGTTCCCATAACTCATCCATTGTTTTACCCGCCGGCACTTCGGTAGCAGCATGTTTCCCGTTCTTCATGGCATAAACCGAAACCGGGGTATGCAGGTGCCAGGGCGTGGTGGAATAGACCAGGTCGATATCATTTTTTTCACAGAGCGCTTTCCATCCCTGCTCACCGCTGAATTCCCTGGCTTTGGGGCGTTTCATTTTTTCCAGTGTCTTTTGCGCCGCGGCAACCCGGTCGGGGTATTTGTCGCAAAGGGCCACAATCTCCAGTCCGTCGATATAACTCAGTCTTTCCACCGCATCGGAACCCCTCATGCCCAGTCCCACTACGGCCACCCTTACCGTTTCAATTTTCGGTGCGGCATAACCGCACATATTGAAGTGTTGTGACTGCAGTTCCCGTTCAGTGGAACGGTCTGTTTGTGCATCCGTGGTGCCGAATACGCTGGCAAAAGAGGGGAGACCGGTGGCCATGATGCCACCGCCTACGGCCAAACGGCGCAGGAATTTTCTGCGGTTATTTTCCATATCAATGCTGATTGTTGCTGCAAGTTCCTTAAATATTCCCGCAAATGCGCGGGGGGAAATAATATCAGTCAAACGATTGATCACCGGCTACTCATCCAGCAGGTCGGGTCTTCTTTCAGCGGTACGTTTCACCGACTGTTCATGCCGCCATTCTTCGATCTTTTTATGATCACCGCTCAGGAGGATATCCGGCACTTTTAAACCGCGGAATTCTTCCGGTCGTGTATAAACGGGTGGCGCCAGTAAATCATCCTGGAAGGAATCGGTAAGCGCGGAGGTTTCATCATTAAGCACACCCGGTAATAACCGGCCGATGGCATCCACAAGGATGGCGGCGGGTAATTCTCCGCCGCTCAGTACATAATCGCCGACAGAGATCTCCCGGGTGACAAATTGTTCCCGGATCCGTTCATCGATGCCCTTGTAATGACCGCAGATCATCAGCAGCCTTTTTTTCAGGGAAAGGGAATTGGCCGTTTTCTGGTTCAGTCTTTCTCCGTCGGGCGTCAGGTAGATGATCTCATCAAATTTTTCCGTTGCCGACAGTTCTTCGATCGCTTTCGCCAGCGGTTCGCACATCATCACCATGCCGGCTCCGCCCCCGTACTGATAATCATCCACCTGGCCGTATTCGTTGACGGCCCATTTACGGAGATGATGCACCTGGACGGAGAGCAAACCTTTTTCCCTTGCCCTTTTCATGATGCTGTGCTGTAAGGGACTCTCAAGCAATTCGGGAATAACCGTAAGAATATCGATGTGCATGCGGCAAAGATAACCGCTAAAAAGTAACCCCCGGAGAACCGGGGGTTGTACAGAAACAAAAACCAACAATAACCCTTGCGGGCTTATATGTGCATATTTTCAGCGTAAAAGTAACCGCGGCGCCAGCTGTATCAATTGATATACGTCATGGTTAAGAATGACTTCTGTCAAGAATAGTCAGGGGAGACATTCGACCGCGGCTCCGGGGGCATGCGGCAGTTCCGGGCTGATGAAGGGAATGCCCAGGTTCAGCCCGCGGAGGATCAGCAAAACAGCCATGAGGGAAATAAATACGGGCGTCATTTTCCTGAATACGGAGCGCAGCTCGGGCTTGATCATCACCCCGGCATAACCGATGAACATCATGGCCGGAAGGGTGCCCGCTCCAAACATGGCCATGAAAAGAACACTTTCGCCGGTCTGAGAAAAAGAGAGTGATGTGGCCAGCGCGATATACACCATACCGCAGGGAAGCAATCCATTCGCCATACCAAGCAGCAGGAAGCTCATCACATTCGTGGAGGAACGAAGGATCCGCATAATGAGACCCTGCACCGACTGATAGAACGGTGCAAGGAAGGAAAGACGAACCCTTTTCTTCTGAATCCAATACAAAGCTGCTATTGCCAGCACCAGTACGCCCATGCCGATGGAGAACCATTGCTGGTAACCCGTGATAAAGAGTTGCCTCCCTGCCAGTCCGAAGAAAAGACCTATTACGCTATAGGTGATCACCCTGCCAACCTGGTAAAGAAAGAGGGCCAGGAACTTATGGAGGGCAGAGAAATGCTGTACCGGGAGGGCCAGGCTCAGGGGACCGCACATGCCGGCGCAATGGAGACTACCCGCGGCACCCAGCGTAAACCCGGATAATATGATCGGCCATAGTGTCACAAAACAAGGATGGATTTTTCGGTATAATAACTTTTCTGTTCATCCGCCCACCTGATCTTTACGGTGTAATTTCCGGGATGCACCTGGGCGGGTGTAAATGACTGGACAGCGTTTGTATCCGTTTCGAGATTGAATTTCCTGTCCTTCCTTTCGTCATAAGCACAATAGAACCAGACCTCGCCGCTGATCTTTTTATCCTTCATTTCTTCCGGCAACTGCACCTGGATCCCATTTTCTGTTTGAGAGACCGTAACGGAGGCGGACAGGTTTCCCGCTTCCTGCTTTCCATCGATCACCTGCTGGTAACGAAGCTCCTGCTTGTAGTAATCATTTTCCACCAGTTCAAACCGGGTGGATACAGAACGGTACACCAGGAAGAACATTCCTGCCCCGAAAACGATGAATGCGAGTAATAACCTGTTTCCCCAGTTCATAACACAAAGTTTAATATCTTTTAAACGGCCCGGTAAAATTTGTTTTCAGCGTGGTGATATGTTTCTCACCCTGGTAAAGGCCGATGCTGATAGCCATTTTCCGGCTTTTCACATAACTCCTGGGCAATACCACGAAGAAAGATCCTTTCGCCTGGTCCTCCTGTTTGAGGTGGATGCTTTTGGTACCTACCAGTTCGATCTTTCCGGCTTTCCCCGCCTCTCCTTCCAGTTGCAGGGTGACCGGAATGTCTTTTATTGTTTTATTGATGACACTTATGTTGAATAGGTTGGAAAGGCTGTCGGTTCCCCTTTCCTGGTAGGTAAGGCCCTTTGTGCGTATGATCGTGCCGTCGATATCTTTCCGGCTGATCAGCAGGAAAGCCAGTAAGCCCGAAATGAGTAGTAGCAGCAACGTATAGAATTTCATCCGGGAAGTGTACCGCAGTTTTTTTCCTTCGGTAATGCCATTCTCGGAAGCATAGCGTACGAGCCCTTTGGGACGATTGGTGGCCACCATCATTTTGTCGCAGGCATCAATACAGGCGGTGCAGCCCACGCATTCCATTTGTGTTCCGTTGCGGATATCGATACCGGTCGGGCACACTTTTACACATTGGAAGCAGTCGATACAATCGCCAAGGCCGGAAACAACCGCCTGGTCTTTTGAATATTTACCCCTTGGTTCCCCGCGTTTGTGATCATAGGCCACGATCATCGAGTTACGGTCGAGCAATACACCCTGCAATCGGCCGTAGGGACAAACCACCGTGCAAACCTGTTCCCGGAAGAAAGCATAGACCCCGTAAAAAACAGCCGAGAAGACAATGATGGCGAGAAAACCAACAAAGTGTTCGCTGATAGGTTCACTGACGATCTTTTTCAGTTCATCAATGCCAATGATATAAGCGAGGAAGAAGTTGGCGATTACAAATGCGAGGACGAAGAAAACAATATGCTTGGTGAGCTTTATCCGGATCTTTTGAGCGGTCCAGGGTGCATTTTTCAGCATCCGCTGGCGGGCCGCATCCCCCTCAATGAGGTATTCCGCTTTCCGGAAAAGCATTTCCATGAATATGGTCTGCGGGCAAACCCATCCGCAGAACAAACGCCCGAACGCGGCGGTAAACAGTACGATGAAGATGATGAAAAGTACCATCGTCAGGCCAAAGATGAAAAAATCCTGCGGCCAGAAGATCCTGCCGAAGATGATGAATTTGGCCTCGGGGATATTGAAAAGAAACAGCGGCCTGTCATTCAGTTTGATGAACGGAAGCGCGAAGAAAAGCGCAAAGAATCCCCAGCTAACCCAGGTACGGATCGTATAAAACCGTCCCTTTGGTTTTTGCGCGAAGATCCATTTCCGATGTCCTTTCGCATCTACAGTAGCGATCCTGTCGCGAAAGGATTCATTGGCTTCTTCCGTTGGGTTTGTTTCTGATTTCTCGCTCATATGCTCTCCTTTTCACTTTTTCCGAATTTTCTTATTTACCGCCGGCTGTTACGGAGTCGGCAGAAGCCGGTGCCGCTTCTTCCTTGAACAGTTCTCCCTGCGGTTCCTTGGGGTTGGCGGGTTTACTGCCTTTCAGGGAAATAACATAACTGGACACCTGGGCGATCTGTTTGGCCGACAGGTCATCCTTCCAGCTTCTCATACCCTTACTGGTGCCGTATTTAATGGTCTTGAATATATCTTTCACACCGCCGCCGTAAAGCCAGTACTCATCTGTGAGATTGGGACCGACGGCGTTTCCGCCGCCATCCGCATTATGGCAGGCAGGGCATTTGGAAGGATCTGTGAAAATGGCTTTTCCTGCAGCCAGGTCTTCAGCACCGGCCAGCAGTTTTACAGTGTTCTCATCTACCGACTCTCCTTTTTTCTTCAGGTATTCCTGGATCCTGATCTCGGCCTTTGCCACGGATCTTTCATATTCTTCCTTGCTCGAGGGCCCGGTATGGGATACTTCAAAACGCCAGAGGTAGATGATCGCAAACAGGATGGTGCCGTAAAAACCATAAAGCCACCAGGGCGGGAGACGGTTGTTCAGTTCGCGGATGCCATCGTATTCATGTCCCAGGTCAAGTCCCGCTTCTTCACTAACCGGTCTTAACCTGTTGAAGCGATCCCACCAGCTGAGTCTTGTCGCTTTTTCTTTCTCCGCCTCAAGCTTTTCTTCGACGCTAACCAGTTTTTCTTTTTCTTTCCTCAGCAGGAGTTTAATATTCATCAGCAGTGCGAGGATGACCAGCAGCTCGACAAAAAGAACCGCCACCATGATATAAAAGGTCGTTTTGTCCATGCCGCCGATGGTGGTGGCAGCGGGCGTAACGGTGGTCCCCGCAGCGGGATCCTGCGCATACAGTATGGCCGATGTTAGGATCAGCAGCAGGGTCATGACCACGGCTTTACCGCCACCCGTTTCTTTTTTTCTCTTGAGGTTAACATCCGCTGCGCCGATCATGATAGTGGCAAGTATACCGATTACGATCAGTAGTACCAGCATAATGAGCAGCAGGGTAAGCGCGAGCGGGTTGTCCAGCAGTGAAGGACCAGGAGGGCCGGCCGCCCAGGCAGGCTGAACAGAGAACAGTAATAAGGCCATTAACAGACCGGCTATATATTTTTTTAAGTTTCGCATAACAGGTTCATTACGGTTTTTGATATTCCTGGTTATCGAGCGGAATGCGGCTGACATCATTAAAGTCTTTCTTTTTGGTCCTGAATACCCAGGTGAGCATTACCACAAAGAACAAAAAGAAGATCAGCAGCGACGTCATGGCCATTATATCCACTCCGCTTACTTTTTCCAGGTAGTTAATAAATTTCATAACGATTATTTATTTTTTTTCAGCGACCGGTTTGGGTTCAGACTGTATGTCGCGGCCCAACCGCTGCAGGTAGGCGATCACCGCTATTATCTCTGCATTGGGCGGGGTTTCGATCTTTTCCTTTTTGAGGTTGTCGGCGATACTGTTGGCCTGTTTCATCAGGTCATTGTTTGCCAGTTTGTCGTATCCCTCTGGATAAGGCACACCCATTTTCCGCATGGCCCTGATCTTCGCCGCTGTGCTGCCGGTATCCAGTTCATTATCCAGCAGCCAGATATACCTTGGCATAATGGAACCGGGAGATGTGGAAGTAGGATCATACAGGTGGTTATAATGCCAGGAGTCGGGACGCCTGTTCTTATCCGCGCCTTCCCGAGCAAGGTCCGGACCGGTTCGTTTGCTGCCCCACTGGAACGGATGGTCATAAACAAATTCACCGGCTTTCGAATACTCGCCGTATCGTGCCACTTCATCCCGGAAGGGCCGGATCATTTGCGAGTGACAGGTATAACATCCCTCCCTTACATAAATATCCCTTCCCTGGAGTTCCAGCGGTGTGTACGGCTTTACGCTCGCGATGGTGGGCACATTTGACTTGACCAGGAAGGTGGGTATCATCTGCACCAGTCCGCCGATGGCAACAAGGATCAGGCTCAGCACCAGCATGGTCAGCGGTTTTCTTTCTATGACACGGTGCCAGTATTCCTTTTTATGATTTTTTTCTCTGATCAATGCCGGAGCCTCAGCAGCTTCATTGGGAATAAATGTGCCTTTGGCGATGGTCTTCCATAAATTATACACCATCATCAACGCACCGGTTAGGTAAAGGGCACCCCCGATACTGCGGGCCCAGTACATCGGTTTGATATTGGTAACAGTCTGCATGAAGTCGAACTTGAGCTGTCCTTCAGGTGTGAATTGCTTCCACATGATACTCTGTTCAAAACCTGCCCAGTATAGCGGTACGGCATACAGGATGATGCCCACGGTACCCAGCCAGAAGTGGTTAGTGGCCAATTTTTTTGAATAAAGCGTGGTCCCCCACATTTTGGGGATCATAAAATATAAAATGGAAAATGCCAGGAACCCGTTCCAGCCCAGGCCGCCGATATGCACGTGGGCGATTGTCCAGTCACTAGGTAATGGCCACCACCATGAACTTCAGCACGGGATCCTCCCTCACTTTGTCCCAGGCTCCGCGAAGGGTGAACAACCCGTTGAGCATACCGCCCCAGCTCGGCGCGATGAGCATGATGGAAAAAACAACCCCGAGGGATTGTGCCCAGTCGGGCAAGGCGGTATATAATAAGTGGTGAGGTCCCGCCCATATATAGATAAAGATCAGGGCCCAGAAGTGGATGATGGAAAGCTTATACGAATAAACGGGACGGTTGGCCGCCTTGGGAAGAAAATAGTACATCAGGCCCAATACCGGTGTGGTAAGGAAGAAGGCCACGGCATTGTGTCCGTACCACCATTGCACCAGCGCGTCCTGCACACCTGCATACCAGCTGTAACTTTTGAATGCGGAGACCGGGATCTCGATCGAGTTTACAATATGCAGCATGGCCACGGTCACCCAGGTGGCGATATAAAACCAGATGGCCACATAAAGATGTTTTTCCCTTCTTTTGATGATAGTGCCAAACATGTTGATACCGAATATCACCCACACCAGTGTGATGGCGATATCGATCGGCCATTCCAGTTCGGCATATTCCTTACCGGTTGTCTTTCCCATCAGCAGGGTTATGGCAGCGGCAGCGATGATCGCCTGCCAGCCCCAGAAATGGATCCAGCTCAGTTTATCACTCCACATCCTAGCCTTGCACAACCGCTGCAAGGAATAATAAATGCCCGCGAAGGATGCATTGCCCACAAATGCAAAAATGATCGCATTGGTATGGAGCGGCCGCATTCTCCCGAATGTGGTGGCAGCAAGGTTCAGGCTGGCTGCCGGGTAATAGATCTGGATGGCTGCCCATAATCCTGCCAGCATACCCACGATGCCGAATAGGATCGTGGCGAACCCGAATGCCTTCACGATCTTGTTGTCATAATAGAACTTTTCAACTTGCATAACCGGTATTATTTATTTGGTTTTGGTAGAGGAGGAGGGCTTGTCATCAAATAGTATCCGGGAGGCAGGTGAATAATCATCTTCAAACTGTCCTGTTTTCACACCCCATAAAAAAGCAAAAAGGAAAATTCCAGCAACAGAAATGCTGGCAATCAGCAAAATAAGAATTACACTCATGCCTTGTTTTTGTTCCGCGTAAAAGTATTCCCGGCCTGATAGGTCATAGTTAACCATTATCAAGCCCTCAACTGATTTTTATCACCCTCCCGTATTATCACCGCTTCAGAGCCTCATCCGCCTGGCCAGCAGGCTGCTGCTGCCAAAGGTGATGAGTAAGATGCTCAGTGAGCTGCTGGGCATCAGGATGGCCGCGATAAGCGGGGAAAGCGTTCCCTGCACCGCGAAAAACAACCCGATGATATTATATACTATGGAAAGGATAAAACTTGCCATGACAATTTGCCGGTTGGCCCGGCAGAGCCGGATGAAAACAGGAAGCCGGTTTAATTGATCCGCCTCAATAATTGCGTCACTGGAAGGCGTGAAATTGTTGGATTGCTCTGTCACAGCGATCCCTGTATCACTTTGTTTCAGGGCCCCTGCATCGTTTAGTCCGTCGCCGATCATCATCACTTTTTCTCCCTGTTGCTGCAGGTATTGAATGTAATTTAATTTATCCTCCGGTTGCTGACGGAACAGGAGCGTGGTCTTTTTCCCCATCAGGTTTTGAAGGTTCAATTTTTCAGATTCGTTATCGCCCGATAGGACGGATAACCTGAAATCCTTTTTCAGTTCGGTGATCAGTCCGGGTAAGGCTTCCCGGTAATGATTGTGAAAAGTAAAATGCCCGTAAGGCATATCATGGAGGCTCACGAACACTGCCGTACCCGTTTGCTGACCTGTTTTGCCGGTAATAAATTCCCGGGAACCCAGTTTGATCCGTTCAGCATTCACCAGGCCCGCAATACCCTGCCCGGTCATTTCGGTAAAGCTTTCCACCCGCAGCTTTCCGTTTGTTCCGATAAAAGATGCCAGGGACTTGCTCAGCGGGTGAGTGGAGCAGGCTGCCAGCGCGGCAACCTGTTGCAATTGCGCCGGGGTTAAAGTGATTCCTTCATAGTGTATAACCTGCTGCCGGGCGGAAGTGAGCGTACCCGTTTTGTCAAACGCGATATGGGTGGACTTTGCAATATCCTCGATCACCTGTGCACTGCGCAGGTAGAAACGGTTGCGGCCAAGGATCCGCAGGATATTGCCGTTGGTAAAAGTGTTCGACAACAGTAAGGCGCAGGGACAGGCAATAATGAAAATAGCGGTCACGGCGGGCCAGCATTTCGATGGATCATTGAGCTGCCAGTAAATGGCCGTAACTGTGGCGATCGTCAGAACGATATAGGTGAAATACCGGCTGAGCAAATGAACGAACGAAACACTCTTCCTGCCGGCTTCTTCTTTCATCTCGTCTTTGTTCCAGAGTTTGGTCAGGTAGCTTTGTGCGACTTCTTTCACCACCAGTATTTCAATATTGCCACCGGTCTGTTTGCCGCCGGCATAGACCAGTTCTCCCACTTCCTTCAATACCGGCAGTGATTCGCCCGTTACAAAACTGTAATCAATGAAAGCCTTACCCTTTGTCAGGATCCCGTCGGCCGGTATCAGCTCTTCGTGATGGATGAGCAGAGTATCACCGGGCTTGATATCAGGCAATTGTGCCGTTGTCTCTCCGTCTTCCTTCAACAGGCTGACCGCGATGGGGAAATAAGAAGTATAATCGCGTTCAAAAGACAGCTGGCGGTAGGTCTTGTCCTGCAGGATCCTCCCGGCAAGCATAAAGAAGACGATACCCGCCATCGAATCAAAATAACCGCCCCCGGTTCCGCTGATCACTTCGTAAGCGCTTCGGATAAACGTAATGATGATCGCTAATGCGATCGGGGTATCGATATTCAGGAATTTATGTTTCAGGCCTTTCCACGATGATGTATAAAAGGGAAGGGAAGAATACAACAGCACCGGGATGGCAAGACCGAAATTGATCCATCGGAAAACACCCCGCAGGGCGGTTTCACTGGCATCGATACCAAGGTATTCCGGGAAACTCATCAGCATGATATTTCCGAAACAAAAACCGGCCACTCCAAGCTGGTACACCATATCCCTGTCGATGGGAGGGCGTTTTTCTTTCAGATCGTTCAGGCTGATATAAGGTTCGTAACCAATGGCGGCAACGGTTTCTGCAACCGTGCGCAGACTGGTCTTTCCCCGCAGGAACACGATATCCGCTTCCTTACGGGTGAAATTAACCTTGCTGGAAACAACCCCCGGGTTGATCCGATGCAGGTTTTCCAGCAGGTACAGGCAGGAACTGCAGTGCATCTGCGGTAGGTAAAAAGTAACATGTACCTGCTGCTCATCCCTGAAATGGATCAGTTGCAACTGGATCTTTTCATCATCCAGGTACGCGAATTTATCCTTCCGCACTTTTATCCGCTGGCTGATACCGGGATTTTCATTCAGATTGTAATACTCGCAGAGATCGCTCTGGCTCAGGATCTGGTATACCATTTTGCAGCCTTCGCAGCAGAAATTTTTTTCTTCAAGCCGGACCTGGTCATCGGGGCATGTTTCCCCGCAATGGTAACAGCGGAGTTGTTGGGTTGTTTCTTTCAGTGCGGGCATATTTTTCCTCTCCTAGCCGCTAAATTAACAACATGTTCATCTCGCAGTTCTGAAGATATTCAGAAGAGGGCATGATTTTGATCAGGAAAGGGAAAAATACCCTGTTGTATGCATTGATTTGCAGCCCCTCGGTGAGCTATAATGTGAAGCTTAAGTGCGCCATCACCCGGTCGCGCGATTTCACTTTTCCTTCAGCCAGTTGCTGGCTGAAGGGTGCCTGGTAATTGGCGCCAAGTGAAATCTTTTTCCAGGAAAACTCAAACCCGGCAGTGCCTGTAAAAACATTCCCGCCAGAATCAAAAATTAATGTACTGTTGTTCTTTATATCTTTTTCAGATGTTTCAAACATGAAACCGGCGTTCGGTCCCACACTGCTGCTCTTTCCCAGTTTGAATTTATAATAGCCGAGCATATTCATGGTGAACTTATTTCCATACCTGTATTCAAACCGATTGGTCGTATTAAATTTGTAACTGATGTTCGTGTTAATACCGGCGTCCTGCAGGCGGATATCATAAACAGCCTGCAGCATAAAATCCAAACTCCCGGTGCCCAGTTGGAATGTGTTCTGTATACTTTCCGAAACATTTTTGTCGGCAGGGTTGTATCGTCCGGTGGGCAACTTCATCCCGGCCCCGGCCCAGAGAGACTGTACAAGCATTTTATTGCCTGAAGCGGGCTTACGCGTGGTCAGCAACTGGTAATAACCCATCAGCGCTATATCTCCCGTTCCGCTTTTACGGATGGATACACCCTGGTTTTTTCTTATAATGAAGTTGTAAGGAATAAATCCCAGTAACCTGAATTTTTTCCCGATATTGATGGCTCCCCATAACTCGGCGATATGATAGGTTTCGTCCGTAGTAAGGTAGGTGCGCCGGCCATCATTACCCAGATGGGTCATCAATCCTTTATTCTGGTATCTCAGACCAACAAATTTTTTCCGGAACTCGGGCAGAATACCTACATAATAACTTCCCACCCCGCAGCCGCAGATATCGCATGCATGTACGGTTTCAAAGGCGAGTAATACTGCAAGAATGGAAAAAATTTTCTTTTTACATATCATGGTAAACGGGTGCTATTGTTCTGCAAACCGGCGATCAAAAAGGAAAGACCGGTCGTTCAGTGTTTGTAGAAAGGCTGTTATCCTGACTTTATCGTTTTCTGAAAGCGGGATACCTGTTTGACCGTTCTGCTGCAGGAGCGGATCCAGGGTTGGCATAGACTGCACATGCCCGTTGTAATGGTCCAGTACTGACTCCAGGCTAAGAAACCGGCCGTCATGCATAAAAGGAGCCGTATAAGCCAGGTTGCGGAGGCTGGGTACTTTAAATTTATACCTGTCGGCTTCAAGTTGGGTAACCAGGTAACGGCCCTCATCATTGACCATGCTGGGATTTAACCCGTTATTGCGGAAACTGAAATCCGTGAACAATGGTTCAGGATGACAAGATCCGCATTTTTGCTGTACAATACTGCGTCCTTCGGCTTCGGCTTCGGTGAAACGGATGCCCGGTTCGTTACGCATCACGCTATCGTACCTGCTGTTGCTGCTCACACACATGGACATGAACTGGGAGAGGGCCTTTAGAAAACCGTTCGTGGTTATTTCTTCGCTGCCAAAGGCATTTTTAAACAACCGGGGATATTCTGCCGAGTTTTTCAGTTTGGCCAGCACATTGGGCATTGTCTCTCCCATCTCTACGGGGTTTGTGATCGGAGCAACGGATTGCAGGTCCATATCCACGATACCGCCATCCCACATAAAACTGGTATTCCAGGCCAGGTTCATAATTGGCGGTGCGTTGCGGGTACCCAGCAGGTCAAAAATCCCGTGGCTTACCGTGTGTCCATGATGGGTGAAGGCGGAGGTTTGGATATGACAACTGCCGCAACTAACCGTATTGTTAACAGACAGCCGCGTATCATAAAACAGTTTCCGTCCCAGTTCAAACCCCTCTTTTGTAACGGGGTTGGTGCTGAAATGATAAACCGGCTGAGGGAAATAGGAGGGTTTTGCAAACCCGGCAAAAGATTCAATAAGCTCTTTCCTGCAGGCAAATATGCCTGCAAGAAAGAGGATAATAACCACGAAACTTTTTCGGTACATATGCGTCAGTTTTCAGTATGATCATGCGAGATCATCTGGGTGTAGTTATTGGCGATAACGGCGCCGGCCGTGGGTGAATGAATTTCCGCCGGCGTTCCGAATGTCATATTCGTCGTACCTGCAATTGCTTTGAGCACGTCTACCATCAGGTGGATATTGGTGTCTTTCCCGGTTTTCACTTTGGCAGTGCCTCTTACGGTCAGGTCAAGTGTAAAAGTGCGGATATTATTGGTGGTGGGAGTTGAATAACCTCCAAACCCGCCAATATGATATTTGAAGGGAGCCACACCGGGCGAAGTGCCTTCCAGTTTATAGAAGATATAGCCACTGTTCCAGCTCCAGTACATACCGGCAGCCGCACCGCTTACATCCAGCACGCCGGTGCGCTGGCTCACATCCTTTGTATTGCGCAGGCTGTCCACACCCAAAACGAAACTTACTGATTTGTATTCACCTTCCGGTATCTTCATAACCGGTGTAAGGGAAGCCGCCTGGCTTTCATCAACCAGGAAATAGCAATCGTCCTGCGGAACCGTATACACGGTGCCGTCAGTTCTGGTAAAAGTGAAATTGCTGACAAAGTACTTTATGGTTGTTACGGTAAAATTTTGTCCCACGCCATTAAGGTAATTGCCGGTGTTCAGCTGCAGATCGGAGGCGCCGACGATATTATCAAACTCCATGGATACCTCAGCTTTTACATTCGGATCATATTCAGATTTGTCTTTTGTGCAGGAATTCAGAAAAAATCCCGCTGCGATTACGGTAATAAATAAGCTGCTCTTTTTCATATAAGTTTTTTAAGATTGATAAGGGGATTATATTTTACACTTTTCCATTATTTCATGAAAAGTGTCATGTGCTTTTGCGATTATGGATTTCAGTTCGGCATCGGGCTTGTTCTTTTTCACCGCGCCGTTAATGGCCTCACATTCCGCAACTAGCTTTTTTAATATTGATTGGGTCATTTCGCTGTTATACCCTGCCGGAACTTCGGAATTTTTCCAGGCTTTGGCCTTTTCCAGAAGAGTGGCAGCATTGTTCCGAAGCGGCTGGAGGTCATTTTCCTCAGAGGGATGGAACGTAGCACTCATCACATCATGAAATGAATGCATTTCCTTCCAGCCTTCCTTTTGGGCATTGGCTATGATGCCGGATATGAGCAACAAGACGAGTACAAGTATTTTTTTCATATACTATTCAGTTTATCGTATTAATTAACACCAATACAGAGATCGGCAGTTCGGTTTTATGGGGAGCAGTAAAATGACTTCAATATCCCGCTTACATGGGTTATTACAGCATCCCCTTCAGTTTGCCGGTTCTTGTTTCTGTTACAGGTATGAAAATGGCGGGAGCGGGAAAATCAGCATCCTCGGGGAGGATGAAAAAATGCGAAAGACATGTCAATGGGGATCCCGGTTTTACGGGGTGATAAAGGTTTCGTTACAATGTTATCAGGCACAGCGTCGGGGTCTGTGGCGTAAAAAGTCCGGGAAGAAACAATGACGGATAAAACTTCGAGTTTAAGTTGCGCCGGTTCCTTTTTCTCTTCTTCTTCCTTTTGCTTCAGCTTTTTCATCAAAACACAATTCCCTTTGCATTTTAGCTGGGGGAGAAACCGGTTTTCACAGGTGTTTTTGGCGATCCAGGCCTGGTTTATTTTAAAAGCGGCCAGGGTCACCCAATGACTCAGCGACTGGCCAAGGAGCAAAAGAATAAATAATATTGAAAAAACCTGTCGCATTGCGCAAATATAGAACAGCGTTTTTTTATTCAAATTGTTTTTATCTGATTTATAACTGCTATAAATCAGCCAGGGTTGGCCAAGTTGATGCGGTGTGCAGCCAACAAAATTCTAATGACCTGGATATGAGGATATTATTTTCAGGATTCACTTCCTCCTCATTCCAATTACGTTCTTCCAGGAATAATCTCTGCAGTTTCAGGATTGGTACCGGCCGGTGCACCGAATGAAACTTTGATTTCCCGTTTTGACCGGATCAGTATGATAGCGGTTGCTGACAATATCACGAGACCAAGCATGGTAAATATCCCGCTATAAGCGAATAACCTGAACCATGGCTGGCTTTTTTGCATGACCCGGAAGAAAGACTCGTTATTCAGTTTCCCGCTGATCTTCACCAGCCCGCTGCCGAGCAGGGAGATCCAGAAAATGAGCAGGGCGCCGTTGGTAATAAGCATGCCATAATGAATGGTCCGTTTCTTTTTATCAGCAAAACCAGATCCCTCTTTCTGCAGAATATAGAATATGGATGCGAAGAGCAGCATCGTATTGATGCAGATCGTGGAGCCCATGGCATGTGCCACGGTGATATGGGTGCCGTGTGTATAGTAGTTCCAGGCCGGAACAGAAATGGCGATGGCCAGGGTAAGGTTCAGCAGGATCCATACATCTGCATAGGTCAGGAAACGGTAGGGGATCAGGTGGTAATTTTTTCTTGCACCATCCATGGTTTTACGCCACTGGTAAATGATATAGGCAAGGATCAGAAGTTCCGTCATGCTGATCACATACGCCACCGTTTTTATCCAGGGTGCTGCCGGGACGATATACGTGTGGTGACCCCAGTTAAACAGGAGGTTCGTTAACCCCAGAAAATAGAAAAAGAATGCGGTCGGAGAACGAAAGGTCTTTGTATCACCGCTCATTTTTTCCATGATATACATGCCGGTGCCGTAGACCAGCATATTCCAGCTCCCTACCATTGACCCCAGGGCCTTCCATTGTATCGTCACGTCGCGTACGATATTGTTGCGGAAATGATCCAATAACCAGAGGTAAGATTCGCTGAGCGTGATAAAAAAGAAAAGGATACCGGTTGTCCAGCTCCAGATATACACCGGGGCCTTCCTGTAATCGGGTTTCAGGGTCAGGAAAAAGTTTATGGCAAAGGGAACCCATGACAGGAAGATGAAGATGCCCAGCCAGGGCGGAAACTCCAGGTATTCCCTGCCGCCGAAACGTCCCATGAAAAAAAAGACCATGACCAGCACCGATACGGAAGCCTGGAGAAAGAGCTGGATCCGGATCCCGTTTGGCCAGTGAACAGGGCGGTTGGCGATGCGGGGCAGGTAATAATATATGCCCGCCTGTGCTGCGGTGAATATCCAGGTGATGACCAGGTAAACGTGCAGGGGCCTGGTTTTCTGAAAGGATAACTGTTCTTTCAGCAAGGGAGGCAGTATGTACTGAAAGCCCCCGATAACGCCCAGCAACAAACCAACCAGCAGGTAGGACATGGACAGCACAAGAAAGTTTTTGGCGGCCTTATCCGTGCCGTATTTTTCGTTTATGGCTGCTGGTTTTATCATTTATCCCTGTTCTTATTGGTAATAGCTGTGCGATCCACATATTTCAGATAATGGATGAGCGCGTCAATCTCTTCTTTGCTGAATCCGAATTTCGGCATGCGCGGCCCGCCCGACTGAAGAAAGGCCCGCATATAATTTTCTCCCCGCAGCGGATCGCTGTAAGCGCTGGTGAGTTCGGGTCCAAGATAACCACCCAAACCGTATAACTGGTGACAGGAGGTACAGTTGTGTTGCTGGAAAAGCTCCTTTCCTTTTGAAACACTTACCCATTCGTCTGGCGGAATCGTTTGGTTGTTTTCCGTTCCCTTTGTATAAACCATCACACTATACAAAAGGTACAGGCCAAAAAGACTGAGGCCAATGATTACTTTCACCATCCCTGCTGAATTTGAGTAAGAGAATCGGAGGGTGCCGGATTACTGCTGTCTTTTCGCAAAAAGGATGACTGGACATTCATACAAATCCTGTTTTTGGTTTTTCTGTTTACTCACAAATCTTTTTTCCTGAATCTCCGGAGTGCCAGCCATGCCGGTACGATGATCCAGATCACCATGATTCCGGCAGTGAACAAAATGCCCGTACCGCTCCCGAAGAAATCCTTGTAAAGCGCACCGGTATAACCCATAAGAGCGCTGATATCCATTTTGAGCATAATGAAAATGCGGCCCAGGTCAACCGGGTTCAGCGCGGAAAGCAATAAGGTCAGTTTTTCCAGCGGGTAATCGCTGAAGGAAAAAAGGATGATCATCACCAGCCCGTCGTAAATAAGGGCGAAATAGAACCATAGCAGCAGGGCGAACCCGATCCCTCTTGCCTTGTCTCTTGCAATAACGGAGGCGAGAAAGGCGATGGATGTGAAGACCAGTGTCAGGCAAAAACCCGTGAACAGTAAAGCGTAACCCGTGGCATCGGCAGCAAAGATCAGTACCGGAATTCCCACACCGGCCAGGAAGGCGCTGAGCAAAGAAAAACTTACTCCCGCATATTCGCTCAGGAATATCCGGCTCCGGCTCATGGGCTGCGAAGACATGAGTTCAATGAATTCGTACGAATTGTAATAGTGGATCGTTGTGAAAACAAGACTGACGAGCGGCAAAACGATCAATACGATGTTGAGCAGGCTGAGCATGGCCTTACTGCTGTTCTCCTCCATCTGGAACATACTCACCGACAGCACGAGCAGGAATAGCGTGTAGGCAAGGATGATCTTGCTTCTCAGGATATCATACAGCACATATTTGGTAAGCTTCATCATTAACAACGATTAACTGATCCCTTCATCTTTTTTTACTTCCAGCATCCGGTCGATCCATTCGCCGGTGAATTCCTCGCCTTTCATGATCCGGGCGATGGCCTTGCCCAGCCGCAGCTCACCGGTTTCTTCCTGCACGGTCTCTATATCTTTGAAGAACTGCAGCTTCCCTTCCTGCAAATACATGATATGGGTGGTCATCTCATCCAGGTCGCTCAGGATATGCGAAGTGATAAGGATGAGTTTCCCCTTTTTCTTTTCCCGCAGGATCTTTTCCTTCAAGATCTCCGATGAAAGCGGGTCGAGCCCGGCTGTCGGCTCATCCAGTATCAGGATAGACGGATCAAAAAAGAAGGCCAGCGCGGCGCTAACTTTCTGGCGGGTACCCCCGCTCAGGGTGCGCATCGGTTTACCATAGATCTTTTCAAGTTCAAATCCCCGGATCAGTTCCCGGTCCGTTGCTTCATCCTTCACCTCCCGGATATTCTGCAGCATGCTGAACAGGTGACCAACCTTCATATTATCGGGGTAACGGCCGATCTGTGGCATATACCCGATCTCTTTACGGTAGGAAGGGTGACCGTTGATCCGCTGATCCTGCACGGTGATCGTTCCGCTGTCGGGCCGCACCATACCGAGAACGCATTTGATCAGCGTGGTCTTGCCCGACCCGTTAGGGCCGATCAGGGAAACCACCTGTCCTTTTTCAAAAGCGGCGCTGATGTTGTCCAGCACCTGCAGGCGGCGGAAGCGTTTGGAAATATTTTCAATACGGATCATAATTTCAGTGATTTCATGAAAGGTTTGTTGTCGGCGAGGTTTTCAGGGGTAAGACCCGGTATGGCTTTTTCCGCCTTGTCCATCAACTGTACCATTAAACTCCGGAACAGCATCAGGGTATGGGGATTTTGCTCCACGATCATCGAATACATGCTCACCGGGTGATAGGGTACATCGCCGTAACCGTTCCTGTCAATATCATAGCCTTCGTATTTATCCCAGTAATTACTGTCAAACTTGTTCAGCACCAGCGTTCCGTTGGTGCCCACATCAAAACTGTTCCCCAAAAAGTTATTATGGTGAAAGATATTGTCGTCGCAACTGGCCTGGATCTTTAGGGCCCAGCCGTTGGATTTGAAAATATTTTTCTGGATCTCGATACGGCTTGACCCTTCCATGTGGATCCCCACTGTGTTCCGGTAAAAGGTATTCTGGCTGATATAACTGTCGGTGATATCTTTCAGCAGGATGCCATAGGATGAGGGACCCCAGTTCAGTTCGAAATGATTTCCCTCCATTCGCACTTTTTTGGAATACATCACCGCTACGCCGGCCCCGTTGTTCCGGAACGTATTTTGCTGGTAAGAGTCATCGTTGGAGAACATAAAGTGAAGACCGTAGCGGATATTCTTTTCACTGATATTATCACGGATAAAAGAATGGGTGACAAATTCGAAATAGATGCCGTCCCGGTGGCCTTCCACCCGGTTGTTATCGATACGTGCATTATCGCATTTCCAGAGATGGATGCCGTTACCTGACAGTTGCTCGGAACGGGGAATGCCCTTGATGTAGTTGTTTCGGATGGAAAAATCAGTTGAATTCGAAACATGCACCGCAAAATAGGAATAGAGGATACGGTTGTTTTCAAGTGTCAGACCGGTAGCATCAATGATCTTCACCGCTGCAAAATCATTGAGGGCGGAATACCCGGCGTTTTGCAGCACCAGGTTCTTCACGGTGATGTGCTTCCCGCTAAGGGTAAGGATCTCATATTTGTTTTCGCCGTCCAGTATCACTTTGCCTTCGCCGATGATCGTAAGTGGTTTGGCGACCACAATACTGCCCTCCTTATATAAACCGGCTTTCAGGATGATCGTGTCACCCGGGGCTGCAAGGGCCACAGCGTTCTTAAACTGGCCTGGAGCGACGGAGATACGGCGGGAATTACCGGGCAGGGAGAGGAATAAACATATTATGACCAGCAGGAACTGCATCTTATTTTACCTTTTCATAAAGTTGTTGCCAGTTGAAGGTTTCCGCCTGTTTGCCGGTGGTGAATTCATCCGCTTTTTCCCGTGTGCTGAATCCTGCGGAATGGCTGCCCATGGGGCTTCTTAATTCGGGGCTAACAACAAAGACCGCTTTTTTTACATCCAGGAATTCATTCGGTCTTTCAAATAACACGGTAAGGGTTTGGGTAATATTGGATTCTTCTTCACCTCCGCCATTCAGGAAACGAACCAGGCAGCTCAGGTCATCGAATTTAAAGATCTTCCCTTTTTTAGTGATCAGCTCGCCGCCAAAACGGGTATCGGTGACCCCCATTTTACAAAAGTGGCAATTATCCTTTCCTGTCTCAAAAGGCGCAGGCTTGGTATTGCAGGAAAAAGAAAGCAGGGCGAGTGAAAGGAAGAACAGGGAAGGAACCGCCAGTTTCCGGCTGATAAAACTGTCGGGTTTGCGATGACGGTACCATTCTACGAACCATACCGTAAAAGCGAGGATGCCCGCCCCGATCACCACCCATCCGCCGATATCGGGGAAGGAATAGGCATCAAAATTCAGCAGTCTTTTATGACCAATGATCGGAGGCTCATAGGTAAGGCCCGGTACCTGGATGGGCGCCTTGGGGTCGAGGTTGCTGCCGTAATCCTTACACCAGTTGTAAAAATCATAAATGGCCAGCACACCGCCGATACCGGTTAATACCAGGTAGGCAAAGAGGAATTTTCTTCTCCCGGTAATGGCTACCAGCATTCCCAGCAGCATGAAGAAACCCACAACATAAGGAAGGAATTTGAATTCCGGGAACATGTTTTCATGAATGGGTTTCATACCGATATAATGATTCAGGCCGTTGATCACTTCCACATCTCCGGAAAGCCCTTTGATCCAGATATTCATCGTCAGCCCTTCGGGATATTGCGGGGCGAACAGGTCGATGCGCCAGGCCGGCAGGAAGAACACCGCGATCAGCGCGCCGGATGCAAACGCCACTAAAATCCTGGAGGGGACACTCAAAAGGTTATTTGGATTCTTCATCGTTTCGCTTTTAAAAACCTCCGGGGCATTACGCCCCGGAAGTAGATGCTGTAAAACCTCTCAACTATAAACGAATAAACTATTTTTTCGCCGGCGGAAGCAACACTTCGTCAATGACATAGATCAGCCCGTTGCTGGCAGGAATTGCCGCGATCACATTGGCGGTACCGTTCACTTTAATTTTCCCGTCCGCAGACTTGCTGATCGTGATGTTGTTGCCGTTTGCCTGGCCGATACTTTGGCCGTCCTGCAACATATTTTCCTTGAAAACACCAATGGAAACATGGTATTCCAGGATATTCTGCAGATCGGCCTTTTTATCATCTTTCATCAAACCGTCAACCGTACCGGCCGGCAGTTTGTTGAATGCGGCGTTGGTGGGCGCGAATACCGTGAACGGACCGGCATTGGAAAGATCATCCACGTAATCGGCTTGCTTCAGTGCCGCCACCAGTGTGGTATGGTCGGCGGAGCCAACGGCCACTTTTACAATATCCTTTTGTGAATCATCATCCTTTACGGCTTCCTGTCCGCCCGTAGTAACGGTGGGTTCGGTGGTGACGTCGCCGGATGTTTTCTTTTCGTTGCAGGCTGCCAGTAAGAGCAGCATTGCAAAAAATGATAATTGGATCAGCTTTTTCATAACGCGTTATTTTTTGGTGGCTGTATCTTTTTTCTCTGTGGTTGCCGGCGCTGTCTTACCTGTACTGAAGGTAAGGGGCACATTGGCACCCGGAGGACTTACCCGTATGTAACCCTGCATTTCCTGGTGCAATGCGGAACAGAAGTCGGTGCAATACATCGGGAATATGCCGACTTTTTCAGGCACCCATTTCAGGGTTTGTGTTTCACCGGGCATGACCAGCAATTCGGCATTATTGGCGCCTTTAATG
>JBGATE010000300.1:0-2661 GCA_044229375.1 Chitinophagaceae bacterium
TTTACTGAGCGCAAAAGGAGCACTGGAAATGCGAAAATCGAATTACACCAGCGCTATTCAGATCCTTGAAAAAGCGACACAGATGAGTCCTGGCTGGCTTGTCCCAAAATATTACCTGGGGGTTGCTTATGGTTTCAAAAAGGATTACCGGAAGGCCCTCGGATATTATAACGAAATACTACTGAAGGACACCTCCTACCGTACGTTTGATTGCGCGAAATGCATTCAGCTGCAAATGGCAGAATTCGAAAAAAGACTGAATAAGGTCCGGTATGATAAGTATAAAGATGATGTATCCGGAAGGGCCGCGATTGATTCAGCCAGGAACGGATTAACCGACAATATTGACTCGGCTAATTTTTATCATACCATGGGCCGGCGATTTGATAAGAAAAATCACCCCTACCAGGATTCTGTATACTTTTTCTATACCACGGCCGTTAAACTGGACCCCGGAGAAGCTGAATACATGTACACCCTGATCACCTACCTGCGAAAAAAAAGGTATGGAGAATCAGAGATCCGGGAGTGGCTCCGTAAAACAGACGACTATGGGGATGATGAAAGACGCTGGTTCGGAGAAGAACTGGTCTATTCCTATTTATTTTCTAAAGAAACGGAAAAAGCTTTCCATACAGCAGTTGAACTGTATGAATCCGGTTTAATTGGCTGTACAAAAATGAAAAAATGGTCGAATAAATTCGGAAAACTGCCCGCTTACCAGATTTTTATAAAAGAAAATTGTCCGGAATAAGCCCCCTCTTATTTACAACTCTATCTCCTTATTTCTCCTGCATGAACGGATAACGGTAATCTGTCGGCGGGTTAAAAGTTTCCTTGATCGTCCTCGCACTCAGCCAGCGGTAAAGATTCAGGATACTGCCGGCTTTGTCATTGGTCCCGCTTCCCCGGGCGCCGCCAAAAGGCTGCTGTCCCACCACGGCACCCGTGGGTTTGTCGTTGATATAAAAATTCCCCGCGGCATTGCGCAGCCTGCTGGTGGCAAGTTCCACTGCGGCCCTGTCCCGCGCGATAACGGCGCCGGTGAGCGCATAAGGTGATGTTTTATCGACCAGTTCCAGCGCCCGTTCAAAATTCCCGGCCGGGTATATATACACGGTCAGCACGGGACCAAAGATCTCCTCACACATGGTTACATATTTCGGATCCTTTGCCTGGATAACCGTAGGCTGAATGAACCAGCCCTCTTTGCTGTCGCATTTTCCACCCACCCAGATCTCCGCCTTTGGGTCCTTTTTGGCGTTGTCGATATATCGTTTGATACTGTTGAAACTTTTTTCGTCAATTACGGCGTTAATGAAATTGGTGAAATCCTCGGTGGTTCCCATTTTAAAACTCTTCACCCCCGCTATCAGTTTCTTCTTTACTTCTTCCGCAATGTTCGAGGGAATATAAGCGCGGGAGGCAGCCGAGCATTTCTGTCCCTGGTACTCAAACGCCCCGCGCAGGAGTGCCGTCACCACCACATCGGGATCAGCGCTTTTATGTGCCAGTACAAAATCTTTCCCGCCGGTCTCACCCACGATCCTCGGGTAGGACCTGTAATTCGCCATATTCCTGCCGATCGTCTCCCACATATTGTTGAACACCCCGGTGGATCCGGTGAAATGCACCCCCGCAAAGTCGCGGTGATTGAAACAAACCCTGCCGATCGTGGGCCCATCTACATAGATCAGGTTGATCACACCATCCGGCAACCCGGCTTCTTTCAATATACGCATGATCATTTGCGCCGAATACACTTCTGTATTGGCGGGTTTCCATACCACCACGTTTCCGCACATGGCAGCCGAGGTGGGCAGGTTTCCGGCAATGGCGGTAAAGTTGAAGGGTGTAACCGCCAGGACAAATCCTTCCAGCGGGCGGTATTCCATCCGGTTGTGCATGCCCGGTCCGCTGCTGGGTTGCTGTGTATAGATCCCGGAAAGAAAATGAACATTAAACCTTAAGAAATCGATCAACTCGCAGGCGGAATCGATCTCCGCCTGGAAAGCGTTCTTGCTTTGTCCCAGCATGGTAGTGCCGTTGATATACGGACGGTATTTCGTGGCGAGCAGGTCAGCCGCTTTCAGGAAGATATTGGCACGGTTCTCCCAACTGGTATTGGCCCAGCTTTCTTTGGCCGCCAGTGCCGCTTCGATGGCCTGCTGCACATGTTTCTCCTCCCCTGCGTGAAAATAACCCAGCACATGTTTGGTCTCATGCGGCGGTCGCATCGCCACTTTTTTATGGGTACGCACCTCCCTGCCGCCGATATACATGGGCACATCGGCCTCCTGTTTTTTCAATTCCGCCAGCACCTCCTTCAATCTTTTTCTTTCCGGGCTTCCCGGTGAATAGGAAAGTACCGGTTCATTGGCCGGCATCGGGTAAGTGAAGGTTCCTATTTTCATGATTTCATTTTTTAAAAAGTTAATTGGTTGATTAGTTAATTGGTTAATTGGTTAATTGGGTCCTCTAATCAAAATGTTCCTATTGTTTGCAACATGTCATAAGTGGGTACATATCACAATTATGACCCTACTATATTAAAACCGGCCAAAAGTAAATTTTAGATCTCATAGGAAATCCTGAACTAAATGCCTAATTAACCAATTAACCAATCAACCAATTAACCAAGGAAAGCCCTGACAAAAGCCT
>JBGATE010000301.1:0-2594 GCA_044229375.1 Chitinophagaceae bacterium
GGAGGTACTAAGTTTTAACGAAAAGAAAGAACCCGTTTTTGGAGGCCCGTTCTTCACCTATACACAGGACAGCATCCCCAAAAAACCCAAATACCGCTTCGGGATCGAATTCAAGAAAGGTGTCAGGGTGCTTGTGAATTATGTACCTGAGCTGGAAATGATCCTGGTGGACCATCTGATCTCGGAAACGGACCAGCCGGAGCTTCCGTTTACCCTTGTGCCTGACGGAGACCAGGAAGGATTTAAATGGGAGGATGGCAAATGGGTACATATTGACAAGGTCTTCACCTTTAAACTAAAGGATGGCGAGGCCCCGGTCGGGGATCCGTTGCTCGACCCCAAGGGCAACCGGAACGAGCAGAAACTCCAGGATAAGACGGATAAGAACAAGACAAAAGAAGGCAACAGGCCACCTGTTAATTACGATAACTGATCCCTTTCCTTTTTAAACTTCATTGGGTATATTTACCGCAACAGAAAAGATTGTGTCCAGGGTACATACCCATTCTATTTTTCATGGACCTGAAAGAATTATGACACTATCGTGAATTTTTCTCTTTTTTTTTGCCGGCTGGATATCAAAGTAAAATACAAATGAACTTGTATATGCGATTTTCCGCTATATTCTGGTAAACCGAACTGTCCCTTATTTACTTAATGAAGGTACTAGGCATCATATCATCACCTGACGACCCGGCATCGAGGGCCAGGATCATTCAATATAAACCCTATTTAAGCGGGAACGGAGTTATTCTTGATTACACTTATTTCAAACCCTTAAAAGAATCTGACCCTGCCCCCTGGACGTACAAGCTGAAAAAGATCAGCGGTATCAGTGAATGGCGCGTTTCCGATCTTCTCAAAAGTGCCGGGAGGTTACCCTTATTATTCTCCCAGAAAGGAGTTGATCTCATCTGGCAGAACAGGCTGATTCAGATTAAACATTCATTCTGGGAAAAGCGGCTTACCAGGCCTGTGATTTTTGATTTTGATGATGCGATCTGGCTGAACGAAGGCGAAAAACAGGTCAAAGATAAAATCGAGAGATCGGCACTTGTATTTGCAGGCAATGAATACCTGGCAGCCTATGCGAAAAAATATAACCCGCAGGTAAAAGTGGTTCCCACGGTTGTGGATACCGATTTGCTCTATCCGTTGGGAACACAAACAGGCAAATTCATTATTGGCTGGATCGGCACTAAAAGCAATTTCCGGTACCTGGAATCAATCATGTACCCATTGAAGGAATTCCTTAGAAAAGAACCAGACGCGCAATTAATGATTGTATCTTCTGAAATGCCCGGTTTTATCCCGGCGGGAGACAACCAATTTGTATTCCGGAAATGGTCGGCGTCATCAGAAAATGAATTAATAAACGGGTTCACAATTGGCATCATGCCCCTTGAAGACAGTGTGTGGACAAGGGGAAAATGCAGTTATAAGTTTTTACAATATCTTGCCTGTGGGAAACCGGTCATCGCCTCCCCTGTTGGTACAAATGAAAAGATCCTGAAAACGGCAACCACCGGCATTGCAGCAGTCAGTCATGAACAATGGCTGAAAGCCCTCCGGGAGCTTAAGCATGATCCGGTGATGGCCAGCATGTTTGGTGAAAACGGTTTAAGGTTGGTGCGCAAAGAGTACTCCTGTGCCGCATGGGTAAATCCAATAATCAGTTATATGAAATCAATCAGGTAAATGCAAACCTTCTGTACAGTCATCACCCCGGACTACTTCCCGGTAGCAAAGGCTTTAATGTCTTCTCTAAAAAAACAGAGCCCCAATAGCCTTTTGCATGTCCTGAGCACAGAAAAAATCCAGGAAACTCCTGATAGCGGTATTAAAATTTTGACTCCAGCGGACCTGGTAAATACTGATTTTTTTTCTGACATTGAAAAAAAGTATGCCGCTTCAAACAAAGACCTGTTTCGCTGGGCACTAAAACCTGTATTGATTGGCTATTTGCTGTCCAAAGGTTACTCAAAAGTCATCTTTGTTGACCCAGATGTATTTTTTGTCCGCCCCCCGGATTTTATCTGGGAATTACTGGATCATTACCAGGTAATCCTTACTCCGCATTGGCCGGATCCGGATATCGTGAATAACCCGGAAAGCACACTGGCTGTCATGAAAGGCGGGTTATATAATGCCGGGTTTATTGCGGCTAACAATACAAGCCTGCGGGTGATGCGTTGGTGGGCCGGTATGTGCCATTTTAAAACGGAAGATAACAAGGAACTGGGCTTATTTGTGGACCAGAAATACCTGGACCTGCTACCGGTTCAGTTTGAAGACATCCATATCCTCAAACACCGTGGCTGTAACCTCGCTTCCTGGAATATCCAATCCAGCAAAAGGGAAATGGTCGACAGCCGTTTAATGATCAACAAAGAATTTGAACCGGTCTTTATCCATTTCACCAAAGACACCATTGTCAATATCCTGAACAGGAATGACGCGCTGCTGAAACCTTACCTGGATGAATACGTGCAATTGCTGGCCGGTAATGGCTTCGACCTTTTGAAAAATCTGGACAATTTCTCCCCTGCCAGGTATGAAACAGCATTTTACCGCTTACAGCATAAAATAAGGCT
>JBGATE010000302.1:0-2588 GCA_044229375.1 Chitinophagaceae bacterium
GCTGGAGGACGCGCGCAGCGCGGTGGCCATGAGCGCCGCCGACATCATCATCGGCGGCCTCGACAACGACGAGGCGCGCTACCTGCTCAACCACTTTGCTTTGCAGCACATCCGGTTTGGCGCCCACACCGATATCGAGTTTGTACTGGGCCAGTTTTACCCGTTCACCGCTCAGCACCATCTGTTCCTCTACGGCTTTCAGCTGTTGTTTTTGCCGGACGATATTGTAATAATTGGTGATGACCGCCGCAACGGTATTCACAACCTGGTTCTTGATCCCCAGTTCCCCAAGGGTGATGAGTTCCTTTGCCTTGTCACGCGTGGCAAACATCTTCATGCCGTCAAATAAGGTCCAGTTTAGCTGAACGCCGAAGTTGATGTTATTGGATTTGATATCATTCAGTTCCCTTTCCGTACCATCCTGGAATCGTTGTTTTTGGGCATTGTTGTTCCAGGTGCCTCCCAGGTTCCCGTTAAGACGCGGTAGAAATACGGCATTCCGGAATGAATAATCGAGCGCCGCCACCATCGAATCATTTTTTGCCAGCCTGATATCGAAATTGTTTTGCAATGCAGTGGCGATTGCCTCTTCCAGGCTGAGCATTTTCTGGGCATTACTGTTTACAGCGGATAACAATAAAAGGGGCAGGAGGAATTTTCTCATGACTATTTACACTGTTTGTACCTGTCCGGAGGATTGATCATAGCTGTGTTTCTCCGTAGGCATCAGTTTTTCTATTTCGCTTATTTTCTTTTTTCTGGACAGGAACGAATACATGGCCGGTACCACAAAAAGCGTGAGCACCAGGGAGAAGAGGATGCCTCCTACAATAACCACACCCAGCGGGATCCGGCTGGTGGCCGATGCGCCCAGTGACATGGCCAGGGGCAGGGCGCCCAGCGACATGGCGAGACTTGTCATCAGGATCGGGCGCAGCCGCTGCGTGGCGGCATAGATCACCGCTTCGGATTTTGTCAATCCCTTATTCTCCTGGCTTTTATTGGCAAATTCCACGATCAGGATCCCGTTCTTCGTTACCAGCCCGATAAGCATGATCATTCCGATCTGGGAAAAGATATTCAGGGTATGACCAAATGCCCAAAGCGATAATACCGCGCCGGCGATCGCCAGGGGTACCGTGAACATGATGATCAGCGGGTCAATAAAACTTTCGAACTGGGCAGCCAGGATCAAAAAGATCAGTCCCAGCGCGAGTAAGAAGGCGAATGCGGTATTGCTGCTGCTTTCCTGGAAATCGCGGGAAGATCCGGTGAGCGCTGTGGCAAAGGTTTCATCCAGTAATTTATCCGTGATCCTGTCCATTTCCGCTATTCCGTCACCGATCGTATAACCGGGTTGCAAACCTGCAGAAACAGTGGCGGATTTATAACGGTTAAAGTGATAGATCGTGGGGGGTGTATTGGATTCCGTGGTGGACACCACGTTGTCCAGGCTGATCATTTCACCGCGGCTGTTGCGGACAAACAGGCTTTTCAGGTCATTCGGTTCATCACGGTCGGTGCGGGCTACCTGTCCCAGCACCTGGTATTGTTTTCCATCTTTGGTGAAATATCCAAGTCTCCGGTTACTAAAGGCCAGTTGGAGTGACTGTGAAATATCATTCACGCTAACGCCCAGTTGCGCCGCTTTGAGCCTGTCAATTTCCACCCGCAGTTCGGGTTTATTGAATTTGAGGTCCACATCGGCGTTCTGTAAAACCTTGCTCTGCCGGGTCTCTTCGAGAATTTTGGGCAGCATGGCGGTCAGCTTATTGAAATTATTGTTTTGAATGACAAAGGCAACAGGTTGTCCGCCCCGGCGTCCCTGTGAAATGGTTTGTTCTTCAATAACGAATGCCCTTCCTTCATTGAACCGGGGAAGGTTCTTGTTTACCATGGCCACTATTTCTTTTTGAGATCGTTCCCTTTCATTGGGCGGCACCAGGGTTACCCTTACAAAACCCGTATTGGCATTTCCGGAACCGGTAAAACCGGGAGAAGTAACACTCAGGATCAACTCCTTCTCCGGGACCGAATCAAGCATAAAAGTGTTCAGCTTTTCCACGTACTTATCCATGGCATCGAAGGAAGTTCCTTCCGGTGCGGTCAGCGAAAGCCTGAACTGGCTTCTGTCTTCCATGGGCGCCAGTTCAGATTTCAAGCCACCGCCTACCAGGAAAATGATCGCCGCGCAGACGGCGACTATGATAAGAGCGAACCATTTCACTTTCATGAAACGGCGGAGTGTGGCCTGGTAGCTATTCTCCATCCACCGGAAAAAAGGTTCGGTTTTGGTATAGAGCCAGGAATGCTTATGTTTTTTTCGTGTCAGTTTTACGTTCAGCACCGGTGTCAGCGTAAGGGATACGAATGCCGAAATCAAAACAGCGCCGGCCACTACGATTCCGAATTCAAGGAAGAGCCTTCCTACGAATCCCTGCATGAAAATGATGGGAAGAAATACCACGGCAAGAGTGATCGAAGTGGCGATAACCGCGAAGTAGATCTCTTTGGATCCCTCCACCGCCGCCTTCCATTTGTTCATACCGCGTTCCATCCGTTTGTAAATATTTTCCGTCACCACAATG
>JBGATE010000303.1:0-2571 GCA_044229375.1 Chitinophagaceae bacterium
GGCGCCGGCCACAAGATGTGCCACCCCTTTTTCAAGTTGTTTCTCAAGTGAAAAAACGGTACGGCCACCGAATGAAGGTTCGGTTCTTTTTTCGTAATTCCGGATGGCCGGGTTATTGATCCGGGCATAGGCGCCATACAGGGAAGTGGTATTAGTAATTCCAGCGCCGATGCGGTACAGGTTGCTGATCCCCACCAGTACGTTCTTCTGGTAGATCGCTGCGTGCGCATTGACGGCTGAAGGGAATCCGCCCCCGGCCGGACGGGCCGCTTTTGGGTTGGTATTGAATTCCGCCAGTGTCAGCCCCCCCGGGGTCTGGTAGTACATATCCGTGAACAGCAGGGAAGCGGTCAGCTCATGTTTTTCATTCTTTACCTGTGAAACCCAGGAAAAATTATCCCTCCGCATTTTCGTTTGCACTCTGAATCCGTCGGTCTCGCCATGCGCATAACTGGCCTGGTGCCTGTTTTCACCATCTCCGAACCTGGCGGAAGCAAAAATATTCTGAAGGTCGTAACTGCCGGTATTATATTCAAGACTGACCCCCGGATACCAGGTATCATTAAAATTATTCAGCAGCAACAGGCCACCCGTGCCGGCGCCATACATGCTTCCGGCAGGACCTTTGAAGATCTCGATATTGGAAAAATTATTCCAGGCAAACTGGTTGAAATACGTATTACCACCGGGATCCGTCACCGGGATATTGTTCCAGTATACTTTTACATTCCGAACGCCAAAAGGTGAACGAAGTGAACTGCCGCGGATATTCAGCCGGTAACTGCCGGGAGATCTTTCTTCCATTCGTACACCGGCAATGGAGTTCATACCGGTAACCAGTGACGATTTGGAGGAAAAATTGCCTATGGTAGCGGGCAGTGTGCTGATCGGAATGGCCGAATAAGGAGCTTTTTTGAATTGTTCAAATGCCCTTACTATCACGGTGTCGATCTCCAAGGCGGAAGGGGCGACTTCCTGTTGTGCAAAACAGAGAATATGCAGGGCGATGCCCAGGAGGGTGGATAATGTTTTTCTCATAGAACATGAATGTTGGTTGGGCAAAGTTAGAACCTTTTATTTGTATCTTCAAACCATGACTCCCAGGAATAAACTCGGCCTGTTTTCACTGACCATGATCGTGATCGGTCTCGTGATCGGCACCGGCATCTTCCGTACCTCGAAGGACGCGGCCGCAGCGGCCTCCACCCCCACCATATTCTTCGCGGCCTGGATCGTGGCAGGGCTGGTCGCTATCTGCGGGGCGCTCACCTACGCGGAGATCGGGAGCCGCTATCCCGTGACGGGTGGTTATTACAAGATCTTCTCCTATGCCTATCATCCTTCCCTCGCGTTTGGTATCAACGTGATCATTCTTATTTCCAATGCCGCTTCGCTTTCCGGGGTAGCGCTGATCGGTAGTGAGTATATCACACCCCTGCTCTTCGATGCGAACAGCGCGGAGCAGTGGAAGCCCTTTGTGGCCATGGGCGCCATCATTCTTTTCTACGGGGTGAACCTCATGGGGTTGCGGATGAGTTCCAATACGCAGAATGTTTTAATGATCATCAAGATCAGTATGCTGCTGGTGATCATCGGTGCACTTTTTTTTCCCGCCATTCACAGTACGGCGCCTGTGATTATTGACGAATCAAAGACAACCATGGCGGCCATGCTGATCTCCTTTGGCGCGGCGCTCAAGGCAACTTCGTTTACCTATGGGGGTTACCAGCAAACGATCAATTTCGGGGAGGAAGTGGAAAATCCCAAGCGAACGATCCCCAAAGGGATCTTTATCGGGATCGTGGTCATCATTGTATTGTACCTGCTGGTCAGTTATGCCTACGTGAAGGTCATCGGCTTCAATAACCTGAAAGAGACCAGCGGCATCGCCTCCGTGGTGGCTGAAAAATTGTTTGGCGCACCGGGTAAATATGCCTCTTCCATATTATTATTCCTCGCCGTGCTGGCCTATGTGAATGTATTGTTGCTCAGCAACCCGAGGGTCATGTACGCGATGAGCACGGATGGGATCCTGCCAAAAATGTTTCAAAAGAAAGACGAGAAAAAAGATGTGCTGACGGTCAGCCTGACGGTTTTTGCCGCCATATGCGTGGTGGTGCTGTTCTTTGCCGACAAGTTCGAAAAGATCCTCAGCTTCACCATATTTCTGGATTCGATCGGCATGGCGACCTCCGCGGCCACCATTTTCATTTTGCGCCGGAAGACAAAGCATCTCGACGGCACCGGGATCTATTCCATGAAACTGTACCCGCTGCTACCCGTATTGTTTATCCTGGCCTACCTTTTCGTCGGTACCATGATCGCTGTGGAGGAGCCAAGGCTGGCCTTTACGGGCATCAGCGTACTGGCGGGTTTCATCATCTTATATTTCATTGTACAGGGCCTGAAGAAAAATAAACCTTAGTTCATGGACATTTCACAAATCATCAATGAATGGGGTGAGGACCGGGAGCATTACTTCAATGCCGTGGCCCCGCCGATTGTGCAGACCAGCAATTTTGCCTTCCGGAAAGTGGCTGATCTGAGCAAGGCTTTTGAAGATGAGATGGG
>JBGATE010000304.1:0-2568 GCA_044229375.1 Chitinophagaceae bacterium
AATATATGGGAATTCGTTCCGGCAAAAATATTTACAATTCTGTTAAACCTGAAAGATCATTCCGGGTCAGAATAACGTTGTTCCCATTACATCATTAAATTAATCCTTTATGAAATCGTTTTCCAGTTTGACCCGGCTGCTCACCATTTTTGGTCTGGCCGCTTCATTATTCATCGTTTCCTGTAAAAAGGAAGCCAGTGTAGATACCCCGGCCCAGCAGGAGGTATTTGCCAGCGCTACCGCTGAAGCAGATGCTGAAGCCGAAGTGATCTTTGATGATGTGTTTGACAATGTGGCTGGTGTGGATGCCGAAGTGGGCATCGGAGGCACCGGTGTTTTTGGTTCTGCCAACAATTACAGTGGCGGCATTGGCCAGGAAACCATCAGCGGCGCTGCCGGGATGGACACAGTTCGTTGCTTTACAGTTACTTACACACAACTCAATCCGCCTGCCCGCTTCCCGCTGAAAGTGGTGCTTGATTTCGGAGCCGGCTGTACCGGCCGCGACGGACGCACCCGTAAAGGCAAGATCATCATTGAATATTCCGGTCCCCTTTTCGTGCCCGGCAAATCAACCACCACCACTTTTGATGGCTATTATGTAAATGATATCCATGTGGAAGGAACTCATAAAGTACTGAATACCAGCACTTCAAATACCAGAAGTTTCCGGATCGTTGTAACCGGTGCCAGGATCACCAAGCCGAATGGCAACTATTCCGAGTGGAACAGTGAAAAGAACATCACGCAGATCGAAGGCCTGGGTACTCCCCTCTTCCCCCTCGACGACTGGTTCAAAATTGAAGGCGGTGCCAACGGTTCTGTAAAAAGAACTGACAAATTTTTCCAGTGGTCAACTGTCATCAGTGAGCCCCTGATCAAGAAATTTACCTGTCGCTGGCTTGTAAAAGGTATCGTGACTATGCGTAAAAGCAATGCCCCGGTAGCCACCCTGAATTATGGCGATGGAACCTGTGATAATAAGGCTGTTATCACGGTAAATGGGGTGTCTAAGGAAATTACTTTGCGATAATTAAAATTTCTTTACCTTTAAGTCAGTTTTCATAGGGTACGGATTAAAAACGGGCCAGGGTGTCTACCCCGGCCCAACTTTTTTTTAGCCCCTTCTATTTCAGCATATTTCCGCCATTTTGACGGCTTTTTTTACAACAGCGCAAATTCAAACCCTGCTTCTTTCAGTTTTTTCAGAATAATTGGTAATGCCGCTTCCAATCTTGGGAAAGCTTTTTCACTGTCATGAAATACAATGATGGATCCTGCGCGTACATGGCGCATCACATTAGATACGCATTGATCTGCATCAATCGAAGGATCAAAATCACCACTCAGCACATCCCACATGATTACATTCAGCTGCGGCATCGTTGCTTTCAGTGAACGGAGTTGTGCTTTGGTGATCCGTCCATAAGGCGGACGGAATAAAGTGGAATCAATGCATGCAGCTGCCTCACGTATTTCTGCGATATAAGTTTCAAGGGATGTATTCCATCCATTTACATGATGCTGGGTATGGTTACCGGTTTTATGCCCTTTCTGCCGGATCAGCTGATAGGTTTCCGGATAGCGCTGCACATTATCGCCTATACAAAAGAACACGGCGGGTGCCTGGTATTGCTCCAATTGATCCAGCACATAGGGGGTAATGGATGGATGGGGCCCATCGTCGAAAGTGAGGTATACTTTCTTCCCGGAAGCAGGCATCCGCCAGATGGCTTCATGGTACCACCAGCGGAAGATAAAAGGACTGCGAACGGGATAAATCATACGAACAAATTTACCGGAATACGGGGATTGCTGCGTTTACCGGGTTTACTGAGTTTACTAAGTTGGTTTCAAAAAGATCCGGCCCCCTGGATCAGTGTTCTCCGAACAGGGTGAGGTGAATAGGCCGGCCCAGGTACCGGAACAGTTTACCATGCTCTTTCAGGAATTCCTGTTGCGATGCTTCGTTCTTCAGGGCAGGCTCGATATAGTTCCGGACAGCCTCATCTTTTTTCACAGGCGGCGCGCCTTCCCAAACGGCTTCCTCCGCATAAGCCTGCAGCAGCGCATCAAAGGAATCGTAGAACAGGTGCGGGCTTTCAAAAATTTCCGCACCGATCACCCGGTTACCACTCACCACAATCATGCCTGTCCATGCGCTATCGGTATTCCGGATCCGTTGGTGGAAAAAATTCCGGTAGGCTTCAAGTTCCGGCTGTACTTTCTTATCCAGTCTTTTCCCGGCATAACTCAGTGTAGGTGCTTTGATCCTGCTACTGTCGAGCTGCCGGTACACTTCTTTCCAGATCAGTACCTGGTTGGCATGCTGTTGCAGCACTTTCCGTAACCCTGTATTGGCATAACTCAGGTAACTGAATTTTTTTTCCTTATCACTCCAGCGGTCTTCCTCCACGCACATCACACTGATGTACTGGTCCCTGCCTGTAGGCCAGAGTAAGGTATCGCGGGTCACCATGCGGTCTTGCCTGCCGCCCAGGATCACTTCCCCCGCCCCCACCAGGATGGGCAGATCCGACTTATTATTGATCCGCAGGAAATGGACAT
>JBGATE010000305.1:0-2566 GCA_044229375.1 Chitinophagaceae bacterium
GCTAAAATGGGAACATGCCGACGAACATGCGGGCAATGATCCGTATGCCAGGCAACGCAGTGACCGCTGGATCGTTTTCCTTTTCTTCATGATGGGCCTTTCGATAGGCGTTCACCTGCTGAACCTGCTGGTGATACCGGCTATTGTAATGATCTATTACTACCGCCGTTACCAGCCTACCACCAAGGGGGCTGTTTGGGCATTCATCCTCGGATGTTTGATCACCGGTATCGTCCAGGTGGTGGTTATTCAGTATTCCATGAAAGCCGCCGGGCAGTTTGATGTGTTCTTTGTGAATACACTCGGTATGCCTTTCTTCTCCGGCTTTGCCTTTTACTTTATTGCCATTGGCGCCTTGCTGATCTGGGCCCTCCGTTTTCAGGAAAAAAATATATCACAAACCAAACTCATCATCTGGTTTATCCTGTTCCTTTCGCTTTCCGCTTTACCCTTCATTTTCAAACCGGGAAGCGGTTTGCAGTTCCTTCAATTTTTGCTGGTGGCGGGTATCGCCACGGCTATCGGGTATTTCATGAAACCGGCCGCATTGAAGATCCTGAAACTATCTCTTTGGTGTTACGCCTTCATGATGATCGGTTACTTCATGTACTTCACCGCTCTCATCCGTTCCAACGCCAACCCGGCGATCGACATGAACAATGTGGACAACCCGATCAACCTGGTCTATTACCTGAGCCGTGAACAATACGGCGAGGCCCCGCTGGTCTATGGACCGCATTTTGCCGCCGATTACAAACCCGACCCCGAAAGCCCCAATGGCGTATCGATGAAGAAAGGGGAAATGAAATACGTGAGAGGTGATAAAAAATATATTGCCATCGGCACCAGCGACAAACCCCGTTATGAAAATGAGGACATGCAGCTCTTCCCCCGTGTTTGGGATCCCAGCAACGACCAGTATCATGCCGATTTCTATGGCGACTGGCTCAACCTCGCAAGGGATGAACAGACGGGCAAATTCGCGGACCCGACCTATGTGGAATTTCTCCGGAAAGCAAAATGACGTACAGGGACTGGGCAACAAACGCGATGGTAACTGGACCACCGGGTTTTCCTTTATCGACAACAAACGGCTTGGCGACCAGTCAAAACTGCCCGACAGTATTAAACACAATAAAGCGGCGAATAAACTCTACCTCCTGCCCTTCCTGCTGGGTATCGTAGGATGCGTGTACCAGTTCATGCGAAACAGGAAGGACTGGATCGTTAACTTCCTGCTTTTCTTCATGACCGGGATCGCGATCGTTTTCTACCTGAACCAGCCCGGTAACCAGCCCCGTGAACGTGACTATGCTTATGTAGGCTCTTTCTATGCTTTCGCGATATGGATCGGCCTGGCCGTGGTGGCTTTTGTAAAACTGGCCCGGGAGATCGAAGATAAACTGACATTACAGAGTATGCTTCTATATGGGGGTGTACTCACTTTTGTGATCACGCTCATGAGTTGTGTAAATGATACGGGCGGAGCGGCGCTGCTGGTTCCCCTATTCGTTACGGCGCTGTATGCTGCCGTGGTGACCGGTGTAAGCTTCTTGATAAGAGCCGTTTCATCCGGCGGAAAGAATGCAGCCGTTCTGAATATAGCAACGGGCGTCATTTGCCTGGCAGCTCCGTTGCTCATGGCGCAGCAGGAATGGGATGACCACGACCGCAGCCGCAAGACCACTGCGCCGGATATGGCCCGGGACTACCTGGAAAGCTGCGCACCCAATGCCATCATCTTCACTTTCGGCGATAATGATACTTACCCGCTCTGGTATGCACAGGAAGTGGAAGGCGTGCGACCGGATATCCGTGTGATCAATAACAGCCTGCTGGGTATTGACTGGTACATCAACCAGCTCCGCTACAAAGTAAACGAAGCCGATTCGGTGAATGTGCTCTGGAGCCCCGAACAAATTGAAGGACATAACCGGGAATACCTGCGCTACCGCGCCCAGGGCGATCCCGCTGTATATTATGACCTCTATGATGTGATGAAGAATGTGCTGGGCAAACCCAATGTAAATCCCGAAACCGGTCGTGATGAAGGCTATGGTAGTTTCCCCGTTGCCAAATTCAGGGTGCCGGTGGATACGGCGCTGGTCAGAAAGAATGGTACGGTAAACGCTAATGACAATGTCCTCCCGGAAATCCGGTTTGAGATACCCAAGGACAAACTCGACGGCGGACTGGTGAAAAGCGATTTCATCATTCTCAATATTATCGCCACCAACCAGTGGAAGCGACCGATCTATTTCACTTCTCCCTTTGGTGAACTTGGATTTGCCCCTTATTTGAGAAAAGACGGGCTGGCCTACCGCCTGATACCCGTTCAGGCAAA
The DNA here is from genome assembly GCA_044229375.1 of Chitinophagaceae bacterium. Taxonomy (GTDB): domain Bacteria; phylum Bacteroidota; class Bacteroidia; order Chitinophagales; family Chitinophagaceae; genus JJ008. Next base: position 2,345 of record JBGATE010000305.1, read on the forward strand.
GGGCACGCAGGAGAACTGGCTGGTACATCGCACCATGCGGGATGTTGGACTGGGAGGAACACAGGTACGCGATAATAACCAGGAAGTGATCTTCAATAACCTGTTCACCAAAAAGCCAAACATATCCAAACGGGGCGACACCGCCAGTTCGAGCTTTGGCTTTTGGCCGAGCATCCGCCGTCAACTGGCGATTACCTTTTTGGATAACGCCCTTTTTAAGAA
>JBGATE010000306.1:0-2548 GCA_044229375.1 Chitinophagaceae bacterium
CCACTGAACATTCTTTGCAGCACTTCTGTTATTTCTGCATTGCTGAAAGAAACGTTTACTTTCTGCTGGAGTTCTTTTAAGCGGCTATTGTACAGGAATCTGAAATTGCCCTGTTTTTCAATGGTATTCAGCACTTTGCTGATCTCTACGTCATTGGCACTGATCGTGATTGTCTGGGCACTCAGATTGGCCATGGTATTCAATACGCAGCAAACCGTCAGGATCAGGGTTAGTTTCATAATCAATAGCGGCTTTTTCAGGGCTTGCCTGGCCCCTGCAATCGATGATTTTTTCATACTTTTATCATTAAGGGTTTGAATGGAAATACCGCTTCTGTTAAGCAAACACCGCGGATTTCATTATGTAACTCCAGAAAGGGGAATGCGCCAACATTTCCCTTTCCCTTAATGTCTCACTCAGGTGGAATTCTGATAGTTGTTCATAAGCAGTTTACCGTTTGCTGTATTATTTAATAGATGATGACTGTTTTGCCTGCAATCTCATATTTAAGCCGGTAGGCATAAGCCAGGGCTTCCATCGCTTCCGGCAGGGTCTCGGTAATAAACGTTCCCTTCACCCGCATATCCTCAATACTCCGGTTCCGGAATTCAAACTTCACATCATACCATCTTTCCATCTTATGCGCCACATCGATCATGGGTTCATCGAGGAATTGTAACTTATTGTACGCCCAGGCTGTTTCCACTGCTACTGAATCACCTTCCTTGTAAGTCAGTTGCTGGATGGCAATAATGGGTTCGAGCGTTGCTTTTTTCCGGATGGTTGCCGGGCGTGGTGCAATTTTATCTTCATCATTCAACACCACGATCTTTTCATTGGGCTTGAGGATGTATTTTTCATTGGGGCGCTTCCGTACCATTACTTCCACACTGCCGCGGATCAGGCTGGTTTCCGTCGTTTTATCACCCGGATAGCTTTTTACATTGAACTGGGTGCCCAATACTTTCACATCTATAGAGGCGGTATGGATAATAAAAGGCTTCTTCGGGTTTTTCACTACATCAAAAAAGCCTTCACCGATCAGTTCCACTTCCCGGAGCACCTGCCCGAATTCCTGATTATTATAATTCAGCTTACTGCCTGAATTCAGCCATACATTCGAACCATCGGGTAACTGGATATGGGTCTTCGAGCCGTTCTTGGTAGATACTTCGCTTTTAACCATGGCATCCGGCTTATCGGAGGAGTCTCCGGCTTTTGCCGCAGGACGGAAAAACCACCAACCGCCTACTACAAGCAGCACCACTGCTGCTGCCCAGGACAAGGAGCGCATTCTCCGGAAGCGCTTCAAGGGAACAACTTCCTTAGCTGAATACCCGCTGTGCGCCTCGGTTTCATGCAATTCAATTCCCTGTTCCCGCATGCGGGAAAGGTGACGGTGATAGGCCTGATCTGCTTCTCTTTTTTCCTGCAAATTCATGGGGGAATTCCTCCAAAGCCGGTCAAAAGCTTCTATAGATATATGTAAATCAGGGTTTTGTGAGATGAGTTGCGTGAGCTCGGCCAGTTCCTCTGTCGTAGCTTCCCCGGCCATTTTCCTGGCTAATAAATCCCAAATTCTGTCTTGAGTCATAAATACAACATGCAGTTGAACCTCTAAAGACCCCGCCCGACGCGGAATCTACTAAGCGGTCTTTAACTTTTTTTTAAAAATCCCGGGTCAGTTGTTCCGGATGGCTTTGTCGATGTCGAAACGGATGGCGGAATTGATCTTCTTCAGCGCGATAGCTATCTGATTATCAATTGTTTTTACGGAAATCTGAAGAATTTTGGCGACCTCTTTATAACGGAGCCGGTCTTCTTTGATCAGCTTAAAGATCAGGCGGCATTGGGGGGGTAATTGTTGTATGGCATCCTCTATTTTCCGGACCATTTCTGCGGTGAGGATCAGTTCTTCCGGTGTCCAGTTCAGGCTTTGAAGCTCCACTTCAAGGTCGTCGAGACTGACGGATGCCTGCTTTTTCTGTTTTTGAAGGTATTTCAAGGCGGTATTCTTCACACTCACATAGAGATACACGCGGAGGTTCTCGATGGCTTCGATCTCACTGCGCTTTTCCCAGATCCGGATGAACACATCCGATACAATTTCTTCAGCCTGTTCGCGGGACTTAATAAAGGTAAAAGCAAACTGTTCCAGGGGTTTAAAGAAATGAGTGAACAGATCACGATAGGCGTGTTCATCATCATATACAGCGATCCGACGCTGGAGTTCTTTTATGGCAGTCGTTGAGAGCATATGGGGGGGTAACCGGGACAATATTAGAATTTTTTTTTCTGGGTGATCAAAAACAAACTACAGAAAACCGCATGATTTAAATCATGTTACCCGGAAAGCAGCATTTCTGAAAGGCTGTTGTCTGATGCAAAAAACTGTAACGCAAAGGATATCAGTCCTGAATGCTGGCGTATTCTACATAAAACCGGTTCCGGCTTAGTAGATTCGCAGCAGTAAACAGTCTTATTCGGTCAAACCTCAATGAGCACCTTATTCTTTACAACCATGCGTAAACTGATCCTTCTTCTTATA
>JBGATE010000307.1:0-2530 GCA_044229375.1 Chitinophagaceae bacterium
TGAAACCCCTTACCGGAATAACCAGTTGCTGGAAGCCCTGATACAATATTGCAAACCACAGAGCAGACTTTGTATTGCAGCCAATATGACCGGACCAAACGAAACCGTTCAAACCCATCCGATCGACTACTGGAAAAAAAATAAGCCGGAATTACATAAACAGCCCGTGATCTTTTGCCTGAATGCTATGGCTGGACCTCTAACCTGACACTGTCCACCTGGTAACGACTATCTCCCCACCAGGGAAGGGTCCCGTTTTTCATTTTATAATGCACCGTAATGAAGTGACCCTGAAGATTCTCCAGTTTGCGGGCCGTAGATTGATCCCGTACCGAGAAGAAAAATTTTTCAGAAGCCAGCGCCACATTATTCTGTGAACGGATACTGCTGAGAATTAACTCACCTTCGTAAGTTTTAAAGATGGTTCCTTTATAAGAGAATTTCTGTAATAAACCGGTCCGGTTCCCCTCGCTGTAAGTGAAAAAATACTTCCAGTAAACCAGCGCAATCAGCAGGACAAAGACCACCAGCAGGAACTTATTCCTGAATCGCTTAAACTTCGATGGGCGCTTTGCTTCCAACATCTGTGGCTGGTCGAGCGGAGCAAAATTTTCGGTTGAACCGGAGGCTTCCATGCAGAGGGAGTTTATAACAAAAAATTGTACTAATAATAAAAATTATATTATACTTTTGACCCCAATTTACAACTAGTTTGTAAACAAAAACATGACGAATATTCTGACACATACCAAACAATTTGCGTTTCATGCGCCAATCACCAGCGGAGTGTACTCTGTTGGGTTTGATGTGTTTACTTTCTCCCGCCCGCGACGCCGCCCTGTATTCTGACAGGACGAGCCCCTCACCATGGTCCCTGTCAGTGAAGAAAACCCCGGAATAATTCAATCAGGACTGGTGAACCATCTCGCTTAATTTATTTCAAAAGTGGACAATCAACATATTATTATCAGGGTCGCTACCGTTTCTGATAAGGTTTAAGCACCCGCTTATCGTAAAAGTGGCGTGGCCAAAGCGATCAAAAAAAGAATCTTCGACCTTTCCCGTCAGAAATATCCTGAAGCCAAACTCTTTGGACTCACTACCGGACTGGCCGTGATGAAAATCAACAGCGAACTCGGTTACGAACCAGTAACCTATTCAGAGCTCACCCAGGACGAAGCTTTCTGGGCCGGTTGCAAAAGTTGTGTGAACTATGAAATCCTGATGAGCAAGGATCGCAAAAACTGCATGTGCACCGCCATGCTCTATGATCCGAAAGATCATTACGAGCCGGAAGAAACCAAAAAATACTTTGAAGAAAACAAACGCGGTTTTGAAAGACTGCTCAAGTTCAAACAATGGAAACTGCTGAAGCCCTTCCTGCGAAAAGATAAAGATGGCAATGGCGGGGCAGGCAAACCCAAATCCCTGCTGCATTATTTATTCCATATTTAAAAGTATCACCCAAGATGTCAAAGAAGGTAGTATTAGGTTTTAGCGGAGGATTAGACACCACATTCTGTGTAAAATACCTCAGCGAAGACAAAGGCTATGAAGTACACAGTGTAATTGTGAACACCGGTGGCTTTACAGAAGAAGAATTACAAAAAATTGAAGCCCATGCCCTGAACCTGGGTGTAAAGACACATACCACCGTTGATGCGGTGAAAGGTTATTACGATCGGATCATCAAATACCTGATCTTCGGAAACTGTCTCAAGAATAATACCTATCCCCTTTCTGTTTCTGCAGAAAGACTGAGCCAGGCCCTGCATATTGCTGAACATGCCCAGAAACTGAATGCAGATGCCGTAGCACATGGCAGCACCGGCGCCGGCAATGACCAGGTTCGCTTTGATATGATTTTTCATATCATGATCCCCGGTACCGAAATCATCACCCCGATCCGTGATCTCAAACTCAGCCGCGAAGCAGAGATAACTTATTTGAAAGAGAAGGGCGTGACTATGAATTTCGAAAAAGCCATGTACTCCATCAATAAAGGACTCTGGGGTACCAGCGTTGGTGGAAAAGAAACTCTCTCTTCCAAAGGTCTCCTGCCCGAAGAAGCCTGGCCCACCCAGGTAACCAAAAGCGGAAGCGAAGAAATCAGCCTGGGCTTTGAAAAAGGAGAACTGAAATCCGTCAATGATAAAACATTTACCCATCCGGTTGAAGCCATCCAATACCTGCAGTCTATTGCCGGTCCTTATGGCATTGGCCGTGATATCCATGTGGGTGATACCATTATTGGCATCAAGGGCCGTGTGGGTTTCGAAGCTTCAGCCCCCATGCTGATCCTCAAAGCACACCACGCCCTGGAGAAACATGTGCTCACTAAATGGCAATTACAGTGGAAGGATACACTGGCACAGTTTTATGGCAACTGGATGCACGAAGGACAGATCCTCGATCCCGTGATGCGCGATATTGAATCCTTCCTGCAAAACAGTCAGCAAAATGTAAGTGGTAAAGTATTCATTCAATTGATGCCTTATCGCTTCCAGGTAGCCGGTATCGAAAGCACCTT
>JBGATE010000308.1:0-2476 GCA_044229375.1 Chitinophagaceae bacterium
AGACATTATATAATTGCCATTCAGCCAGCCACTCGGTGATCGATAGTGAAGTGTCGCCCGAAACGGGCAATGTATTATTCAGGAGGCCCGCATCTTCCTGCCTGAAACCAACAGATGGCACCATCATGCTGCCCGGGTAATCATAACAGATATTCACCTGGTAATAGGGGCCGGTAAATTCCTTTTGCTGCTCCAGCAGGGCGGCAAGGTCGACCGCATTCATTTCCCCGGTGGTCCAGTACGACAATTCATTCATCTGACCGGAGGCTTTATCCGTCACCACGCAGGAAAGATGCTGTTCTCCCAACCGTATGTTCAATACCGGCTGTATGCCATGGCTGTCAGATACAGGTTTCAAATGAAAGATCCGCTTCAATTTTTTCGTATTGCTGCAATAATAGACAAAATTTAATTATCGTAGGTTTGCCCGCTTATAAAGAACCGGGGTGCCGGGAATTAAAAGCATTTTCATTGTCAGTCAATCCCGCATATAACAAATTACAGGTAGAGATCAGCAACCGTCAGATCCTGAAGATCGCGTTACCGATCAGCCTGGCCTTGCTGGTGCCGCAGATCAATTTTGTGGTCAACAATGTTTTTCTCAGCGGGCTGGGAGAAACAGAACTGGGAACTGCCGGGATCACGGGTGTGTTCTATCTCATCTTTGCCCTTGCGGGAAACGGGCTGAACAGTGGTTTGCAGGGTTTGCTTGCGAGAAGGGCGGGCGAGAACCGGCCGCATGAGATCGGTAAATTATTTGCGCAGGGTTTATGGATCGCCCTGTTCTTTGCCGTGGCCGGTATACTGATCACCTACCTGCTGGGCCCCGTGATCCTTTCCGCCAGTATCCGGTCCGATGATGTGTCGCGGCAGGCGATCGGTTTTCTGAAGATCAGGGTTTGGGGTGTACCCTTCCTTTATTTTTTTCAGATCTGCAACGCCCTGCTGGTGGGCACCAACAACAGCCGGTATATGAAATACGGGTTCTGGATCCAGGCCGCGGTGAACATCCTTTTGGATTATGCACTGATCTACGGTCACTGGGGGTTACCGGAACTGGGATTCAATGGTGCAGCCTATGCCTCGGTTATTTCCGAGATCGCGGGTTTACTGATCGTACTGGGGATCGTGCTCTTTAAAAAATTTCATCATCGTTTTCAACTCTTTCAAAACATGAAGTACGATCCGCCACGGTCGGGTCTGATCTTCCGGCAATCCTCTCCCCTGGTGGCGCAGTTCTTACTGAGCATACTCTCCTGGATGCTGTTTTATATACTGATCGAGCATAAAGGGGAACGGCAACTGGCCATCAGCAATACGATGCGGAATATCTTCGGCATCTTCGGCATTTTCACCTGGGCCTTTGCCAGCACGGCCAATGCCATGGTCAGCAATATCATCGGGCAGGGGAAAAAGGAACAGGTCATCGGCCTGATCATCAGGATCATGAAACTGAGTGCGGGCTTCACCTTTATACTTTGCCTGCTGGTGAATATCTTTCCCGGGCTTTTCCTTAGTATCTACGGAAGGGAGGAAGGATTTAACGCGGATGCGATCCCGGTCATACGCATCGTTTCGGCAGGTATCATGCTGATGTCCGTGGCAACCGTATGGCTGAATTCCGTTACCGGCACAGGCAACACCAAAGTGAACCTTGCCATCGAGATCATCACCATCCTGGCGTACACCCTTTATATCTATCTCGCATTAAGGGTCTGGAACCTCGGATTAGTGTGGGCCTGGGCTTCGGAACTGATCTACTGGGGGATCCTGTTCACCCTCTCCTTCCTTTACCTGCGCAGTGGCCGCTGGAAGAAAAAAGTGATCTAATATTCTTTTTGGAAGGTTACGCAGACCTGCCCGGTGAATTGTGCAATGGGCGGATGCAGTTTTGCCACCGATATACTGATCTTTCTGATGGGGGGGAATGCTGTTTTTATGTTGGCAGCCATGGATGTCACCAGGGTCTCGAGCAGGTCAGCCGGTTCCTTCATTTGCTTTTTTACCAGTTCAAACAAAGCCGCGTAATTAACCGTTGCAGAAATATCGTTCATTACTCCGTCTGCAGGCTCAAAGGAAACAGAGAGGTTCACTTCAAACTCGTTGCCCGTTTTCCGCTCTTCCGGGTATAACCCGTGATAGGCAAAAAAGCGAACCTCTTTCAATTCTACGGTCATGATACCCGCCATCTCAATTTTTTTAATGGATACCTTTTTCACCGAGGTACCTTTCGGCATCCAACGCAGCCATGCAACCGCTGCCGGCGGCAGTTACCGCCTGGCGGTAGATCTTGTCCTGTACATCACCCGCGGCAAACACTCCTTCCACATTTGTTTTGGAAGTACCGGGGATGGTTTTAATATAACCGGCTTCATCCATTTCGATCAACCCTTTGAATATCGTTGAATTGGGTTCGTGCCCGATCGCGACAAAGAAACCGCTGACCGGGATCTCCTGTTTTTCACCCGTCTTATTG
>JBGATE010000309.1:0-2476 GCA_044229375.1 Chitinophagaceae bacterium
TGAACGAATTTGAAGACCTGTCCAAGATCCGGAACAAGACCGATAAGGGCATTGTTTTTGAAACGGATAAAGACACCAGTCTCCGCGATTTTTACTGGAAGTATGACAGGGGCATTGAAAAATATGATTCGGCAAAATACCCGGTACTGGTAAAAGCGCAACTGGAACAGCTGGACGAGGAAGGAAAACAGAAATACGCCAATAAGAACTTCTATGAGATCACTTTCAGTAATAAGGGCGGGCTGGTGATGCCGATCATTATTGAGTGGACCTATAAAGACGGATCCAAAGAGATCGAAAGGATACCGGCACAGGTATGGCGTAAGAATGAGAAAAAAGTGGCCAAGTCCTTCCTGAAGGACAAGGAAGTGGCTTCCATTAAGCTGGATCCTTACAAAGAAACCGCCGACATTGACGAAAGCAATAATACATACGGCGATATCAAAGAACCCAGTAAGTTCAAATTGTTCAAACAAAAGCAAAATGTTACGCCTGTCCCCGGTCTCAACCCGATGCAGAAGGCGATGGAAAAGAAAGGATTCTGACAATTCAATCCCGGATTGCCCTTTAAAGCCGCTCATCAAGAGCGGCTTTATTTTTACCGCAATTCCCTTAGTTTTGATGACATCCTCCTTTTCACATCAAATTAAAAAAAACGATAAGATGAAACGTTTTGCATTATCCGTACTGGCAACCGGATTTCTGTCCGTAACAACCCTCGCGCAGAATATCCAGAATAACCCCGGCAGCAACCACGGTAACAAGTTTGAACAGTTGGGAAGCATCTTTCCCACCCCGAACGAATACCGGCTTGCCAGCGGTGCACCCGGTCCCAAATACTGGCAGCAGCGCTGTGATTATGACATCAAATGCGAACTGGATGAAAAGAACCTCCAACTCAACGGGAGTGAAACGGTCACTTATTTCAATAATTCCCCCAACGAACTTATCTATCTCTGGCTGCAGCTGGATGAGAACCAGCACAACAGTGTTAAGAATGCTAATTACCAGACCAGTAACCCAATGAACCGGCAGACAAGTCCCCAGCAGATCGACAGGGCGGCTGAAAGCAAATCAGACAACGGGTATGGTTTTAATATCCTGAAACTAACAGATGCATCGGGCAAAGCGCTTAGGTACACCATCAACAGAACCATGATGCGGGTGGAACTGCCGGCCGTCTTAAAACCGGGTCAGCGGTTTGTCTTCAAACTGGACTGGAACTATAAAATAACGGACCGTATGAGCCGTGGTGGCCGTGGCGGGTATGAATATTTCCCCGAGGACGGGAATCACATTTTCACCATGACACAATGGTATCCCCGTCTTTGCGTGTACAGTGATTTCAAGGGCTGGCAGAACCAGCAGTTCACCGGCCGTGGTGAATTCGCGCTCACCTTTGGTAATTTCAAAGTAGCCATGACTGTTCCGGCTGACCATGTGGTTATGTCGACAGGCGAAGGACAGAATTACCCGGCAGTTCTTACACCGGCCCAACTGGCACGCTGGAAGAAAGCGCAGGTATCATCCGAACCGGTTGAAGTGGTGACGCTGGAAGAGGCGAAAGCCGCGGAAAAAAATAAAAGCACCGCCAGGAAGACATGGATCTATAAAGCCGACAATGTCCGGGATTTTGCCTGGGGATCCTCCCGCAAATTTGTGTGGGATGCCCTGGCTACAAAAATTGAAGGCAGAAGAGTGATGTGCATGAGCGGTTACGCCAAGGAAGCCTACGGCCTGTACCGGAAGTTTTCCAGCAAAGCGGTTGAGCATACCGTCAAAACCTATTCTCAATTCACGATCCCCTATCCTTACCCTGTGGCCCAGAGTATCGAGGCCGCAAACGGAATGGAATACCCAATGATCTGTTTCAATTTCGGAAGAACGGAAAAGGATGGCACGTACAGTGAAGGCACGAAGAACGGGATGCTGGGGGTGGTGATCCATGAAGTGGGTCATAATTTCTTCCCCATGATCATCAACAGCGATGAACGCCAGTGGAGCTGGATGGACGAAGGTTTGAATACTTTCGTGGAGTACCTCACGGAAGAACTTTGGGATAACAAATTCCCCAGCCGCCGCGGGCCGGCCGCCTTTATCACCGATTATATGAAACTGCCGAAGGACCAACTGGAACCCATCATGAGCAACAGTGATAATATCGTGCAGTTCGGCCCCAATGCCTATTCCAAACCGGCCACCGGGTTGAATATACTTCGCGAAACGATCATGGGCCGTGAACTTTTTGACTATGCATTTAAGGAATATGCCAGAAGATGGGCCTTCAAACATCCCGAACCCGCCGATTTCTTCCGTACGCTGGAAGATGCCAGCGGTGAGGACCTGGACTGGTTCTGGAGAGGATGGTTCTACGGCACAGAAGTTTGTGACATCTCCCTCGATACGGTGAAATATGCCAAACCCGATCTGGATGCCCTTTCACCGGAATCGAAAGAAACATCTGTAAAGCGCGCTG
>JBGATE010000030.1:0-20061 GCA_044229375.1 Chitinophagaceae bacterium
TGAAATGCAGCTCCAATAGCATCCTGCTGTTCAAGGACCCGGATATCCCGGAGGAAAAAAGAAAGGATCCCGCTTTTATGTATTTCGCTGCTTTACCCGGCAATAAAATCGTACCGGTGGTTCCGGATGCTGAACTGCTGATGAAAAAAATGCCGGAATACAGTAATGCGATCAGCAGCATTATGAAAAAGGAAAAGATCAAACCGAAGGATGAAGCCAGGCTGATCCAGTTGTTCATTCACCTCAACAATGTAGTGCAATAGAATTCAGGTATAGATCCAGAGCAGAACCGGGCGGGGCGATTCGTTGATGATCTTTTTCAGTTTTTCCAGGAAACCCGGTGATACGGTTGGACAGCCCAGGCTCTGGCAGATCTCATAAGGCACACAACTGTGACCGTGCAATACCACGGTTCTTTCATAGGCTTTGTTGTTGGTACTGTCCAGTCCATGGAGTTTATACGAGTAACCGAACATGCCTGTATAGGGTTTCCCGATCTTGTACCGGCCCAGTGAGGTAAAACCGCTTCCCACTACGTTGCTGAACTGTATTCCTGTTGAAGCATAACTATAACCACCGCCATGCGCAACGGGCGCGGAAGCTACCACACTGTCATTCACCAGGTCATAGATAAAGAACCTGTTCTGCCCCGAAGGCAGGCTCATGTCGATCAGGAAAACAATATTGCCATTGAACCCTTTTTGCTTTACATAGAGCCTGGCATCCGATGCTTTATCCTGCATCCTGTCTTCTACGGAATTATCACCGGAAACAGATTTCTTGCTTTTCGGGCTGGTAGCTGCAGCCGCTTTTTTCACCGGAACTTTTGGGGAAAACCAGGATACGGATGCAAGGGTTACGGGCAGAAGTAGTAACAGGCGGGGTAATTTCTTCATAGTATGGGCTGGCAATTGCTTGTGATACAGAATTGACGAGATTCCATACCCGCAAATGATAGATCAATTGTTAAAGTTTTGTGAAGTCAGAACCGCCATCCCAGGTAGAGCTGAAGTACATTGTTGCGTATCAGATCTTTAGGGATAAATCCTGGATCTGAACCTGCCCCGGGTTGGGTTTTTTTAAGATTATGTAGGCTGATATTGATCCGGCTGCCCAGGAAAAAGCCGCTCAGGGGAGATACTTCCAATCCACCCACAACGCCGTAATCAAACCGTTTGATATAGTCGAAAAGACTGCTGTTATTTCCACCGCCACCGGTACTGTCAACCCCGGCATTCAGCAGGAAAGCCGCCTGCCCCCCGGCATGCACCTGGAATTTCTTGGTGAACTTCAAAACGATCAACTGGGGCAGGAGCAGGTAATCCAGGTTCACCTTACCGGTATGGGTGCCGGAGCTGTAATCGTAACCCTGCCGGGAGAGCATGATCTCCGATCGGAAACCCAGGACCTTCTTTTGTTTGGGCGAAATATAACCCCCGATCATATAGCCGGTGTAATTGCTGGTGCGGAGATCGGATGTATTGCTGATATGAGCGAGATTGAGACCCGCTTTCACCGCAACGGTAAGTTGTGCGTGTAAAAGTACCGGTGCCATCAGTAAAAGGATAAGGATGAATTTCCGCATCGGATTTGTTTCAGAAAAGATACGAAGTTTAAGACGATTATTGCATCCGTGCATGACCGGGAAATCCGGATACCCGGTGAGCCGGTATTCCTTTTACATGTTCACGGCATTTGTTACGATGCTTCATTTATCAATCATTGCCTGCAACTTTTCAAAAGAAAAATCTTGTACAAAGAGCCCGGCGAATTTTTTTAGCGGCTCCCGGTCATACCAGGTCAGCGATACGATAAAAAACTGCGGTACATGTTTGGGCAGATCTCTTCGTATGTAATCCGGGTTTTCGGTAACCAGTATCAATCCCTTCGCCGGATCGGTTTCAAACACAGATGGACGGGAAATGTATTTTACTGAAACCATAGCCGTGCTATCAAGTAGTCCTTCCCTTTTTGTTCTTTCCAGTTCATCCGTGAATTTATTTAGTTCATCCGCTTTGTTCTTTTTCGCTTTAGCTACCCTTTCGTCCCGTATTTGCTGATCGGTTTGATACCCGGACAGGTAATAATCAACATTAGCCTTTAATTTTTTGGGGTCATTGCCAAATTGTTTTTGAAACCTGTCGAGCTTTTCCTTTTTTTCCTTTTCCTGCAACGCGGGAGAACGTACCGGCAGTTGTTCAAAATTTTGGATGATCGCATCATGCATTTTGGTATGGTAAATAATGCAATAGTCGAGGTATTGTTTCCTTGTTACGGGAATATAGGGCAGTACTCCCTTCCGGTGTATCAGGATTTGCCGGACATTCCGGCCGGGTTCAGGATATCCAAACTCGATTCCTTCTTTACTTGTTAGCGGCGGTTTGAACATGATCACCGGCAGGCCATTGATTGTCCAGTCATCATCCGGCGCCGGTTCCCCCAGTGTAACATTGGCAATGATATTAAGCGAGGTGCTGGTTTCTCCCGGGTATCCGGGTATCAGGGAATGGGTTTTGCCATATTCGCATTGATAAGGGAACAAAAGAACATTGTAATAATAATAAATAAAATGTGGCAGGTTTGAATAATCAAATGTCAGGCTGCCATCCTTCGTTGTATAGTAATTACGTTTTGATCCGAAATAACTCACACCGGCTGTGCGGTGCCAAACTGCATCAAGACCGGCGGGCTGCGGATAAATCTTCCGGACCAGGTCATGTATTGCATCTATCCTGGTCCTTGTTTCCGCAGTGTTATATGAACCATTATCCGGAATCTGGATCCACCTGCCTTTTATCGTATATGCCATTGTATCTGTACAGGGTCCATTCGTGGGTATACTTTTTTGACTTTGAGAAATCAGGCTGGTGCAAAGAAGGAAGTGCAGGAGGATATTTTTTTTCATTAGCAGAATTTTTTAATTACCCGGCATCACTGCCACCTTGTGAAAACCTTCATTTGCCAAAGGATGACTTATTTCCCGGCTTTGGGTCTTTTAAGCAGGAAGTCCAGCACTTCTGCATAGTACGTGTCATCTGCTTCATTGGCATCTTTCGGGGTTGGCAGTACCTGTATGGTTTGCATCATGCTTTGGAACCCGGCCGCTTTTACTTCGATACTATAATTTCCGGGCTTAAGTTTTCGGAAGCAATAAAAACCTCTTTTGTCAGTTCTGGCTGTATCGGATCTCCCGGAAGAGTCCTTTGCTATAAGGACCGCGTTGGGGATGGCTATTTCTTTTTCATCCGTCACTTCGCCTTCTACCTGTCCAAAGCCATGGTGGGAAATAAGAAGAAGCAATCCTCCGAATGTTATCCATTTTTTCATAACAGGTTATCCTTTTTGATCAGCAATCATTTGAGTTTGATCCGGCTTTTACAGTTTCCATTGGTAGCATCCCCGAAATAATTCCCGGTGGCATTATAATCTGTTCCGGCAGGATCGGTGCACATGTCGGCACCATAGGCGGTGAACGGTACAAGGTAAAAGTGAAATATATTCCCCACTTGCCTGGCGGCAAAATCATAATATGGATTATAACACATGATACAGAAAATATCGCCGCTTTGCTGGCCGCCCTCGTGTCCGTAGGAACCTTTTAAATGATAATCTCTCTGAAGGATCTCGGAAGCGCCCCTTGGCCGGAAGATCCGGTAAGGATCACCTGCGTGAATCATCTTATTGATCGTATCCAGGGCATGATTGCCGTGATGAGGGATACTTACTCCATGTCCCAGCTCATGAGCTGTGACATTTGCCAGCATTTCATTAAAATCAAACGGTATCTGAAGATTCACTCTTGCCGCCGCCGTATGCAGGTTTTGAACAAACTGGGAGATCTGGTTGACATCGACAATGACACGTTTGATCATTTTTGGCAGACCCGGACCACCTACTGCTCTCCCCATCACACCCTCCCGTATATGCCCGTTCACCAGTCGTAATGCATATTGATCGTAGCTATGAGCGGTCTGATGATTCTTATTCAATTGGCGGTCGGCGCCGATCTCCCCGTCTGTAAAACGAATGATCTTGACCTGGGTTGAATTCTCAAACCATTCGATGCCGGTACGAAAATAGGCCGACTGGTTCGGTCTCAACAGTACGCCAAGCTCTTTTAATTTCGGATCCAATCGCTTGTGCCTCCCGTTTGATATCACGCCCCGGTATTCCTCGTAGGCGGTCAGCCCATCGCCGTTATTGTTATTGCCCGCCGATGATTCTATATCATCCAGGTCAGACGGATTTTGATTGGCTACTAACCATGCAGTTCCAATGTTCGAATGGGCAGGTCTTTTGGGAACCGGCACGACTGTCGGTCCGTTTGCAATAAGAAGATGTCCTTCCAGCCGGGTGTTGTCCTCTAAAACAGCAGTAGCTGAAAGCGTGGAATAGCCACCGCCATCATAGGATGCGATCGTGATACTATCGTTGATACCATTATTGCATTGTATGCTTGCCTTTTGGAATTCATCGGTTACAGCTGCATTACGCTGGGGCAAAAATCGAAGATCGGGTAATGTGGTAAGAGGGACCAGGGGTGTATTCAATGTAATACCGGGCTCAGCGGATGTATTGGAAAGGGTGACTTCAAATGTCTTTACTTTAGATACAGGGGGTCCATTCCTTCCGGATATTTTAAGACCGATCCGGATGCTGTTGCCCTTTGACAGTTCATTGATGCCGGGTTCGGGTATCCAGTTGTCATAATTTTCCGGGGTAATGATGAAAACAGCATCCGTGATCTCCTGTGACAAGCTCCAGGTGATCGTCCGGGTAACAGTGCCCAGGTCACCACCCAGGTCAATTACTTCGGACTTTGTACCCGCCAGCATGCTTTTGTCTGCCAGGAACTGGCTGGAAACGATAATATCGGTGAGCTCTGGACCATAGGGTTCTGTTTTCCCGTCCAATAAGGAAACAGAAGTTCCGTTGCAGGCAGGCCCGATTGCGTGGATACTGTAGGTGTTGTCTGATTCGTCGATTGACACTTCATGCAGTTCGGATGGACCGCTTCCTTCGCAATCCGTGATACTCACCTTTTTTCCGCCGATGATCGATTCACTATGATAGGTAACATTGCCTCTTCCCTTATCATCTGAAAAATTAAGGTCGGTGGTGGCATCATCACGGTACAACGTGGGTAATGCATTGACAAAAGAAACTGTTACATGCCGTGTACTATTACCGGTAAGGCCGGTAAATCTTTCTTCCAGGACAAGCTGGCCCGACCATCTTGATTCATTCACCGATGGATTTTTGCGGGGCATTTTTTTACCTGTATCCTTCAGCGGCTGAACGAATAACAGGGCAAGCAGCCCGGTAACCGGGAAAGCAAAAAGGCGCATGACTGAATATTATTTATAAAATATTCGTTCATGGGGTGGAATAGTAAATTATAAACAGCCGGAATGAAGGTAAGTTTTTTATGAAAACGGCAAATGAAAGCGGCTGGGAGCAGGCGCTCCTATACCATGCTGCGGGTACTATTCACCTTAGCCCTCATCAGTTCCAGTATATTCTCTTTTATGCCTTCCGCATCATACCCGCATTCCCGGTGCAGTTCTTTTGGCGTACCATGCTCCACAAGTCTGTCGGGTATCCCGAGCATCCGCACTTCATTTTTATACCCATGTTCCGCCATGAATTCAAGAATGGCGGAACCGATGCCTCCTTTGATGCTTCCGTCTTCCACGGTTACCAGTTTCTCATAATTCCGGCAGGCTTCGTGCAACAATTCCTCGTCCAGGGGTTTGGCAAAACGCAAATCATAATGTCCGGGCTGAATGCCTTCATTCTTCAGTTCACGGATGGCAGCCGCCGCAAAGTTGCCGGGATGACCAAAAGACAATATCGCGATATCTTTCCCGTCCCTGATCTTCCTGCCTTTCCCGATCTCTATTTCCTTCATTTCCGTTCTCCATTCGGGCATTACGCCTTCCCCCCGCGGATAACGGATCACAAATGGGGATTTCGTGGACTCCAGTTGCGCCGTATACATCAGGTCGCGCAACTCACTTTCGTTCATCGGAGCGCTGATGATCATATGAGGGATACAGCGGAAATAAGCGATATCATAGCAGCCGTGGTGCGTTGGGCCATCATCACCCACCACACCGGCCCGGTCAAGGCAGAATACAACGGGCAATTTCTGGATCGCCACATCATGCACCACCGAATCATAGGCCCGCTGCATGAAAGAAGAATACACATTGCAGAATACCCTCATGCCCTGCGTGGCCAAACCCGCGCTTACGGTCACGGCATGTTGTTCGGCAATTCCCACATCAAATGCCCGGTCGGGCATTTTTTCCATCATGAATTTCATTGAGGAGCCGGACGGCATGGCGGGAGTGATGCCGAATATCTTTTCATTCTTTTCGGCCAGTTCAATAAGGGTAAGCCCGAATACATCCTGGTATTTGGGCGGTTGCGGCAGGTCGAATTTCTTTTTTTGTATTTCCCCCGTTATTTTATCAAACAAACCCGGTGCGTGCCACTTGGTCTGGTCCTTTTCCGCCAGGGCATAACCTTTTCCCTTGGTGGTGATGATATGCAGGATCTTGGGCCCGGGTATATTCCGGAGATCTTTCAGGGTATCCACCAGTTTGGCAACGTTATGACCGTCAATGGGACCGAAGTACCGGAGCTTCAGCGCCTCAAATAAATTGGCGCTGCTGCTCACCATTCCTTTCAGTCCTTCCGCGAGTTTATGTCCCATGGCCCGGGTAAAATTCTTGCCAACCGGCAGCTTGCCCATCAGCTTCCACACATCGTCTTTCATCTTGTTATAGGTAGGAGAGGTGGTGATGTCGGTAAGGTATTCTTTCAATGCGCCCACATTGGGGTCGATCCCCATACAGTTATCATTCAGGATGATGAGCATGTCCGTATCGGCCACACCGGCATGGTTCATGCCTTCAAAAGCAAGTCCTGCCGTCATGGCCCCGTCACCGATAACAGCCACCACTTTCCGGTCGTTTTCCCCTTTGTATTTGGCGGCCATGGCCATACCCAGCGCCGCGGAGATGGAAGTGGAGGAATGTCCCACTCCAAAAGTGTCATATTCACTTTCGCTTCTTTTGGGAAAACCGCTCAGTCCCTTGTATTTCCGGTTGGTCGGGAAATTATCACGACGGCCGGTCAGGATCTTATGCCCATAGGCCTGGTGACCCACATCCCATACCAGCTGGTCGTAAGGGGTATTGTACACGTAGTGGAGCGCCGTGGTCAGTTCCACAACGCCCAGGCTGGCGCCAAAATGACCGCCATGTACACTTACCACATCAATGATATATTGCCGCAGCTCATCACAAACCTGGTGAAGCTTTTCACGGGGTAATTTTTTCAGATCGGCAGGGGAATCGATTGTTTTTAACAGAGGTCCCGGCGTTATTTCCATGCGGCGTTTTTAGACATTGTAAAAATAAAGGTTTCCGTCCACCCTTTTTTGCCAAAGATTAAGTAACAGCAGGGGGCGAAGAAAGTTCTGTATTACAGGGGTTAACCCGTAATACGGCTGGATTCAGGGGCCATTTGTAAAACTAATCCGCCACTGGTATATTTACAGTGCCTGCCTGAAAGGGATTTGGTTAGTTTTGGTTATGCCACTCAGTAAAAAATGGGTAAAATACTGGACATTCCAGCTGGTCGGATGGGGAAGTTTTGCCCTGATCAACATCTTTTTTGCCCTCTCTTTCGATAAACTTAGCCCGGATTATTTTCGGCGCCTGGCCGTATTTCTTTTTATCGGGATATTGTTCTCACATATCATGCGGGAGCTGATCATCCGGTTCAGCATATTGCAGAAATCCCTGAAAAGGCAGGTGATCATTTTTTTACTGCTGACACTTGTACTGGCCCTGGGGGTTTCCTGGCTGCGGCTGGAAAGCGTATCCCGGACCGGGTTGCTCAGCGCGGATGAGAAGGACCTGCTGGAAAATCCCCCGGTCAGTTATTCGGTGAGTAAACTGGTACTGGTGCTCAGCAGCGGTTTTTCATTTTTCCTCCTGTTCTTTATCTGGAACCTGATCTATTTCATGTACCATTATGTGACCAAGAGCCGTAAGCAGCAACTGGACACCCTGCGGCTGGAATCCCTGGTGAAGGAACTGGAACTGCAGACCATCAAGGCCCATATCAACCCTCATTTCATCTTCAATTCACTCAACAGTATCCGTGCCCTGGTGGATGAGAACCCCAAACGGGCCCATAAAGCGGTGACCGAACTGAGCAATATACTCCGCAGCAGCATGCAATCGGAAAAAATGGAGAACGTGACCCTGGAAAAAGAACTGAACATTGTAAAGGATTACCTCGCGCTGGAAAACATGCGCTTCGAGGACCGGCTGAAAGTGGAATACCAGATCGATGAGGAAACGCTGGACCAGCCTGTTCCCCCCATGATGCTCCAGACCCTGGTGGAAAACGCCATCAAGCACGGAATCAGCAAACAGATCAACGGCGGTGTGGTAAAAGTGATCTCGGATTTCAGGGATAATTATCATGAACTGGTGGTGCAGAACACCGGTCAGCTGAACGGTAAAATGAATGCGGAGGGATTTGGGTTGTCAAGCACCACCAACAGGCTGAGCTTGATCTATGGTGACAAGGCCAAATTCGACATCCGTCAGATCAACGGTTCGCTGGTGGAGGCGAGGGTGCTTATTCCGGTGGATGAGGATAGAAGTTGATGTGAGGAGTGTTTACCCGGGTACCCTTCATTTAAAAATCGGAAATCATACACAAAACAATAAAGCATGAGAGCAATCATCATTGATGACGAACGGCTGGCAAGGGCAGAATTAAAAAAACTGCTGCAGGATTATCCCGAAGTAGAAGTGGTGGATGAAGCGGCGAATGCCGAAGAAGGTATCTCAAAGATCGAAAGTCTGCAACCCGACCTGGTATTCCTCGATATCCAGATGCCCGGCAAGACCGGGTTTGATATGTTGTCGCAACTGGAAAGAGCGCCGCATGTTATTTTCACAACGGCATACGATGAGTTTGCACTCAAAGCATTTGAAGTGAACGCGCTGGATTACCTGCTGAAGCCCATCGAGCCCAAAAGGCTGGCGGATGCCGTTCAAAAACTGAGTTCGGGCGAGGTGCGGGAACCGCGTCCGGAACCGGGCTTTACCAATAACAGTCTGCTGACAGAGAACGACCAGGTCTTTGTAAAAGACGGTGAAAGATGCTGGTTTGTGAAACTGAGCGATATCCGGCTGTTCGAAAGTGTGGGCAATTATGCCAAGGTTTTCTTTGGAGCGAACAAACCGTTGATCCTTAAATCGCTCAATGCGCTGGAAGAAAGACTGGATGAAAAGACTTTTTTCCGCGCAAACCGCAAACACATTGTTAATCTTCGCATGATCGATAAAATTGAACCGTATTTCAATGGAGGGCTGCTGCTGGAACTGAAAGGTGGCGAGAAAATTGAAGTAAGCAGGCGGCAGACAGTGAAGTTTAAGGAGATGATGAGCCTGTAGGTGAATGGTGAATGGTGAATGGTCAATAGGCCGTTGACAGCATTTGTTTCACTCAATTTTATATAGCCGTTGTTAATTGACATTTTTATGCAAGAGAAAATACAAACAATTTTAGAGATATAGGACACCATTGACCATTCACCATTCACCTTGTCTTCTCTTATTCCGTACTATAAAATTCAATCGAACGAATGAAAAAAATATTTCTCGCGGGGTTGTTGGCAGCAGCAACCTCTTTTTTATGGGCACAGAAGGCGGATGATATCATCAATGTAAAGGATGCTGAAAGGATCATCCGTACGCTGTCATCGGATGAGATGAGGGGGCGCAAGGTGTTTTCGCCGGAGATCGATAAGGCAGCCGATTTTATCGCGGCAGAATTCAAAGCGGCGGGTTTGCAAACCCTGAATAACAGCGGAAGCTATCGCCAGGAATTTTCATTGATACGGCCGAAGTTCGTAAGCGCTACGGCTACACTGGACGGGGAGGTTATCGACCCGAAGAATATCCTCGTTGTTACGACACAACCCTTTCTCCGGATCGACGGTTCCTCCGGTTATGAGAAAGGGTATGTAAAACCCGGCACCAATCTTCAGGCAGAGGCCCGGAAGTATATCCGCAACAATAAAAACACGTTGGTATGGGTGGATAAAAGTTTTGCCGGCAGTTTTGGCAACCTGGCAAGGTTGCGCTCCTCGCAGTTCCAGACCAGTACCAGCGTGGTATTTGTGCTTACAGAAAAAGATCCATCTTCTTTTTTGATCGAAGCTACCCATGAGATCACCGAACAAAAAATGGCGAATGTGGTGGCGGTGATCCCGGGTAAGAGTAAAAAGGATGAAATGGTTGTTTTCTCCGGGCACTACGATCATATCGGCGTGGGCCGCCCTGTTGACGGAGATTCGATCTACAACGGTGCCAACGACGACGCGGCCGGCATCACGGCGGTCATACTGCTGGCAAAATATTTCAGCGTGCAGAACAGGAATGAAAGGACCCTTGTGTTCGCCGCGTTTACCGCGGAAGAATCGGGTGGCTTTGGTTCCCGGTATTTCTCCGGCCAGGTCAGCCCGGATAAGGTGATGGCCATGTTCAATATCGAGATGATCGGAACGGAAAGCAAATGGGGGAAGAACTCGGCCTATATTACCGGTTACGAAAAAACCAATATGGGAGAGATACTCTCAAAAGACCTGGAAGGAACAGGTTTTACGTTTTATCCTGATCCTTATCCTGCGCAACAATTATTCTATCGTTCCGATAATGCCACATTGGCAAGGCTGGGTGTACCTGCACATACCATTTCCACGTCCAAAATGGATGTGGAGCCCTATTATCACAAACCCGGTGATGAAGTGAAGACGCTCGACCTGGAGAATATGACCTTGATCATCAAGGCGATCGCCATGAGTTCGAAAAGTATAGTGGCGGGAAAGGAAACACCCACCCGGGTCAAGGTGGATGAATTGCGGTAAGCGGTAATGGTATGACTACTGCCTGGTCAGCGGATCCTCATTAGCACTCATCCGCAGGATCGCCGGGCTTTGATCCCTTATATCATATTCCGTTCCCAGGAAAGCAATTTTTGTTTTTCTTCCATCCGTATAGTTGAAGATGATAGTATAATCTTTTACTTCATACGTTCCGGTGCCCGGAGTGATCCCCGGGTTGATGCAATCATTGTATTCATGGTACAACACCCTTATGGCCCCGTTGTCAGAAAATTGTCCGTCAGATGTAAAGGTGATGGATGGGATTTTTCCGTAAGCTTCACTCATAATAAAAGTACCGTTAAATCTTGCATCATCCACAGAAGGCAGTGAATAAAATTTATGGTCAGTCTGGTTAGCCGTGATGATCAGGGATTGTCCTTCCATCCGCAACGGAATATTGCCATAAGGCATATGAAGTGTACCGGTTCCATTGTTGAAAGTATATGTTCCCCAATCCCTGCGGTATAATTCTGCCGGAATCCGGGTATCCAACCCGTTTAACCCTCCGGATGGGAACTTAGCACCAAAATAGGCCTGTCCATTGGATAAGAATATGGGTGTATAAACATTATACCGGATACCGGAGGATGCAGAGCTTTGCATGGAAATGCCCTGCCATACCCCTTTAATACCGCCGCCTTCTACACTTTTGGATGGGCTGATGAGTGCGGTTGGCCCATCTGCGAACTGCAGGTGAAATAAGAACTCATTAATTGCATTTGAATATTGGGTCCTGTCATCAGCATAATAAGACGACATACTGCAACTCCGGTTTATTTTCCTTGATTTTAAAACAGCCACACGTTCAAAACGGTTGTTGATCTTAATCACAAACAGATCGAGGCCGAATTCCGGCGGGTAATCGCCACTACCAATGCGAATACCGCCGTTACAGCGGATATAGTCCCAGCCCTGGAAGGATGTTTTTGCCTGCTCTTTTTTATAATTCCCTTCCCCGAGGTATTTCATTTTGGTTCCATTGTACATCGCTGCAGCCTCATCAAAACTTTGCTGCAGGGCCTGTTCCAGGCTGCCGGAGAAATTCAATGGCTGCATGATCTGGATCGCTAAATGTTCATCAGCCGGCAGGTCCAGGGGTTTGAAAACTACGCCATCCTGGAATTGCTGGTGGCTCCATCCCGCAGGCGGAGAGTATATCATTATACCGAACTGATAGCTATCGGATTTCGCTGCAACGTTATGTTCAGGCGTGGTTTGGGGTGTGCTCTTGATTTCTGACACAGATTTTGTTTTGTCCAATTCTATCGTTTCAAGAAAAGCAGCCATATCCTTTAAATAGGCTTCATCGTTCAGGCTTGTCCTGATGCTAACGGTTTTGCCAAATCCACTCAGCACGGTCAGAAAAATATAAATCTCTGCGTTATCTACTTTTATGGGAGCTGCCGCTGCCACAATATCCCAGCCATCTGTCGTTTCTGTTTCTGTTTTTGGTTTGCTGTCAGCATTAAACGGTTCTACCACTAATTTCTTCCATTCGTTGCTGAAGTCCGTATGTGCATCGCCTGCACTGGCCGTACTGGCATACAGCGTAAGTACACAAAATCCACCGGTAATGGCACTAACATTTGTAAAATTCACCACACCTGGTTTGGCATCTTTCTTCCAGTCTTTTGGTGGTGTATAGGTGATAATGTCAAATGTTTCTGTTTGGGCAATTGCCTGTACAGTTAACAAGAAAAAGGAAATTGTTTTTATCAGATATTTATTCCACTTCTTCATACTGACTTGTTTTAGGGTTCCATTCATGTTTGCAAAATGTGGTGACCATGCCATCCGGTGAAAGTTTCCGGATATAGCTGTTGTTGGAGCTGCTGGCATCGATGATGAATAAATTGCCGGACTGGTCGAAAGCAATACCATTGGGTGAATTGAACCGTGCCGCTGTTCCTTTGCCATCCGCATAACCTGGTTCGGCAGCACCGGCGGGGTTACCGGAGAAATTTAATTTACCGGATCCGGCAACCGTGGTCACATTCCCATTAGCAATTTTAATGATGCGCTGCAGTCTGGAATCAGTGATATAAATGTCCCCGTTCTTCGCCAGTGCAATACCACTCGGAGTTGTAAGCACGGCAGTACTGACCGGGCCTTCTTTATATATGGAGTTCAACTCGGTCTTATCGCACTGACCTGCAACTGTTGTAACGACTCCCGCAGGACTGATCTTTCTTACACAATGGCTTGCATTGCAACTGATATAGAGATTTCCTTCGTTATCGCAGGCAAGACCCCTCGGATACCTGATCACCAGGTTGGCCGCTCCATCTTTTATAGTGCTAACAGAACCATCCGTACTTATTTTTCGTATGCAGAATTCACCCGTACTGGCCCCTGCCTGTGCATAATCTGTAACATAGATCGTCCCTTCTTTGTCAATGGTAATATGGTTTGTGTTCCAGAAAGCAGCAGTGGACCGGACCCCATCTTTCAAGGCTGCGGTGCGACTCCCGGAAAGGGTTGTCACAATTCCTTCCGGTGTGATCTTTCTTATACAGGGACCGTCAGCCAGGTATAAATTATCTGCTGCATCAATAGCGATCCCTTTGGTGTCATTGAATCCGGCAGCAAATCCAGTTCCGTCCTTGCCCATTCGTGCGCCACCTGCGAACAAGGATGCTTTTCCAGCGGGATCGATCTTAATGATCTTATTATTCCTGCCAGTTACAAAAAGGTTGCCCTTGCTGTCTGCTACAATCCCGAATGAAGCCGCAAAAGCGCCGGTAAGTTTGGGTGATTGCGCATTTGATAACTGAATAAATGATAAAACAGAAGCCAGTAAAGGGAATATTTTTTTCATATGATTTTTTTAAAGCTTTATTGTCCCAGTCCTTTAGTATAGAAATTGATACCCGAGTTGATCCCGATCGTATAACCTGCACCCGCTTCCCTGTTGCCCAACTCTCTTGATACTTCAATAGATTTGCCGGGGCTGATCTCTTTGCCTCCTTTGACCTCCGCGCCGGCAGAAAATTTTCCACCGAATTTTAACCCGGCATCCGATACTTTATTATCCCCGTCAAAACTTATAAACAGCGATTCGCCAACACCAACACCCAGTTTTGCTTCCACAGGACCGAGGCTCACTTTGCCGATATCCAGCTTTGCACCGATCCCGATACTGATCGTTGACTGCTTTGTCTTGAAATTTTTTTCATAACCGAATATGGCGCCTTCTCCTGCACTGAATGAGATCTTGTCGCAATCAAGATCGAAACTGCCAACGATAAAAGGAATACTAATCGCCAGCGGACATTCAAATTCTTTTATTTCATTGCTCTCTTTGCTAAGCGTAATTTTTTTTGCATTGCAGGGCAGGATGATCTTTGTTTGGGCAACACTGCCGATCATGACCAGGTATTGTTCGACAAAAACATAGAACTGCATGTTGAAATTATCTTTGCCTGTAGGATAAAGAGACAGGTAGTGCCAATAAACCAGTTCATCGAAATACTGGCGATACAACTGAAGATTTTTTTTCTGCCATTCCTCCGTCAGATAGGCGAATCGTGGCAGGAAACTGTTGGCCAGTTCATTTTCTGCATCACATCTCTCTTTTTCGGTATTAAAACCACCCAAGGTCCGGAGTCGTCCCCTGTATTCTGCATCCAGCGCCCCGATTGCCACCTGGTACTGTTTCCCGTCTTTTGTGTTCAGCTCATTAACGTCCTTCCGGTACTCACTCAGGACTTGCCCTGCCATGGTTTGACATAATTCGTAAAAAGGGTGGGCCATGAACTCTTCCTTTCTCAGTTTGCGACCCACACCACCGGCATTCACGATTTCCATGGCATTTTGCTGCTTCTTGAGTGCCAGCTCAGCATATTTGACTCCGAAAACCTGGCTTTGTTTTGTGATCATTTTCCGGAAAGCCTCATGCTCAGCATCCGCCAGGATCGAATTATCTATGCTGATGCATTGTGCCGGTAACCTGTATTTAAAAAGATTGAAGTACTCCGGGAGTCTTACCCTTGGACGGATCAATCCCGTCAGTTTAGTGCCCTGTTTTATTTTTCGGAGTTTTAATGCAGCAGTTTTAGTGTAAGCACCCTTGATGGATTTTTCCAGGTATTCGATGGCTTTCTCTTTATTCCCTTTTTCCGCTTCGATCTGTCCAACTGTATTACAGGCTTCAGGGTGTTCTGGGTCGGCTTGTATGCAACGCATCAAATAGACCATCGCTGTATCAGTTGCTCCGAGGCCGGCATAGGCCTGCCCGAGATTGTTTAACAGCATCGCGTCGTCGGGGTATGATTGTAAAACATATTTTAATAAGGGGATCGCTTTGTCCTCTGCAGCGCTCATGTTCAGCATCGCGGCACAATTATTAAGCAAGAGGCCATTGTCGGGAGCATTGACCGCTGCGTTGATCATCAGTAGCAGCCCTTCTTCTTTATAACCTCCATACCAACCCGAGATGGCGGCATCTTCCATCCTGTTTCCATCGTTATTGTATTTTTTGGCTATGGACTGGACGGATAAAGCAATGGCCGGGGGCATTTTTTTTGAAACCTGTGCGTAGAGAGCGTCTAAAAAGCTGAGCAATTCTGTTTTTGTAAATACTTTTTTAGGAATGGATGCAAGTAACCCGGTATTCTTTGGCGGGAATTTCCAGTTGTCGGCATTTCCATAAGAGCTGGGGTCGGGATCATAAGCAGTCGCGGTTTTTGTTCCCTGCTGATCTTTTATCGCTTTCTTTACGATACTGTCATTCCCATATTTTTTTAGCAGTTCATTGGCCTCTTTCATCATTTTGTCCAGTTCAGCCCGGGAAGGCACCTGTGCCGGGATCACATGGATGGATACAAACAGGAAAAAATATGTAGTAAGTATCTTTTTCATATTCATTTATTGCGGGATGACCTGTATGATCATGGTAGATGCTGTTGCGGTATAACCAAATGTAATTGCAGGTCCGCTAGCAAATGCCTTCAGTTGTACTTTATTAGTTCCAGCAGCAACAGTAAGCAAATGAGTGGCGGACAAAAGCAACCCTGAATTATTTGCAATATCCCAGCTGAATCTTTGTTGAACCACGCCATTCAGATACAAAAGGAGGATCACGTTAGTGACACCACAACCGATGCATTGTTGGGTGTGCGATGGAACATTGAAGGAGACCAGGAATTTTGCCGGAGAGGTTAACGTGGTCATATAGAGTAATCCGGTCAATTCGATCTCATATGCACCAGAGAGGGAAGCTGGTCCAACGCCTGTCCTCATTTCGGTATTATTATAGATCGTGCTGGCGCTTATACCTGATTCATTGGCCGGATACCAGGAACCACCGCCCCATTTCAATACCTGCCCAACAGTGGGGGCTGTGGTCGCCACATCCCGGCCTGTTAAATGAGATGCATTCCAGATCGCAGTTGAGTTCAGGGCACTCAGCTGGTTCTCTTCCAGTTTTAAGCCGACACTTGTAGTGAAGTTCAGCGCCGGGTTCGCAGGATACCAGGAACTGCCTCCCCAGGTAAGAACCTGCCCGGTTTTAGGAGCGGTTTGTGCGATCACATTTCCCCTGAGTTTAAATGCATTCCAGATCGATTCTGAATTCAAGGCACTGAGTTCATTTCCATTGATCGCTATGCCTGCTCCGGCGGTATATTCCGTACCCGAACTCCCCGCAGCAGGGGTGAATGTTGCATCAATAGATGGGGACCATTCCGCTCCGTTCCATTTTAATACCTGCCCGGTTTGTGGAGCTGCCATTGATAGCGATCTTCCCAAAATTTTACCAACTACCGGGTTTGGATAGGTCCCCATAAGATCACCTGCGGCTTGTCCATTCGGAGGAAGTGAAGCAGGACATTTACAATCGGTGGTAGTAGCCGGGGGTACGGTCTTGATCGGGCCGGGGTTTTCAATGATAACGGTGCCACCCCCCTGGGATACTACAATATTATAGGCACATCCCTTTTGCAAAGGTTGCCCGTTTATATTGGTTATATACCATCTGCCGGAGGTAGTATTATAGCCTGCTTTTGCTTCATTGGGATTGCGCCAGGAGCCGGCACGAATCTCCGGTGAATGATTTTGAAAAATAGAAAACTGGACATTCGGCTTGTTGTTGAGTGCGGGATTATCAATATAAGTACCTTCGGCGCCGAGATTTTGTTGCGTTACCAAATGCAGAAACTGATTCGTTCCCGGGCTTAAAAAATATTGGATCTTATAAGTTAGTCCAACCAACATGGGTAAAAAATCAGTATTGAAGAGATACCATCTTCCCGAATAGTACCATACTCCCAGTGGATGAGTGTTCAATGTTGCTGTATTTCCCTGTGGTATTCCCAGGATAATGGCATTCGCATTTCCATTGAGTTCCGGTAAATTGATAAGGGCCTGTGCCGAAGTGATATTAGCAGGAGTGGTGGTGAGTGTAAACTCCTGCTGTGCATGACTTTTTATTGCTATTCCAATAAAAAGGCAACACACTATTGTTTTAATATACAAATGCTGTTTCATTCCCGAAAATATTTACCGGTTAAAAGCCTTACACCGACGGTTAACGGATACGTGAGAGTTTCACCGGTACATTTATTCTTCATTTTTATACTGCAAATGACCCGTTCCATGCCGGCAGAAAAAAATATCTGCCATTTAGCTGCAGTACTGTTAGTATAGCCGGGTGTGGTTGTTCCAATGCCTACATTTTGCGCTGCCATCCTTTGTGAAAGGATAAGGAGGAATAACAGGATCCGCTTTTGCATGGTAAAATGTTTGACCAAATCTATCAGCTACTTTTTGGTCCGTACTCACCCGAAACAGTGATTCGTCCGGCTACCGGCCAGAATCACCCGAAAGAGGGATTTTAAGCAGATTGTTTGATTAAGTGAGAGGGAATAGCAACCTTTATGACATTACTGTCATTACCTGATCATGAACTCAGTTAAATCATATTTAATTTCTGCAGGGATCTTGCTATCGTTTTTTAGCAGCACTGACATTTATTCGCAGGAGGTTCCGGATAGTCTCCTGCGAAAATTGGCTGCAGCCTCCAATGATTCAACAAAAGGGATCACCCTGTTGGAAATCGGGGAATCGATCGAGCAAACAATGCCTGAAAAAAGTATCGAATATTACCGGCAGGCGCTGGCGCTGGGGCAAAGGATAAAGAATAACCGGGTGATATTATCATCCTATACAGATCTGGGGATCTGCTATATCAACCTCAATAAGATGGACAGCGCCATTATGACATTTGAAAAAGGAATTCCCTTTGCCCGATTACTCAGGGATACTATCAGGGAGGCAAGAACACTGGCGAATATCGGGAATGCCTACCTGCATAAAAAGGACAGGATAACAGCTTTTGAGTATTATTTACAAGCAACAAGGATCTGGGAAACCAGCGCCGATAAAAAATACCTGGCTATTTTATATTCTAACACCAGTGCATTACTGGATGAGCAGAAAGAGCATACAAAAGCAGCCGAATATGGCAATAGGGCAGTGGCACTTGCGCAACAGACGGGAGACGAGTATTCAGAAGTGGTGGCCCTGGTAAATCTTTCCACTACCTACAGCTACCTGGGGCAACATGACAAGGAGTATGAACTATTAGAGAAAGCACTGCCTCTCGCAAAGAAGAATGCAGACCTGGACCAGGTCGCTACAGTCTATCATAACATGGGAGATTATTTTTTCAAAAAGAATAATTATTCAACAGCGCTTGAAAAATACCTGGAGTCGCGTACCAATGTAAAACAAATTGGGAACAAGTACCATTTGTCCGCGATATACACCGTACGTGCATTGGCGTATAACAAACTAAACCAGGATGGCAAGGCCCTTGCATAAATATTGCAGGCAGAAAAACTGGCGGATGAAGTAGGGGTAAGGACCAAGTTGAAGGAGATTTACCTCACCAGGTCGGAGATTGAACAAAAAGCCGGTAATTATAAATTGGCAAGCGAGTACTACGCAAAGACACTTGCTGTAAGTGATTCTTTGTTCAAAGCAGAGACCAGTGAAAAGGTTGCCGAAGTGGAAGCCCGTTATCAGAACGAAAAAAAACAAAAGGAGATCGGCCAGTTAGAGAAAGATAAACAGATACAATCACTGACGATCCGGCAAAAATCAACACTTAATTATATCCTCATCGGGTCGCTCGTCGCATTCTTAGTAGTAGCATTCCTCATCTATCGGAACCTCCAGCAACGGCAGCGCTTGAAACAGCAGAAGATAAATGAGCTGGAAAAAGATAAACAATTAGTGGCAGTGGATGCTCTGTTGAAAGGCCAGGAGGAGGAGAGAAGCAGGATGGCGAAAGACCTGCATGACGGTTTGGGGGGCTTATTATCGGGTGTAAAATTTTCCTTAATCAATATGAAAGACAATTTAGTAATAACACCGGAGAATATGACAGTGTTTGAGCGGTCATTGGACATGATCGATACTTCCATCAAAGAACTACGAAGGGTGGCGCATAACATGATGCCGGAGATGCTGACCAGATTCGGGCTGGATGAAGCGTTAAAGGAGTATTGCAATACCATCAATGCCACCAACCTGCTTGTGGTAAAGTACCAGTCCATGGGGATGGATAGGAGGATCAATTCATCTGCCGAAATAATTGTTTACCGCATCATCCAGGAACTGCTGAATAACATCATGAAACATGCAGCAGGAACAGAAGCAATGGTACAATTGATCAAAGAAGAGGGCCGTTTCAGCATCGTGGTGGAGGATAATGGAAAAGGTTTTGATACGGCGCTGTTGGCGGGTAATAAAGGGGCCGGCCTGACCAGTATCCGGTCAAGGGTGGATTACCTGAAAGGCCGGTTAGATATCAACTCAGAGCCCCGTAAAGGGACATTGGTCAACATCGAACTCAATATTTAATCATGATAAGGGTATTTATTACTGATGATCATCCTGTTGTCATTGAGGGTATCCATTCATTATTGCAAAATGAAAAGGATATTGAATGGGCCGGGCAGGCCATGAATGCGCAGTCCTGCCTGGGGTTTTTTGTCAACAACAGCGCTGATGTGGTCTTAATGGATATCAGTATGCCCGGAATGGATGGGGTAGAATTATGCGCTGTCATGAAGGAA
>JBGATE010000310.1:0-2430 GCA_044229375.1 Chitinophagaceae bacterium
GCCACGCACCAGCCCCTTAAGATCTACAGCGGAGGACTTGGTTTTCTCGCCGGTTCTCATCTCCGGAGCGCTTATGAACTGCGTCAGAACCTAATCGGTATCGGGTTACTCTGGAAATACGGGTATTATGACCAGGAACGGAACCAGGACCAGACACTGGATGTGGCCTGGAATGAAAAGCAATACAGTTTCCTGGAAGACACGGGCATCAAATTCCAGATCACGATACATGAGCACCCCGTTTGGGTGAAAGCCTGGTACCTTAACCCGGAAACATTCAAAACAGCGCCGCTCTTTTTATTGTCCACCGACCTGCCGGAGAATGACTACGTATCACAGACCATCACGCACCGATTGTACGATGCCAATGTGGCCACCAAAGTGGCGCAGTTCATTTTACTGGGTGTGGGTGGCGCCAAACTGGTTGACCTGCTCGGGTTCAACCCGGATCGCTATCACCTCAATGAGGCGCATGCTGTTTCGTCCGCCTTTTACCTGTATAAAAAATACGGGAACAATATGGATGCGGTGAGAGAGAAACTGGTCTTCACCACGCATACGCCGGAAGAGGCCGGGAATGAAAAACATGATATCTACCTCTGTCATAAAATGAGTTATTTCTGCGGGCTTTCAGTGGATGAGGTGAAGAAACTTTATGATCATGAAAGCGACCAGTTCAATCATTCGCTGGCGGCCCTGCGTTTTGCACGACTGGCCAACGGCGTATCACAGCTGCACGGGCAGGTTTCCCGGGCCATGTGGAGCAAGTACGAAAATATCTGCCCGATCATTTCGATCACCAATGCGCAGAACTGGACCTACTGGGCCGACAAGCAGATGTATAAGTTCAAAGAGGTGGGGGATGATTACTGGTTCGATGACCGGAAAAAATACCTGAAGAAAAGAGCATTTGAGATCGTGGCGGACCAGACCGGTAAGTTATTCAACCCCGATGTATTTACGATCGTTTGGGCCCGGCGGTTTGCCGGATATAAACGAGCGGGCCTGCTCACAACAGATGAGGACAGGTTCCAAAAATTGATGACGGATTCTAAATACCCTGTGCAGATCATCTGGGCCGGCAAGCCTTACCCGGTGGATCATCCGGCCATCAGCGAATTCAACCAGCTTGTGCACCTGAGCAAAAAGTATGATAATATGGCGGTGCTGATCGGGTATGAACTTACGTTGTCAAAACGAATGAAACAGGCGGCAGACGTCTGGCTGAACAATCCCCGCGTACCCCGTGAGGCATCGGGCACCAGCGGCATGACCGCCGCTATGAATGGTGCCGTGAACTTCTCCACCGATGACGGGTGGATCCCGGAATTCATTAACCACGGTCATAACGGGTTTGTGGTACCCAAGGCCGACTACGAGAATATGGTCACCCATGAGCAGGACGAATACGATCTTAACATGCTTTACGAGATTCTCGAGAAGGAGATCCTTCCTCTTTATTACGAAAATTACGGTACCTGGCGGCAGGTGGTCAAAAACGGGATGCAGGATGTGCGTCACCAGTTTGACAGCAACCGGATGGTGGGTGAGTATTACGATTTGCTTTATAAATGAGCCAGGAGTCCAAAGATCGCAGGTTGTAAACGTTTTTGAATTGAATATTGAACAAGGAAATTCATCATACCGGTAAGCCTGTTACACGGGTATTCAGTTAAACGATTGTGTTATTTCTTCCATACTCCGGGTAACCGGGAAAAAACCTGTAAGCTTACGGATCACAGCTTCCACGAGCGCATCGGGACAGGAAGCGCCGCTGGTGACCAGGATCCTGACCGGTTCATTTGCCGGTAGCCAGTTTTGGGTATGCACTTCTTGTTTTTGGTGAAAGTTGTAATGCAGGATCTCTGTAGCGGAAAGGATCTTTGATTCGTTATTGATGAAATAGGTGGGAAGTTTTTCTTCGCAGAGTTCAACAAGATGGGAAGTGTTTGAGGAATTATATCCTCCCACCACGATGGCGAGTGCGGCCTTTGTTTCCAGCATGCCTGTCACGGACGACTGGTTATCCAGTGTAGCGTAACAGAGCGTATCCCGGGTGTCGGCAAACCGTGTTTCCGTTTTATCCGGCTCAAAGGTATTTATCATCACTTCCTTCAGGTAATCTGCAATCGCCTGCGTATCGCTGGCCAGCATGGTGGTCTGGTTCACCACGCCAATTCGCTGCAGGTCCTTTGTGATGTCAAAACCGGCCGAATACTGGCCCCTGAACTCCGAATAAAATTCAGCAGCCGGTTTTTCACCGGTAATATACTTTGCAAGTTCCTTCGCTTCCTGCATATCGGTCACCACTACGGACGGGGCATTGGCGGAGGCATGGGAGAATGTGGCCCTGGTTTCCTCATGTTTGGGTTTTCCATGGATCACGATCGTGTACTGATTCTTAGCGATCGCTTCGCTGCGGTTCCATAC
>JBGATE010000311.1:0-2425 GCA_044229375.1 Chitinophagaceae bacterium
TAGGCAGTGATTTCCATGCCGGCCGGCGGGATGCGTTGCGGAAGATCATGCCCGATAATTCGGTAGCGGTGATATTCGCCTACCCCACCCGTACCTTTTCAAATGATGTGGAGTACCTCTACCACCAAAACCCGGATCTGTACTATTTCAGCGGGTACAAGGAGCCGCATTCCATGCTGCTTATTTTTAAAGAGGAACAAAAGGATTCAGCCGGCAACAGTTTTAATGAGATCCTTTATGTACAGAAGAAAAACCCCCAGGCTGAACAATGGACCGGTAAACGGCTGGGGGTGGACGGAGCAAAGAACAAACTGGGTTTCCAAACGGTTTATAACGGGGAGGAATTCAAAAACCTGAAGCTTGATCTTACCCAATTCTCCAAGGTCCTCTGTGATAAATTACCGATAGATGTTCCCAATGGTTACGACAAGGCCGACCTCTATGACCTGATACAGCAATTCAAACAACGTTCAGGCATGCCCGCGCAAATGAGCCTGCAGAATAAATTTGACGACCGGCTCTATCATAAACTCACGGCTTCCCTTCGCGAAATAAAGACCCCCCAGGAAATGGACCTGCTCCGCAAAGCGGTGGAGATCTCCTGCCAGGGTCATAATGAAGCAATGAAGGCGATCCATCCCAATATGAGCGAACTGGAACTGCAGGGTCTGCAGGAATACGTGCATAAGAAACACGGCGCTGAACAAGTGGGCTATGGCTCCATCATCGGATCCGGTGAGAATGGCTGTACCCTGCACTACATGGAAAATTCCAAGACTAAGATCGGCGGTGAACTGCTGCTGATGGATGTGGGTGCCGAATACCATGGTTATACGGCGGATGTAACAAGAACGATACCGGCTGACGGAAAGTTTTCCGCGGAAGAAAGGGCTATTTACCAACTGGTGTACGATGCCCAGGAAGCCGCCTTTAAAACGCTCCGCGATGGTTCCAAATGGGCCGATGCTTCCGCTGCCGCCAAGAACACGATCGCCGAAGGACTGTTGAAACTTGGTATCATTAAAAACAAATCCGAAGCAGGAAAATATTACCCGCACGGACTGGGTCACCATATCGGTCTCGATGTACACGACCGCGGCACTTATGAAACACTCAAAAAAGATATGGTCATCACCATCGAACCCGGCATCTATATACCCGAAGGAAGCGACTGCGATAAAAAATGGTGGAGCATTGCCGTACGTATCGAAGATGACCTGCTGATCACCCAGGACGGATACGAACTCCTCTCCCATTTTGCTCCCCGCAAGATCGAAGAAATCGAAAAGATGATCTCCCAGAAAAGCGCCGTGGATGATTTTAAATTACCGGCGCTTGAATCGGGAAAGAAAAAAGGCTTCTGATACACCCGCTGTAAAAAGAAAGGCTGCCCGCGGGGCAGCCTTTCTTTCAGGAGTTATTTTACGTATTAAAATACCTGCGAACGCCTCATTTCAAACTTGGTGTCCAGCAGCCCGGCTCCGTCATAATAATATTGCTGGATAAGTCCCACTCCCCTTGAATAATAATTCTCGTTTCGTCCTACCGTGGAGGTCATCGACACCCAGATGCCGCCAACGAATTGTTCTATTTCCTCTTTCACAATGATGGTATTGTTAAAGGGTGTGCTTCCCGTAGAAGTAACAACCGTTGTTGTCCCGTCCTGCTGGGTAATAGTATACCGGATCCTGATGGTGACGGGGGTTCCCAGAACCGTACCCGAGTAGCCGTTGCTGGTCCAGGTAAACCCAACCGTTTGGTTATCCTTCAGGAAATTAAGTTCGGTCCATAATGGATTGTCAAGACCATAGTCGGCAAGGTTGATCCACTGGAAATAATCATTCCCGGCCTTCCGGTAATACCCGGATGAGTCGAACCCTCCGCTGATATCCACGGTCTCCATAAAAATATTATAGGTATTTCCGATGGCGCTATGGGTATTCGCGATCACATTGATCAGCAGTGAATCGTCTGCCAGGTCATCCCACTCATAACTCCAGTTGCTATTGGTGGTTCTCGGGAAATAATCTATGGGTGGTGCCGCTGCAACAGTTACGGTAAACGTACAGGTACTGGCGGGTGCGCCGGGCACGGTAACGGTAAAGACATTAGACCCAGCGACAGACGGTGTCCCGGTTCCTACCAGTGTTACGGTTTGTGTTCCCACGGCAAGGTTGCCGGAAAATGAGAAACTATAACCATTCACTGTATTGGTCGTGATATTGAAAGAACCGGCTGTTGTAACATTTACCTGCACATCAACGGTATTACCCGCTCCCAAAGCGGTGCCCGCCTGGTAAGTGCCGTTTACCTGGGAAGGAGTACAGGTTCCCCCCGCACCTCCCAGGGTGCCCACGCCGGGTCCTGCGAGCGGGATCGTGAACGTACAGGTGCCTGCTCCAAGCGTAACCGTCAAATTTTGCGC
>JBGATE010000312.1:0-2379 GCA_044229375.1 Chitinophagaceae bacterium
TTGAATATCGAATCCCTGATTCACCGGGCTGAAAAAGAAGACATCGCCGAACTGATCTTTGCCCTTAACCCCAATATCCAGGGAGATACCACCATTTATTACCTGCAAAAGAAACTGGCTGCTGTAGCCAGTGCCCGTGGACAACAGATCCGGATCACCACCATCGCCCGCGGAATCGCTTTTGGCGGTGAACTGGAATATGCCGACGAAATGACCCTGGGCCGAAGCCTCCAGAACCGCCTGCCGGTTGAAAGCTATGTTTCCCGCTCCTGAGTTCCCCATATTCAGTCAGTTAGCAGCCCCTGGCAGGGGCTTGATAATTCTGTTTTTATAGTGTAACTTTGCCTGATTATTCAGGCGGATTTGTTTATTGTTCGGCCTTCCCTCAAAACGGGTTAATAACGGAACTAATAAACGTCAACGAAACTCCTCTTTGGTTTCCCAGCGTTTATAAGTTCACAAAACATCAGGTATGAAAACAATCCAGGATTGTTTGAAAGAACGCATATTGGTCATCGACGGAGCCATGGGTACCATGATCCAGCGCCATCAATTACAGGAAGCCGATTACCGTGGCGAACGTTTTAAGGACTGGCACTGTGATGTAAAAGGCAATAACGACCTTCTCAATATTACCCAACCCGATATCATCATTGGTATACATAAACAATACCTGGATGCGGGTGCAGATATTATCGAGACCAATACTTTCAGCAGCACCACCATTGCCATGGCGGATTACGAAATGCAATCCCTCGCCTACGAATTGAATGTGGCCGCTGCTCAATGTGCTACCAAAGCCCGCGATTTATATTATGCCGAACATCCCGGCAGTGAACCCCGTTTTATCGCCGGTGCCATCGGACCTCTGAATAAAACCCTGTCCTTATCACCGGATGTAAATAATCCCGGCTTCCGTGCCGTGACCTTTGATGAAGTGGTGACCGCTTATTATGAACAAGTGAAAGGATTGGTTGACGGCGGTGTTGACCTGCTCCTCGTAGAAACCATCTTTGATACCCTGAATGCAAAAGCTGCCATCTTTGCCATTAAAAAATATTTCCGCGATACCCAAAAAACGCCGCTCCCGGTTTCCATCTCCGGTACCATTACCGATGCATCCGGCCGAACCCTGAGCGGACAAACACTGGAAGCCTTCTATACTTCTGTGATGCATGCCAAACCATTGAGCATCGGTTTGAATTGTGCACTAGGCGCCAAAGAAATGCGGCCGCATATTGAAGAGCTGGCACAAATCGCTTCCTGTTATGTATCTGCCTATCCCAATGCCGGTTTACCGAATGCCATGGGAGAATACGATGAACATCCCGCAGATACGGCGCATTACCTGGAAGACTGGGCCAAAGAAGGCTGGGTGAATATTGTGGGTGGCTGCTGCGGCACCACACCGGATCATATCCGGCATATTGCAGAAGAAGTAAAAAAAATCAGTCCCCGCCAACTGCCGGTGGTTGAAACCAGTTTTGCATGAACACCGCGCAATTACTGCTCATATTATCCATTGCAATACTCATTGTCAACAATTTTTCATTCCTGAAAAAACTGTTTACAAAAAAGAATACCTGATGTCCGACACTTTAGTTATCAAGCCATTTTTAAGATTAGCAGGATTAGAACCATTGGTCATCAGACCCGAGACCAATTTTGTAAACGTGGGGGAAAGAACCAATGTAACCGGTTCTAAAAAATTTGCCCGCCTGATCCGCGAAAATAATTATGAAGAAGCCCTGAGTGTGGCCCGCCAGCAGGTGGAAAGCGGCGCCCAGGTACTGGATGTAAACATGGATGATGCCCTGCTCGACGGGGTGCAGGCTATGACTACTTTTCTGAACCTGCTGCAAAGTGAACCCGATATTGCCCGGATCCCCATCATGATCGACAGCTCCAAGTTTGAGATCATTGAAGCCGGATTGAAATGCGTACAGGGAAAATGTATCGTGAACTCCATTTCCATGAAGGAAGGAGAAGCGAAATTCATTGAACAGGCCATCATCTGTCAAAGCTATGGGGCATCTGTGATCGTGATGGCTTTTGATGAAAAAGGACAAGCCGACAGTAAGGATCGTAAGGTGGAAATCTGTCACCGTGCCTATAAAATTTTAACTGAACAGGTGGGCTTTGATCCGCAGGATATCATTTTTGACCCGAACATATTTGCTGTAGCTACCGGACTGGAAGAACATAATAATTACGGAGTTGATTTTATTGAAGCCACCCGCGAAATCAAGGCCCTGATGCCTTTGACGAAAGTAAGCGGCGGGGTCAGTAATCTTTCTTTCTCTTTCAGGGGCAATGACCATGTACGGGAAGCCATGCATTCTGTTTTTCTTTTCCATGCCATCAAAGCCGGAATGGATA
>JBGATE010000313.1:0-2358 GCA_044229375.1 Chitinophagaceae bacterium
AGAACAATACCATCAGCGCGCCGGAGATCAGGGTCACTTTCCAGGCAATGATATCGCCCATTTTTTGCTTGAGCGAGATCAGCATGGGCACCGAACCCACGACATCGATCACGGCAAATAAGGTGAAACTGAGTGTTATAAACTCCTGCAGGTTGAACTCCATGGTCCTTGTTTTTACAAATGTATTACTTAGCCCGGTAGGTTCCCCCCCCCATAAACATATACCGCTCAGTTGAACTCCCCGGGCGTTTCCCTTTTTTAGTGATTTCAGTATCTTTTTTACGGGTGTACCCTCTTTTTTAAATTACGGAATAAAATTTTCAGTATATACCGGGTCTATCACGGTACACCATTCATGAAGCAACTCTAAAAATTTACCGGGAACCTTTAACAACTGCAGGATACTGTTTCCCGGTTGTATTCGTTGACAGACGGCCCCGCCCCGAACCTCCACTATTTGATTTTCCTAACCAACAGCTTTTGCAATGGCATTGGCTGAAATAAACTGTTATGAACGGTAACATGATGCGGATACTGCTGAGCGCTTTGCTGATAAATATTTTCATGCGGGAAGGCCTTGCCCAGAAAAACCCCTCCGTCCTGGAGATAAGTGCGGGGCTGGCAGGGTTTGTTTACCAGGGTGATCTCACCCCCAATCCACTTGGCTCTTTCAGGAATATTCGCCCGGGACTGGTAGTATCGGCGGGCCGGGTTTTTTCCGGTTCCTTTCTGTTCCGTGTGAACGCTTCATTTGGCGGGCTGAGGGGTGATGAAACAAAATATGATAACCCCGAATACCGGAAACAAAGGGCATTCCGGTTTCGCACACCCCTGGCCGAGGTTTCGCCGCAACTGGTTTGGAACCCCCTTGGCAGAAATTATGAAAACAAGGGTTTCTCGCCTTACCTTTTCGGTGGCGTGGGATTTGCCTTCTTCAATATCAGAAGTGATCACAGCGATTTCAACGCGGCTTATTTCGCCAATGCCACCGAGATCGCCGCGCAACTGGCCGAAGATGACAAACAATCCCCGCCGCGTTTCAGGGTCGTCATTCCCGCCGGGGTCG
Source organism: Chitinophagaceae bacterium (assembly GCA_044229375.1). Classification (GTDB taxonomy): domain Bacteria; phylum Bacteroidota; class Bacteroidia; order Chitinophagales; family Chitinophagaceae; genus JJ008. The sequence continues at coordinate 1,067 of JBGATE010000313.1, forward strand.
GTGTCCGTTATCATCTTTCCGAAAGCTTCGCGCTGAATGCGGAATCAACCCTGCGATTCCCTTTTACCGATTACCTGGATGGTTTCAGCAAAGCGGTCAACCCCAACCAGGGCGACCATTACCATTCCATCATGGTCGGCGCAATTTACCGGATGGGGAACAAGAGCAGTCTTGACTGCCCGGTGATGAAATACTAGCAGTCGTCTACAATTTTTTTTGCCGGTAAGGCGGTAAGACGGAAAGTAAAAAATATTAAGTCCTTTTCGCCTTCCCGTCTTCCCGGCAAATTTTAGTTTGGGATAACAGGTTTGATCCATTGAAAGGAAATTCCGGCGTAGTAATTCCTTCCCGGCGCGGCGTTGTAGAACCGGTTGGCCGCCGCATTGATATCATTTCCCAGGCTATAAGTTTCATCCAGAAGATTATCGATCCCTGCGTAAATATTCAGCCTGATCCGTGACTTACGCAGCGTGCTTTTCCATCCGGCCCGGCAACCCAGTAAATGATAGGGGTCGGCCTTTGCGGAATTGGCATCGTTCAGGTAAATGGCAGAAGCTCCGTAGTAATTCGCGTTCAGGTAAATACCGGCATTAGAATATACATCTGCCAGCAGCGCTACAACCGAGGAGGGAACAGAGGGTGCCCTTTTCCCTGAGAAACCATCGGCGCCTTTTATAAAACTCCCGTAACGGAAATGATTCAGTGTCACATCCGACCGAACGGAGAAGTTCCGGATAAAACCACCGTGGAAGGAATGGTTATAGTCTGCATGAAATTCAATCCCTTTTTGCTTTACATCTCCGGCATTCACAAAATAATCTCCGCCGGAAATATCCCTTCTTTGCACGAGGGCGTCATTGAGTTTAAAATAAAAGGCGGTAAGCTCCAGTATAAGTTTCCGGTGCAACAGGAAGGAACGGAGGGTGGTTTCATAGTTCCACCCGTTTTCCGCCTCCAGCTCTGTACTGATCACACCCGTTGAAGGCAGTACTTCGGCGACAGTGGGTGGTGAAAATCCTCTTGATGCGGAAACAAGCCAGTGAATGTTGTTGTTTATTTTTTTCAGGAGCGAGAATTTCGGGGACAGTTCATTCCTGTAACTGCGCTTTTTGGTGACAACCGGGTATTTGTTAAGCCGGGTGACCTTTACATCGGTTTTTGTAAGACTCACGCCGGCGATGAATTCCCAGGAATCATGGATAGTGGCGTCACCCTGTACAAACAGGCTGAGTGCACGGTTGTCCACATCATCGTCTGTTTGTAAGGTATCGGGCGAGCCGTTCCTGTTTTTA
>JBGATE010000314.1:0-2353 GCA_044229375.1 Chitinophagaceae bacterium
AATTCTACAACAAGATCCCTTCCAACCTCTTTTCCTCTTTTTTCTCTTTAACCTCCTGGCTTTATGGACCATCTCAACATCTCCGGTTTCCCCCTTGCCGATTCATGAATTCTACAACAAGATCCCTTCCAACCTCTTTTCCTCTTTTTTCTCTTTAACCTCTTAGCTTTGTATGCATGGACCATCTCAACATCTCCGATTTCCTCGACCCCGTAAACCTGCACGAAGTATCGCATGATGAAGGGTATAAAGAAGGACAACTGGGAAAATCCATTGCCATTTACAGCGAGGAATTTCCCGACCTGGATGAAGCGGCTGTGGTGATCGTGGGCTGCGGGGAGCAACGCGGCAGCGGTCTTATCCACGGTCACAGCGAAGCCCCCGATATCATCCGCCGCCATTTCTACAACCTGTATTACTGGCACCAGGATATTAAGATCGCTGATGTGGGAAATGTGAAAGCCGGTTCCCTGTACACGGATTCTTACGCAGCGCTGAAGACCGTGGTGCAGGAACTCATAGGCGATGGGAAGACTGTTATTATCCTCGGCGGTTCGCATGACCTTACCCTTTCCCAGTACCATGCCTATGCGGAAAATAAGAAACTTATTGAAGCCAGCTGCGTGGACGCGCTGATCGATCTGAATCTCGAATCGCCTTTCCGCCATGAGAACTTCCTGATGGAAATGCTCACGGGCGAACCGAATTATATCCGGCATTACAACCATATCGGTTTCCAGAGTTATTACGTTCACCCCCGTATGCTGGAAACACTGGACAAACTCCGGTTCGATTGTTACCGGGTTGGCAGCGTCAAGGAAAGCATTGATGAAATGGAACCCGTGATCCGCAACAGTAACCTGCTCAGTTTTGATATGACGGCCATTGCCTATGCCTACGCACCGGCCACCACGGCATCCCCCAATGGTTTCAACGGGGAAGAAGCCTGCGTGCTGATGCGGTATGCTGGTATGAGTCCCAATGTGAACAGCATCGGCATCTATGGATACGATGCGCAGCATGATAAGGATGAACTTACGGCCAAACAGATCAGCCATATGCTCTGGTATGTGATGGATGGCCGCAGCCGGGGCAAAAGGGAGGCCTCGATCGATGAAAAAGATTCCTTTAACGAATACCATATGGCTTTTGCCGAAGTGGAGACCATTTTCCTGCAAAGCAAAAAGACCGGCCGCTGGTGGATGCAGCTCCCCGATAAAAAATTCATCGCCTGCAGTTATAAGGATTACCTGCTGGCCAGCAGTAATGAAATACCGGAAAGATGGTTGCGGGCGCAGGAGAGGGGGTGAGTTGCGGGTCGGGAGTTAGGAGTCGGTATTCATGGGTTTAACTGTCGTTTTTTGGTAACCAGGATCAAAAATTTATACTTAATAATGAAGGGTGAGAGAAGACATTTTGGGGGAAGGAAATTTTTAATTATTTATTATTCATTATTCATTCTTCCTGCCTCCTGCTCCGTCAGCCACCAGATCTCCCGTTCCGCTAAAGAAGAAGTGATCAGCAACAATGCCCTCCGGGCCGCGCATGTGGGCATCAGCATTTTTGATCCGGCTGCTGACAAATATTTATACAATTACCAGGGTGATAAATATTTTGTTCCTGCCAGCAATACCAAGATACCCACCTGCTATGCGGCGATGAAGTATTTGGGGGAGAATATAAGAGGACTTGATTTTATAGACACCGATTCTGTATTGTTTATCCGGCCAACGGCGGATCCCACTTTGTTGCACCGGGATTTCCGTTCTCAACCGGTTTTCGAATACCTGCTGCTTGCCCGAAAAAGGCTTGCATTTGTTTATCCCAAATGGGAAGCGGAAGTGTATGGCAGCGGCTGGGCCTGGAATGATTACAACGCATCGTATATGCCCGAAAGATCGGAGTTGCCGATCTATGGTAATGTGATAGAATACAGGCTCGGGCAGAATGAAGGCAAATACAATCTAAAAGGGGACATCCATTTCTTCCGGTATGCATTGAATCCCTATGTGGATCCCGTTACGCCAAAGATCAGGATCCGCAGAAGAAGGCTGGACAACACCTTTGACGTGTTCAGCAGTACCGGGACCTTTACCAGCACCCAGATCCCGTTTCGCACGTTCGAGAATCAGCGTTTGCTGGAAGACACCTTAAAAAAAGCCTGGCTGGATAATGTTTATCCCCCGTCTGATAAGGTTTTCAGTTCCATTTATTCAAGACCCACCGACTCCCTCCTGAAACCCATGATGCACCGCAGCGATAATTTTTTCGCGGAGCAGTCATTGCTGATGGTGAGTAATGAAAAACTGGGGGTGATGAATGATGAAAAGATCATTGATACCCTTCTGAAAAC
>JBGATE010000315.1:0-2337 GCA_044229375.1 Chitinophagaceae bacterium
TCCCTACTCCTCTACCCTGCCGGACTATGCCGCTGTGGTTTCTTCCATGAGGGACCAGCTCAAGACATTAGTAGCTTCTTATGGGACAGATAAGGTGGGCATCTACCTGGCTTCTTTTGACGAGGGCGTTGAAATTTTGAGGCTGGCCGCAGCCGATTCGGTTTTAAGCAGCGTAAAATGGTTCGGAGGTGACGGCGTTGTTTTTAGTAATGCATTTTTAATCGATGCTTCAGTGGCTGAATTTGTCATCAAGACCGCGTTTTTTGCACCATCGTTTGGTTTACCGGTGGCTACCGAAGCGGAATGGAAACCAGTAGCTGCCCTCATTAAGACCAGGACGGGCACCGAACCGGACGCCTTTGCATTGGCGGTTTATGATGCCATGTGGACGATAGCCTACACCCTCGAAGCAAACCACGGCGATACCGGTGATTTTACAAAACTCAAATCCCTTTTCGTCGAACAAGCCAATAAGTACAGCGGCATCGTCGGTGCCGGGGCACTGGATGCCGCGGGCGACAGGGCCAATGGCACTTTTGACTACTTCAGTATCGTGAAACAAGGCAACTCCTATGTATGGAAACTGGTAGGAAAATCGGGCGGTTGAGGATTAAGATTTCCTGAATGGATGTTGGCTGAATGAATTAAATTATTTACCTACAAATGAAACGTTTCTTATTCTTTACCGTGTTCTATGCCATTTGGGAACCTTTCGTTTTTTCCCAGGGCATATCAAATGAGGACAAACAAAGGAAGTCTATTCATTCCCTGATCGATCAGTATTCATCAGCCCGGGAGAAGCGTGATACCGTTTTACTTAAAAACCTACTAACGGATGATGTGGATCAATTGGTTTCTTCCGGTGAATGGCGGGAGGGTATCGGAGAGGCGGTAAAGGGCATGTTGCGGTCTTCCGAGGGCAACCCGGGTTCGCGAAAACTATGGATAGACAAAATCCGCTTTCTTGATTCAAAAAATGCTATTGCGGATGCCCGGTATGAAATACAGAATTCGAATGGCACGACCCGGAAGATGTGGAGTACCTTCATGGTGGTCCACCATAACGGAATCTGGAAAATTGCGGCTATCCGGAACATGTTGCCGGCTCCTGCGCAATAGGAAGAGTCTGAAAGACCATGGATTAATTATCGTTTCGCGGTATGCAAGTAAATAATAAAATAATATTGGTTACGGGTGGCGGGAATGGCATTGGAAGGGAACTGGTTTTAACCCTGCTGGCAAAAGGTGCAAAAGTAGCGGCGGTGGATATTAAAGAAGCAGCCCTGAAGGAAACCTTGGAACTGGCTGGACCTAAAGCCATTAATCTATCCCTACACCCCTTAAGCATCACCGATAAAGCCGCTGTGGAAAATTTGCCGGAACAAGTCATTGCACACCACGGCGGCGTTGATGGAATTATTAACAATGCAGGCATCATTCAACCCTTCGTGCGGGTCAATAATCTTGAATTCTCCGCGATTGAACGGGTAATGAATGTAAACTTTTACGGAACCCTTTACATCACCAAAGCTTTCCTTCCCTATTTGTTAAAAAGACCCGAGGCACATATCGTGAACATTTCAAGCATGGGAGGATTTCTTCCGGTCCCGGGCCAAAGTGTTTACGGCGCTTCAAAAGCAGCCGTTAAACTGCTGACCGAAGGATTGTACACCGAATTGATGAACACCCCTGTAAAAGTATCGGTTGTTTTTCCCGGTGCCGTTGCGACAAATATTACAGCCAATTCCGGAGTTTCGACACCGGCCCAATCGACAAGCGAACTTAAAAATTCAAAAATCAGAACTTTACTCCCTGCCCGTGCAGCGGAAATCATTCTCGCCGGAATGGAAAAAGACAAGGTCAGAATATATGTAGGAAAGGATTCCACGTTTTTAAATTTTCTTTACAGGTTAAGCCCTGGTTATGCAACGAGGCTGATTGGAAAACAAATGAAGTCGCTTCTGCAGGAGCAGTGAGGAATAAATACTGACCTTCGATTTTCCGTGCTTTATCACCGGTTTTTGTCACTGCAAATCCATAAATTCATATCCACATGCAACCTACTAAAATAACCGCCTTATGAAATTAGGAGCCTTTTCGGTCAGCCTGAATGTCAAAGACATTAATGCATCCAAAGAATTTTATGAAAAGCTGGGCTTTTCAGTCTTTGCCGGCAACCTGGGGAAAAACTACCTCATCATGAAAAATGGAAACGCCCTGATCGGCCTGTTCCAGGGCATGTTTGAGCACAATATCCTGACTTTTAATCCGGGCTGGGATGAGAACGCCAATGCCCTGCCGGAATTTGATGATGTCCGCAAAATTCAGAAAGAACTG
>JBGATE010000316.1:0-2330 GCA_044229375.1 Chitinophagaceae bacterium
CGGGGCGATGGCTGGCCACCGGGCGTCTGCTTTTGTCCCCAGGAGACAAGACCAATGGTCAGAACGATGGCGAACAATGCCAGTAATAAAGGTGCATTTTTGCGAATGGCTGGTTTCATACATTACGTTTTTAAAAGTTGAGGGTTTTGTTTTCCACGAAATACTTCGTATCAAATATACGACTGATTTCGTATTACCAAAGATTGTCATCCAGTTAAAGGAATTTTTAACAAATATGGCTAAGAGTGTAAAGAGGAAAGGAGAAAAGGAGGGTTTCCCCAAATAGGGTATTCAACCCGTTATCTCCGGGTTGATTTTATAAAGACTCGTTTGGATTCACCGGGCGCCTTGAGACAGAATAAGAATCATGGTGAAGATTATTATGGCTTCACATTTCCTTTGTCGGGAACCGCTAAAGCCATTCACCCTGAAAAGTAAAAACAGAGGGAAAAGAATACGCCCTCTTTTACTCTTTTCCCCCTTTTAAACTCTTAGCTAGCCTCTCCGGAAAGCCCATTTCATCATCTCTTTCCAGCTTGCTTTTTTCCCGTACATCAGGATACCCGTGCGGTAGATCTTGGCAGCGAACCAGGTGGTGAAGATGAACCCCGCGATAAGGAGGCTCATGCTTAGTCCCAGTTGCCACCAGGGAACCGTGCCCGGGACGCCATAAGGCACCCTGGCCATCATTACGATCGGGGAACTGAAAGGAATGATACTCGCCCAAACAGCAATGGGTCCGTTGGGATCATTCGCCGCCGTGGTCATGAGTACGATGGAAATTATCACCAGCATGGTGACCGGGAAACTCAGCGACTGCGCTTCCCTTACATCTTCATTGATGGCGCTGCCGATCGCTCCGTAGATGGAAGCGTAAAAGAAGAAACCGCCCATGAAATAAAAGGCAAAGCAAAAAAGCGTGAGCGGCAGGTTTACGCTGGTGAATATTTGCTGGATACTGCCGACGATCTGGTTCGCGGCGCCTCCGCTGACGCTGCCGGTCAGACCAGCGGTTACATTATATATAATAAAGACAAACGCGATCCAGAGCAGGAACTGCGTCAGCGCCACCATCCCGATCCCGAGGATCTTTCCGAGCATCATCTGGAAGGGTTTTACAGAAGAAACGATGATCTCGGCGATACGGTTGGTCTTTTCTTCCATGACGCCCATCATTACCTGGGAGCCATAGATAAGGATGATGAAATAAATCAGGAATCCGCAGGCCATTCCAATACCATTCGATAGACGCGCATCCACTTTTTCATCCGTTTCATTAACAGAGCGCAGGCTGATTCTGTTCAGGGCCAGCACCTGGCGTTTGGCCTCATCGATCCCCAGTTTTTCATTCTTGACCTCATCCCAGAGCCTGTTCAGTTTCGCCTCCACCTGGCCGGAAGAACCCGCACCATAGGATTTCCTTGTCTTTAAAACCAGCTTACTGGGATCGGCGGTCTCCCAGCTCAGGGCGGGGATGGTAATATATCCGTCATAGCCGGCAGCATCATAGTCAAAAGCGCCGCCGGTAGTTTTTACCAGCGTAAGCGTGGAGCTGTTATCGGCGGCATTTTGTATATCCATGGCAGCCTGGGTAAACAACCCGGAGGAATCAGCCACCGCGATCTTCAGGTTCTGCCTTGATTTTTCAGCAATGTAACCGGTTCCGAAGATCAGTAAGAGGTAAAGGATGGGAAACAGGAGCGTACCGATGATAAAGGTCTTTTTCCGGACCCTTGTCAGGTATTCTCTTTTTATGATCAGCCATATTTTATTCATGACGGTAGTTTTGTGGTTGATGATCAAACAGCCTGGAACTGACGCGCTTTGGAAGTGCCTTCCACCAGTTTGATGAAAATATCGTTCAGCGAGGGAAGGATCTCATTGAAGGCATGGACCTGCACGCCCTGCCCCAACAGGTACTGCAATACATCATTCGGGGAACGGCCTTCCCTGATCTTTACAATTTGTGAATGGTTCTTTGACCCGACTATTTCAAAAGGAGCGCCCCCGTTTTGGAAACGGATCGGTTGTTCTGTGCCGATACTGTAAAGATTCTCCTTGAAATCCTGTTTTACCGCCGCAACGGTTCCGTCGAGTATCTTCTTTCCTTTATTCACCAGTACGATATGATCGCAGATCTCCTCCACCTGTTCCATCCGGTGCGTACTGAAGATGATCGTGGAACCGCCCTGGGCCAGTTTAAAGATCTCATCCTTGATCATATGTTCGATTTTACGACCGGGCTTTCTAAAACTCTTCTTAGCCGTGCATTACTATTGAGGGTGCTAATAATGAAATTTACATCATCAATCGTTTCAGGCAAGTTATTT
>JBGATE010000317.1:0-2307 GCA_044229375.1 Chitinophagaceae bacterium
AAAGATAAAAAACCTCTATCCGTTATTTGCAGTGGATAATCCCCTGAAGGATGATATCCGAAAGTTCGAAGCGCTTGGCACCCGGCCCTTTTTTATTGAACAGGCCCTCGGCAAGGCGATTGAATTTCATGAGATTATCGGTATCGAAAGAAAAGAAAAGCGGCTGCACTACCTGAAGAATTACTGGATGGAAAAAATAAAAGGTCTTCCTAAAGTAAAACTGAATACTTCCCTGCATCCCAAATGGGGATGCGCCATCGGCAATGTAGGGATCGAAGGAAAAAAACCGGGTGAACTGGACAGTTTCCTGCTGGATAAATATAAAGTGCATACGGTGGCCATCACCTGGGAGAATATTGTTGGTGTAAGAGTGACGCCGAATGTATACACCACCACCAAAAACCTGGATGTGCTCGTGGAAGGGATCACCGCATTCGCGAAAAGCTGACCGGTTGCGGCTGGCCGTTATACCCCGGATCCGGGGTCTGTATTGTTTTCCCGGATCATCCGGTCCTGTCCCGGTTTGAAATAGCTGGAACAGATAGAACGCAGATCACAATAGAAAACACAACTGGCCCCGCCTCTGGGGTGGATAGATGTAATCTATGTGATCCTTTATATGAAGCGTGTTCCATATGGTTCAATTACTTTTCAAAGGGAATTTCAACATGAAACAGTACCAATTTTTCAGGTTGCCACCACAAACGTATTCCTATTCCTATATTGCAGCCAATGCCCTCCGTTCTCATTAACCGCAAAATAAGCCTGCTGCAGGCCACCGCTATCAACATGATTGACATGGTGGGTATCGGGCCCTTTGTGGTGATGCCGCTGGTGGTGGGTTATTTCAGTAATGGTTTATTTATCTGGGCCTGGATCTTCGGCGCCATCACCGCGCTGGTTGACGGAATGATCTGGAGTGAGCTGGGCGCCCGTTACCCGCTGGCAGGCGGCACGTATAATTTTCACCGCATCGCCTTCGGGGAAAAGGGAGGGAAGCTGATGAGTTTTTTATTTGTCTGGCAAACATCCATACAGGCTCCGTTGGTTGTGGCTTCCGCCGCCATTGGTTTCTCGCAATATCTCACGTATATCGTTGACCTAACTTTCTGGCAGGAAAAGATCGTTTCCGGCGGTCTTGTCTTATTGGTGCTCCTGCTACTTTACCGCAAGATCGAAACGATTGGCAGGATATCCGTAGTGCTGGGTTCCATCGTGATCCTTACGATCATCTGGATCATCATCAGCGGATGGATGAACCAGCAGCACAGCATCCCGTTGCTGCCAGGGGGCGATGACTCTTTTTTTTCACTGGCATTCTGGGCGGCTGTCGCGCATGGTTCACTGAAAACGGTTTATAGCTACCTGGGTTATTATAATGTTTGCCATCTCGGCGGAGAGATCAGGCGCCCCGAAGTGAATATCCCCCGCAGCATCTTCATTTCTATTTTCGGTATCACGATCCTTTACCTGCTAATGAATATCAGTGTCATGTCGGTCATCTCCTGGAAGGAAGCCCCGGGCATGGACAAATACCTGGTCAGCGGGTTTATGGAAAAATTATACGGCCACCGGGCAGCCGTGATCGTAACGGTGCTGATACTTTGCATTGCCATGTCTTCTCTTTTTGCGGTGGTCCTCGGTTATTCAAGGATACCTTATATTACGGCCATACTGGCCATGAGGATCGTGGTTCAGTTCATGTCGCAGGCTGTCGGCGTGGTATTATTGCGTAAAAGAACAGGCAAACTGGATCTGCCGTTCAAAATGTGGCTGTATCCTTTGCCGGTGATCCTTTCACTGCTGATATGGGGATTTTTATTCGTCCATACCGGCTGGTTCGCTTTATGGGGCAGCCTGATCGCGCTTTGCGGTGTCGCGGTTCACCTTATTTTGCGTTCGGCAAAGAAGTAAAATCACTCTGCAGCATTGTCAAATGGCATACGGAAAGTATGGCCATTTCCCTATTTCCACATTTTCCACATTTCCACATACTGTGACCACCGGCATAAACGTTCCATTATTAATCTGTTATATTTGTTGGTAATCAAACCCCCGTGAATGAATCACCCCAAGGGAAAACTGATCGCCATCGGCGGCGCGGAAGATAAAGGAACAGACCTGGAAGCCGGTGAGATAAAACGCAACAACCTCAATTTTTTTGAGCTCGGGATCCTTCGCCGGGTGGTGGAGGAAGCCGGTGGCGTTGCGGCAAGGATCGAGGTCATCACCACCGCTTCCATGATCCCTTACGAAGTTGGCGAGACTTACCTGAATGCATTCGGCACGATCGGTTGAACCAATGTT
>JBGATE010000318.1:0-2277 GCA_044229375.1 Chitinophagaceae bacterium
CTGGTGTACCACAATGATAAAATCGATCTTTTTATCCTCCGCGAACTGGCTAATGGCTTCGTCCACATCATGCAGACCCATGAAGTAAAATTCAGGGGAAAATTCGTCAAACATTTCCTTCAATTTGTTCTTTTCGGCCTGGTATTCTTCGGTGAGCGCCACATAGTGGCCGCTGTCCACATTCAGTACATGCAGGTGCGGGCGAAATGTTTTGAGTATTTTTTTAACCGGTACGGACGGAGTAGTGGCCTGTACATCCTTGAAATCGGAAAAGAGCAGCACATTTTTTACATCCCGGTATTTACTCCCCGATGGGATGATCAGAACGGGGCAAACTTTCCGATCCACCATTTTGAGGGTATTGCTTCCGATCAGCGTTTGCCCGATAGAGGAACGGTCGGTGATGCCCATGATGATGAGATCCGCGTCGCGGTGCCGGGCCAGTTTTTCCAGTTCATCGATAAAGTCGGTGCCCTCTTCGGCGAATAACTCTGTTTTAACGATCCCCAGTTCCCGCAATTCGGCTCCGAGTTCATTCAGTTTACGGGTAGCTTCTTCAGCCTGTGAGGCTTTTTCATACACATGGTGCAACACCATACTCACGCCATACCGGCCGGTCAGCAACTGCACGGCATAACGGGCCGCATTGAGCGAAGTATCGGAAAAATCAACAGGGACAATAACTGTTTGCATAATGAGATGTTTCTGTACTGGAAAATAATTGCAAAGGTACGAAATTTCCTTTTGGGGAGGAAAGGGGCTGTTAAAAGAAGTGTATGGGTTTAAAGTGGTTGATTTTTTAGAATCTGTAAACATTATTTGAACCACACAGGAGCACAGACACATGGGAATACACAGAAAGAAAAAAATGATGTGTTAGCCGGAATTTCCGGTTGGATACCAAATGAAATTTCAAAATGCGGGACGCTCTTCAGCCGGAATGTTCCTATTCGTGCGCGGCCAGGATGGGGATATCGCTGTGATAGGCCAGTCGTTTGGTGTGGGTCGATTTAAAGATGGACCTGGCGTTGCTCTGGTGCTTGGGGATGGTAATGATGGCGTCAATGCTGTTTTCCTTGATGAAACTGTCCAGCGCGGCGAAGAAATCATTCCGTACGATAAAATTGAATTCTGTTTCAAACTTGTTGAACAGGGCCGCCAGTTTGACCTTTCCTTCTTCCATTTCGGGTGGGAGTGTAGCGTAGGCTTCCTTGCTTACATGCACGATATGCAGTTTGGGGTGGAACATTTCCAGCACGGCGCTGATCAGGGCGGAGGGCGTAACATCTTCCACGTTCTTCAGGTCGGAAGCAAAAGCCACGTTTTTGAATCCCTTATACACCGCGTCGGGCGGTATGATCATGACAGGGTAGAGGTTCCGGTCGATCAGTTTAAGGGTATTGCTGCCAAACATCGCGGCACGGATGGCCGATTTGCCCGTGATACCCATCACGATCAGGGTGGCCCGGATCGTATGTGCAAGGCGGGAGATATTGTCGATCAGATCGCCCCCCATTTCCCGTTCACATTCCACGTGCTTTACGCCCGCTTTGAAAAATTCCCTTTTCAGGGTTTCCTGGTAGTTGATGCAGATATCTTCATCATCCGGACTTTCGAAATTATTATAGAGAATGGCCAGTGCATGATCCTTTCCTGCCAGCATACGTGCGGTATAACGGGCTGCATTGAGCGAGGTTTCTGAAAAATCAACTGGAATAATGACCCGGTGCATGTGGTTTTGGTTTTTTTCAACGGGATAAATTTACAGGATTTAGCCGCAAATCATTAAAAGAATTTCCCGTTCATTCCTGTGTGTACTGCGGGTGGGGAAATAAACAGCCTGTATGCCGGTTTATTAATAGATAGACTCGAATGTCTGTTGCTGCAGCAGCCGTGAGAAATCGGGGAGGGGCCCGCAGATCGCTTCCAGTCTATTGATGTACTCCCTGAAAATGGCCGAACGAAAATGATGACGGGCCACGGACTCCTTCCGGAAACTCTTTATATGGATGAAATTGTATTCATCCTCATCAGTGGCATAACACTGGCTGCGCATCCCGGCGGGGCCGTTCCGTTGCAGTGCTTCAAAATAATCATCAATGATTGCGAGGACTTTTTCCGGCTGGCCCGGCGGCACCTTGAAGGATAGGATATACCTTACCATAACGAATGGGGTTTTGGTTTGCACAGCCGGTAATAACAGGGCAAACCGCAACATCAAAATGCTGCATGCATAAGCTATTCAGTCTCGTTTTTGGGATGAACGGTTCCCGCGAC
>JBGATE010000319.1:0-2244 GCA_044229375.1 Chitinophagaceae bacterium
ACAATTGGCTATAAAACATTTTAACAATATTACCATTGATCTGATCTACGGTACTCCCCAGCTCACAAATGAAAAATGGAAAAAGAATGTGGATACGGCGATCGCCCTCGGCATTCCGCATCTCTCCTGCTACGCATTGACGGTAGAGCCCAAAACTCCGCTCGACAAAATGATCCGGCAGTTTAAAAGCGAGGATGTGAATCCGGATAAGCAATCCGAACAGTTCCTGTTGCTGATGCAATGGATGGAAGAAGCCGGCTATGAACATTACGAGATCTCCAATTTTGCCCGCCCGGGCCGGCGAAGCCGACATAACTCTTCCTACTGGCAGGGAAAGAAATACCTTGGTCTTGGCCCTTCGGCACATTCCTTTAACGGGAAAGAAAGACAATGGAATGTATCCAATAACAATATTTATATAACCAGCCTTGAAAAAGGGCAACTTCCTTTTGAAAAAGAAGTATTGACTCCCACGCAGCAACTGAATGAATACATCATGACCTCCCTGCGCACCATGGAAGGATTGAACCTGGTAACACTTCGTTCCGTTTTTGGCATCCGGGAGGATGAAATGCTCGGTAAAACGAAACCGTTTTCAGCCGGCGGTTTACTTAAACAGGCGGATCATTCACTGGTATTGACAAAAGAGGGGAAATTACTGGCCGACGGTATCGCGGCGGCGCTTTTCTTTTAGCCTTTTTTTATCCAGGCGATGATAATATTCAGCACACAGCCGACTGCAACCAGGGAGGTTAGAATAAAATAGAACCATTTGACAGGATGCGGCTTTGTACTTCCTTCCTTCCTGCTTTCCTGCCATTTATTAAAGTCAAGCACATTCAGTACGATCAGTACAACGGCAGCAATCAAAAAAACAACCTGGAAAAACTGTACCATGAGGCATGTTTTATGCCTGTGAAGTTAACAGTTTGAACGTATTGGTTAAACTGTCGCTCAAAAAATCTTCCTTTTCACTGAATGTTGTTTCCGGTAGTGCAGCAACTGCCGGATCAGCAGGCAGGCGACCATTATTACAATGGCTGTAGGAACGAATCCGTGGTAAAATAGTGGCATAGGGTAGGTTTTAAAAATTCCAAGAAACAAGATACAAGAACCAAATAAGCTCCAAATCAAAAATCAAAACCAGGCTCCGCACTTTGATAAGACCCTCTTTCTCCATACTTATTATATCCAGCCTATCTAAATCACTCAATATCTTCCCGGATCCAAACACTTTCAGGGTCTCACTCCTAACTCCAAACTCCCGACTCCCGACTTCCGACTCCCGACTTCCGACTCCTGACTAAATACTCAGACCAGCACCTGTTCAATCCGTTTAAACCCTTCCACCGGTTTAACATTTTGCCATAATATCTTAAAGACCGTTTCTGCGATCGGGATAGCTGCATCTATTTGCTTATTAATTTCATAAATGCATTTAGCGGCATGATAACCTTCGGCTACCATGTTCATTTCCAATTGGGCGGATTTAACGGAATATCCCTTACCGATCATATTGCCAAAGGTCCGGTTGCGGCTGTAGAGGGAATAACAGGTAACCAGCAGGTCGCCCAGGTACACGGAAGCGGCATAATTGGGAGTTTTACGATGGGTAAAGGGGTCCTCTCCCTCATGTTCGCCCACGGTGATATGGTTGATCCCGAATTTTCGTAAAAACCCGGCCATCTCATCCGCCGCGTTGGCGATATAAACACTGAGGAAATTATCACCATAGTCCAGCCCGTGTGCGATCCCCGCACCAAGGGCATAGATATTTTTTAACACGGCCGCGTACTGAACCCCCAGGATATCATGGTTCACGATCGTATTGATATAGGAAAGGGTGAAATGGGATGCGAGTTCCGAGGCCATCCGGATATCCGTACCGGAAAAAGTGAGATAGGATAGTTTTTCGGCCGCCACTTCTTCGGCATGACAGGGACCCAGCACGGCAAAATAATTGTCCAGGGGGAGACCAAATTCCTGCTGCATATAGTAGTTGAGCAGGATATTTTTTTCGGGTAAAAGTCCTTTGATGGCAGAGATCACATTTTTACCCTTCCAGTCATCCGGCGTTAGTCCCGCAAGGCTCGCCACCGCGTAAGCGGAAGGAACGGCGATCACGAGCACATCCGATTTTTGAACGACTTCTTTCACGCTGGATGACATGAAAAGCAAGGAAACGTCAAAACCCGCCGAACTCAGGTAGCGCGGATTATGGTACCGCTCGCGGATATGGCCGAT
>JBGATE010000031.1:0-19932 GCA_044229375.1 Chitinophagaceae bacterium
CATCTTCTGCAAGTACTGGGGGCCGGATCGTCCTCGAGTCTTGTACCGGGGCTTCCACGCTGCTCGACGGGGATCAGGTCGTGATCGGTGGCGACGCCGCAGCGGCCGACGGAATGATCGAGATCAGGGCACGGGTGATCCTCTTATTATAGGTCTTTCTCAGTTCGTAAGCCCCATAATCCTTGTTCCTGCCCTCGAAGACAATGTCCAGGATGTCGGACGATAAAATTTTATTGGCTTCCATTACTTACTTTTTTTTTAGATGCGGAAACGGGTTTATTCCACAACAGTTTTAGGGTTATTTAATGCCTCCAGAGGCCTCTGTGGCCCGGATCAGTTTCATCTCATCCTCGAGCACTTTGACCATTGCATACCGTTTTACCTGGTTGATCGTCATCTCATCAAGGATATCTACGGTATTCTTGTAGGTGGCATCTTCATTGGGCTTGATGATCACCATAAAATCAAGGTCCTCACAGGCTTTCTCCCAGTTGGGGTCACCCTTTTTCTTGGCAGCTGCCTTTTCATCCTCACAGGTCTTGGGGTCTACCGTTGCCGGGTTGAAGCGGCTTTTCACCTCTTCTTTCTTCTTGATGATGATATCCCGGATACCCTTGAAAGTGGTCTGTTTGAAATTATTCTTGCCTTCAGACACTTCCAGTTGTCCTTCATAATAATACACCTGGTTTCCCTTGCCCAGCAGGATGGTGAGTACCCCCGACTGTTTCACTTCCGTTTTCTTTTCGGGGTCGTCAATATCCTTGGGCATGTTCAGGTCAAGCGTGGTAGGTGAGCTCATGGTTGCCGTGAACACGAAGAATGTGATCAGGAGGAAACCAAGATCCACCATCGGGGTCATGTCGACACGGGTAGAAAGTTTTTTGGCCTTCTTTACACCCCGGCCTTTCTTGTGCCCGCCGCCGCCTTCGCCACCGGTATCAATACTTGCCATATTCGAATGTTTTTGCTTTAAAAAATATTATTAATCCTGCGGTTTGAAATTTTGTGTCTTTTCAAACTCGGTACCTCCGGGGATATCATCCAGGGAAGTGACCAGGTTGTACTTGAACTCTTCGTTCTTCTTCAGGGCGGATATCACCGCTTCAAAAGCCGGGTATTTCGCGCTGCCATCTCCCTTGATCAGGTATTTAAACCCTTTCTCGCCGGCAAAGGCCTTTTTGGCAGCACCGATCCACCAGGTTAGCTGGTTGTTCAGCGTATCCATGACAGGTATGCCGGGTTGTTTCAGCGTGGCCTGGTCCCTGGCAGGAGTGCCCAGCAATTGCTTTAATCCTCCAAAGGGTACGCCCACCATATAGGTCTGTTTGAAATTGGCCATTTCAGCAGGGGTCAGTCCCAGGTTCTGCGAGGTATTGATATCCTGTATGATCATGTCAAATTTGGTCTTATCCTTTTCTGAGAGAACAGAGAAATAAACCTTATTGGACGAATCAATGGAGATCAGCACCGCGTTATTCTCGGGCAGTTTCTGCGAGATCACCGAGCCGGGTGTCGTGATCTCCACCGGCTCCGGCGGTTTGAACTTGGTAGCCATGATGAAGAAAGAAAGGATCAGGAAGGCAATGTCCACAAAGGGGGTCATGTCCGTATCCGTACTCTTCCTCGGTATCTTAATACTTGGCATGGTATGTCTTTATTTACAGTTTAGATGAATTTTTTACTCATTTCCATACAAATGACCGGATTTCCCGGCTTATTTGTACAGGGAAGCGAAGCTTTGTGTCAGGGTAAAACCTGATTCATCTATACCATAAGTGATCGAGTCGATCTTGGTGGTGAACACGTTGTACATGATCAGGGCCAGGGCCGATGTACCGATACCCAGGGCCGTGTTATACAGGGCCTCGGAGATACCCACCGCCAGGTCGCCTGCTGCACCGCCGCCGCCTTCTTCACCCAGTGCCGCGAAGGAACGGATCATACCCAATACCGTTCCCAGCAGGGCGATCAGGGTACCAACAGATGTGATAGTGGAAAGGAAAACCAGGTTCTTCTGCAGCATCGGCAGTTCCAGCGCCGTAGCCTCTTCCACTTCTTTCTGGATGGCCAGCACTTTCTGGTCGGTGTTGAGATTGCCTTCGCTGATCATTTCCTTATAACGGCGCAAACCGGCTTTCATCACATTGCCAACGGAACCTTTTTGCTTGTCGCACTCGGACAGCGCCGCGTCCACATTACGGTTGGCGAGATGGTACTGCACTTTGCGGATAAAATCGGAAATAGAACCGCTGCCCAGGGCTTTGCGGATCGTGAGATAACGCTCTATAGAGAATACGATAACCATCAGCAGCATACCGATCAGCAGGGGTACAATGATACCACCCTCATAGATCCTGTGCAGGGCGTCCTTGGGTCCTTTGTGATGCGGCCAGAAAGCACCCTCTGCGGGTTCTTTAAATCCACTGGGATCTCCCAGGATAAAACGCCAGATACAATAACCCCCAATTACACAAACGACCGGAGCGATCCAGGAAATCATGTTGCTGCTCTTTTTGGGTTGAACAGAAGTAGCCTTAACTGATGCAGTTGGTTTAATCTCTGCCATGATCTTAATTTTTAGTTTTTTGAAATGTTAGAAATAGATAAACCCTTTATTTGTACAATGCTATGAAAAAAGATCATACAAAAAACCCCGTCCTTCATTTTTCCGGATAGGGAGCGTCAAGTTAGGGATTTTTTCAAACGAAACAAGTGCCTGATTAATAATTTGATAATAAAATGGGGGCTTTATTGCAGCAATCATCCGTACCCGCTTTTATTGATCTTACTCATACCGGAGGGCCTCGATGGGGTTTAGTTTTCCGGCCTTCCTGGCGGGGTAGAACCCGGCCGCCAAACCCACCAGTGTGCAGATGATCACCCCGTAAAAAACCCAGTTCCAGGGCACCACGAACCCGGTTTTCAGGACAATGGAAAACAGGTTCCCCACAGCCACACCCAGCAGGATGCCTAAAATGGCTCCCAACACGCTGATGATGATGGCTTCCAGCAAAAACTGGCTGCTGACAGCCCCGCTTTTGCCGCCAATGGCCTTTACCAAACCCACTTCACGGGTGCGCTCCGAAACCGCCACCAGCATGATGTTCATGAGCCCGATCGCAGCGCCGATCAGGGTGATCAGCCCGATGACGGTGGCGGAAACGGTGAGAAAACGGAGGCTGTTCATCGCTTTTTCCGCAACACTGTCACTCCTGTCGATCACAAAATTGTTGTCTTCCGTGGTGTTGAGTTTGCGGACGGCCCGGAAGATCCCTTCCGCCTCGCCCATGGCCTCGGTCACCTTGAGCAGGTCGCCCGCCATTACGGCAACAACATAGGAAAACCCGGAGGGGAAATTCCTGTCGACGTTTGTGTACGTGGAGATGATCGCGTTGTCCCTGCTGAACCCGAAGGAAGAACCCCTGCTCTCCAGCACGCCAAGCACCCGGTAGGGAATATTGTTCAGCCGTACCACCGCGTTCACCGATCGTTCCACCCCTTCCTTGAATAGTTTTTTCGCCACATCATATCCCAGCAAGCAAACATTTCTCCCCGACAATACATCCTGCCGGTTCAGGTTACGGCCGGCCAAAAGGGTAAAGCCATTCAGTTGAAGATAATTCTCATCCCCGCCAAAGAGCACCACATTGGGACTGGTCTTCCGGGTTTCGTGAGAAACAATGTTATTCCGGTTGCCGAATATGGAAATACTTTTGATGGCTGGGAAATTGTAGCGGTGCACAAAATTCTCCGCTTCGTCTTTGGTGATGATCTTGCCCAGGCTTGATTTTTTTTCCTTGCGCTTTCCTTTTTTGGAAAGCTTGACCTGTTCATTATTATCCCCTCCAAAGCGGATATTCCTTTCCTTGAAACGGATCGTAAACGCGTTGGCCCCCATCGTGGAAAAGCTTTCCGTAAATTTCTGGTTCATTGCCTTGATGGCGGTAATGATCCCGATCAGGGCCATGATACCAAACGCGATGATAGATACAGTAAGACCTGTACGCAGCCGGTTGCTGCGGACCGTTCGGAAAGCAAGAGAGAAAACGTCACTGAAGTTCATACCAGACCCCGAAATTAACGAAACTGGAGAAGGCTTGAGGAATTAACGGCAACCGGGATCAAAAATAGAACCAGTACAGCAGCAGGTCGGGGAAAATGCCCAGCAGGATCACCAGCGCGGCCATGAAAACCAGGGTCCATTTGAAACCCGGGCTGACTTCGATTCCAGGATCATTCCCTTCTTTGAAATACATGGCCTGGATCACCCGGAAATAATAATAAACGCTGATCGCCGCCATCAGCACGGCAAAGATGACCAGCCAGAGATTATTCCCGGCTCCCATCACGGACTTGAGCATATAAAACTTGGAGAGGAAACCGGCTGTAAGCGGAATACCGGCGAGCGACAGCAGGAAGATCGTCACCACCGCTGCCAGCAGGGGCTGGTGTTTGGCAAACCCGTTGAATCCGTTAAACGTATAATCATGCATCTTGATCAGTACGGCAAAGATCCCGATCGTGGCCAGGCTATAGGCTACTGTATAAAGCAGCAGGCCTTCTTTTGCCTCCGTGTTCAGCGCATAGAGCGACATGGCCACGGTAATGACCGCCACAAACAACTGCCATTTGGGCTGTAGCACGAAATAACCGTCTCCGAAAAGCCGGATAAAGCCAATGAACACAGCGGCTTTTACAATGGTCGCCATGAAGGAGGTGAAAACCGTCGGTGCGCCGTCATACACATCGGGTGTCCAGAAATGAAAGGGTGCGAGTGACACTTTGAAGGACATGGAAAACAGTAATAAAAGCAGGCCCGCCATCATCAGCGCCGTAGGAAGCTGTTCCGGGCCCAGGCGCAGGTAAATGCTGAACGAACCCGTGGCGCCGTACATCAGCGCGATACCCATCAGCATAATACCGGTGGAAAATGAACCCAGCAGGAAATATTTCAGCGACGCCTCATTGCTTTTCAGGTTCCGTTTGTCGGCGCCGGTGAGAATATAAAGCGGTATGGAAATGATCTCGATCCCCAAAAATAATATCAGCAGCGTTTTGAAAGTAGTGACCAGGATGATCCCGGAGGTGACGAAAAAGATCAGCGCGAAATAATCAGCCTGGTAGACCCCCACTTTTTCCATATCCCGGGCCGATAAAAGAAAATACAGCAGGATGGAAAAGATCGCGGTGGTATTGAACAGCAGGTTGAACCGGTCGATCCCGATCATGTCGTGCGTATTCACCTGGAAGAGTACCGTCCCGTTCATTTCCAGGATATTCACCAGCAGTAAAAGCACCATCCCGGCGATCCCCGTTGCACGGACAACAGCCTTGCTCTTCAGCAGGATACCGCTGAACATCATCACCACGCCCCAGACAGCCGATAGTATTAACGCGTTCATAGTTTATATTACTTCTTTCGTTCCAGCAGTGTCTGCCGTACAAAATCAAATTTTTCATTCAGCACACCCGACACCGTTGCCGTCTCATTCAGCATCAGTTGCGGGTACACCCCCAGTACAAAAATGATCAGCACAATGATCCCCAGCGCCGCTTTCTCGTTCCATTTGATATCTTTTGCCTGCAGGGTAAGCTCATTGGCCTCCCCGTAAAATACGTTGCGGATCATATTCAGCGTGTACACGGCTCCCAGTATGATCCCGAGACCCGCCAGCACGGTGAACCAGACATTATACACCGTCATCGAGCTGAAGATGCCGTTGAACATCAGGAATTCTCCCGGGAATGCATTGGTGAGGGGTAGCCCGATATTGGCCAGCGCCACGATCACCAGCAGCATGGTCAGCACCGGGGCCTTGCCCGCGATACCGCCCAGTTCTGATATCTTTCTTGTTCCGAATTGTCTTTCGATGATCTCCACCACGATCCAGAGACCGATGATATTGATCCCGTGGTTGAACATTTGGATCATGACCCCCTGGAAGCCGGTGATATTCTGCGCGAAACAGGCGGCGCACATGAGCCCGATATGCGCGATGGAAGAATATGCAATCAGTCGTTTCAGGTCATCCTGCCGTATTGCTATAAGCGCGGCATACACCGCACCGCCAAGCGCCAGCGGTGTGATAAAATCTGCCCACTGGAATGCGGCGAACGGCAGCACGGGAAACAGCCAGCGCAGCATGCCGAACAACCCCATCTTCACCATTACGCCGCTTAAGATCATGGTGGTGGCGGCCGGAGATTGCTCATAAGTATCGGGCTGCCAGGTATGCAGCGGGAAAATGGGCATCTTGATCGCGAAAGCCGCAAAGAAGAGCCAGAAAATCCATTGCTGCTGGTTGCCCGGCAGTCTCGAATCCATGAATGCCTGCAGGGAGAAAGAATGTCCCGGTGCTGCCGACTGCAGGTACAGGATCCCGATCAGCATGAGCAGGGAACCCACGAACGTATAGATAAAGAATTTGAAGGTGACCGGTATCCTCTTTTCGCCACCCCACTGGGAGCAGAGAAAATACATGGGGATCAGCGCCAGTTCCCAGCAGAAATAGAAAAGCAAGGCATCGGTGGCGAGAAAGACGCCCATCATACCGGCCTGTGCCAGCAGCATGAGCGCGAAAAAATTATGGGCTTTCCGATAAGAGCTTTTCCAGGTAGATAATATGACCAGGGGGTACGCGACCGCGTTCAGCAAACAGAGCAGTTGGCCCATGCCGTCCAGTTGCAGGGAGAAACTGCTGTTGAGGACCGGCAGCCATTCGCGGGTGAACTGGAGGTATTTTACTTCCTTCAGCAGCGTCATCCCCAGCACCGAAACGGCCAGCGTGGCTGCGGCAGAAAGCAATGCCCATGACCTGGCCGCCTTTTCATTCCTGAAAAAGAATGTGGCCATACCGGTCAGCAGCGGGATCAATATCAGTAAAACAGCAATCATAGCTTATCGCGTCAGTCGTATCGGTTAATAATTTATCGTTGCCGTCCCATGGGGACGGTATTTATTTTTTCAAAAAGAACTGAATGACGAACAGGACAACCATACTTGCCACCATCAGCAGCACGTAGTTGGCCACCTGACCGCTCTGCAGCAACCGCAGTTGCCGGCTGCCATAGTTTACCGCCTTCCCCACTCCGTTCACAAATCCGTCGATCACTTTATTCTCCATCACCGAGGTCAGGAATGCCCCAAACCGGTGAAGGGGTTGTACAAATATCTTTTCATACAGTTCATCCACATACCATTTGTTCTCGAGCAGTTTTCCGAAACCCTGTGCTTCCCTGCGCTGGTAATTCCTGAATTTGAACCAGGCGAAAATGATCGTGGCCAATACCATCACGGTGGAAACCGCCATCAGCATATATTCGGTGGAATGAGTAACAGCATGTCCTTCCTGCGCACCGATCACGGGAGAAAGAAAGGCGCTTAGCTTGTCACCCCCCTTCATCAGTGCTTCGGGTATTCCCACCAACCCGCCGGCAATGGAAAGAATGGCCAGTATGACAAGCGGTATGGTCATGGCGGCCGGGCTTTCATGCAGGTGATGTTCCTGCTGCTGCGTTCCCCTGAATTTGCCGGTGAAAGTGACGAACAGTAACCGGAACATATAGAAAGCCGTCAGCAGGGCTGTGAACAGGGCGATCCCGTAGAGGACCGGGCTCCTGCCAAAAGCGCTTAATAATATCGCGTCCTTCGAAAAGAATCCGCTGAACGGAGGAATACCTGCAATAGCGATACACCCGATCAGGAAAGTGATATAGGTGATCTTTAATTTTTTGCTTAGCCCGCCCATATTGCGGATATCCTGGTCGCCGCTCATGGCATGGATCACACTACCGCTGCCCAGGAATAAAAGGGCCTTGAAGAAAGCATGCGTCATTACATGGAATACGGCCGCCACGTAAGCGCCGGTACCCAGTGCAAGGAACATGAAACCCAGTTGGCTCACCGTTGAATACGCCAGCACTTTCTTGATATCATTTTGCTTCATCGCGATGGTGGCAGCCAGTAAAGCTGTTGCCAGGCCCGTAATGGCAACGATATCCATCGTTAATGGCGAAAGGGAATACAGGAGATTACTACGGGCGATCATATAGATACCGGCCGTCACCATGGTGGCGGCATGGATCAGCGCCGATACAGGTGTGGGACCGGCCATCGCATCGGGCAACCAGGTATAAAGCGGTATCTGCGCGCTTTTACCGGTGGCGCCGACAAAAAGCAATAAGGTGATGACGGTTATATCAACCGTTTTCAGTTTGGCAAGGTTGGCCGCGTTGAAAACCTCGCTGTAGGAAACCGTACCGAGCTTAGCGATCAGCCAGAAGATGGCGATCAGGAAGGCAAGGTCGCCGATCCGGTTCATGATAAAGGCCTTGTTGGCGGCTTTATTGTATTCCTGGTTTTTGAACCAGTAGCCGATCAGCAGGTAAGAGCAGAGACCCACGCCTTCCCAGCCGATGAACAGGATCACGAAATTGCCACCCATTACCAGCAGGAGCATGGAGAATACAAAGAGGTTGAGGAAAGAAAAATAACGTCCGTAATGTTCCGTCGTCTCTTCCTTCATATACGCGGTGGAATAAACATGGATCAGGAAACCCACACCGGTAATGATCAGGAGGAACAAGGAAGAAAGCTGGTCGATCTTGAACGAAAACGGGATCTTAAGTGAACCCACATTCAGGAAATCGAAATAATGCGCCTCGTGCGTATTTCCGCCCCTCACCTGCAGGAACACCCAGATGCTGAGCGCGAAGGAGCCCAGGATCACGCCGGAACCAATGATGCCGATCATTGATTTCGGAAGAAGCTTCCTTCCCAGGCCATTGACCAGGAAACCGATCAGCGGCAGCAGCGGGATCCAATAAACGATATTCAAAACATTGTTCATAATGCAACATTCAAAAGAAGTCCTGATTGAAAGGTTCTCCTGAGTTTATTTTTTTTCTTAGTGTTTCTGCCTGTTCAAAAAATTAACATCCACCGAATGTATATTCCGGTACATCATAACGATGATGGCCAGTCCCACACTTACCTCGGCCGCCGCCACCACCATGATGAAGAATACAAATAACTGCCCGTCCGTTCCCGCCGCCGCATCGGCCGCCGCGTTCTTCAGGTGATGCATTTTGGAAAACGCCACGAGCAACAGGTTCACCGCGTTCAGCATCAGTTCTATGCACATGAAGATGATGATCGCGTTGCGGCGTGTCAGCACTCCAACGATGCCGATACTGAAAAGGGCTATCGCCAGGAATATGTAATAATTTACCGGCATTTTTATTTTTTTCTGATCACCCGATTGTATTTGCAGAGACAAGGCATGCCTTGTCTCTACAGGTACAACAGAATTATATTATTCTTTTTTCCCAATCACCACCGCCCCTACCATTGCACTCAAAAATAAAATACTGCTTATCTCAAAGGGCACCACGTAGGTAGTGAACAATTCTTTACCCAGGTTCCTGATCAGCCCGATCCCGCCTTCATTCACGAGGGCCTGCTGTTGTTTCATATCCGTTTCCTTGAGGGCCGCCACCAGCACCAGCAGAAAACAGCCGCCTGCCACCGCCCCGGCCATTCTCAGCCAGCGGTTCTTTTGCTGCTCAATTTCCTTGTTCAGGTTCATCAGCATGATCACAAACAGGAACAAAACCATGATGGCGCCCGCGTAGACGATGATGTTTACGATCGCCAGGAACTGCGCGTTCAGCAGGATATAATGACCGGAAATGGAAAAGAAGGTGACGATCAGCCACAGCACGCTGTACACCGGGTTCTTGCTGGTGATCACCATAAGGGCGCTGAAGATCGCCACTACGGAAAGAATCCAGAATAATATTTGAGTAATACCCATTTTCTCTAAACAGTTTTTATCACCTTTCGGTCAATTATTAATTAATACTTATTAATTAATAATTTTCTCACCCAATGCTTTTTCATACGCCTCTTTATCTTTCACCGGGTGAGGTATCAGCAGATCCTCTTTCTTATAAATAAATCCTTTTCTTCCGTAGTTGGCAGGCGCGAAGGTCTGCGATAAATAGATCGCGTCCTTCGGGCAGGCTTCTTCGCACAGACCGCAGAAGATACAGCGGAGCATGTTGATCTCGTATTTGGCCGCATACTTTTCTTCGCGGTACAGGTGTTCCTCGCCGGGCAGGCGTTCGGCCGCCTCCATGGTGATCGCCTCGGCCGGGCAGGCCACGGCGCAGAGTCCGCAGGCGGTACAGTTCTCCCTGCCTTCCGCATCACGGTTCAGCACATGCAGTCCCCTGAATACTTTGGAAAAGGTCCTTTTTTGCTCGGGGTACTGAATGGTCGCCTTCCTTTTGAACAGGTGACTGATCGTAATGCCCATGCCCTTCACGATATTCCAGAGATAAATGCTCTCCAGGAATGTCATCGGCTTCCGGTCAACCTGTTTCGCCCTGTTTGTTAATTGCATGCTCATTTAAAAAGTTCGCAAATATATTATTTAAAAGTCCGAAAGTCCCCCAGCCTTGCAGTCGGGCAGTTTTGCAGCCCTGCAAACTGCCCGGCTGTTGGGCTGCAAGACTAGTTCTTCAACCACAATATCACTGCCGCCGTAATGATCATATTGATCAGCGCCAGTGGTATCAGTTTCTTCCATCCCAGTTTCATGAGTTGGTCGTAACGGAAACGGGGGATCGTCCACCGGATCCAGATGAACACGAACAGGAACATCGCGATCTTGGCCATCATCACGCTAAAACTGATCACCGACAACCAGAAGGAACTTAATCCCCAGCCTGCCTCGTTTACAAACGGTATATCATAACCGCCAAAGTAGAGTGTCACCATGATCGCGCTGCTGATGAACATATTAATGTATTCGGCAAACAGGTAAAAACCCAGTTTCATGGATGAATATTCCTGGTGGTAGCCGAAATTCAGTTCATTCTCGGCCTCCGGCAGGTCAAAGGGCGTTCGGTTACACTCCGCCAGCGCGCAAACAAAGAAGATGATGAATCCCAGCGGCTGATAAAGTACATGCCAGCCATGCTGCACCTGGTTGGCCACGATCTCGCTCATCTTGAGGGATCCGGTCATAAACAATACGGCGATCAGCGCCAATCCCATCGGCAACTCGTACGACACCATCTGCGAGGCACCGCGGATGGCTGCTATCAGGGAAAATTTGTTATTGGAGGCCCAGCCACCGATCATGATCCCGTATACACCCACGCTCACGATGCTGAACACCAACAGGATCCCCATGTCCACATCAGCCACCTGCATCGGGATCACGTTCCCGCCCCTGGTTACAAAGGGCGCTGCCCAGGGAATGACGGTACTGGTGATAAGCGCCGTTATCATGGCCAGCGCAGGTCCCAGTACAAATAAGAACCTGTTGGAAGCAAGGGGGATGATCTCTTCCTTGAAAAACAGTTTACCGCCGTCGGCCAGGGGCTGAAAGATCCCGAATGGTCCGGCACGGTTGGGGCCGTGACGGTCCTGCAACCAGCCTGCTACTTTCCTTTCCGCCAAGGTGGTGTACATCGCGATGAAAAAAGATAAGCCTATGATACAGGCTACGAGTATCACTTTTTCAAGGATGAACCAGAAGTCTATTGATAAAAGAATCATTTGCTATTTATTATGTCAATGGTCAATAGTCAATGGTGAATGGTTCACGTAATTGGTTATTATTCTTACTATTCATTATTCACTATTCACCATTGACTATTCACCCTTCTTAAACGTTTCACTCGTCGCCGGGCCGGGCAGCGCGGACAATTCCACTTTGTTCACATCGCTCACGCTGTGTATGTCCATCAAAAGTTTCGGTTCGCGTCCACCCATCAAGTCGCTTGTATGCTTCTTTTCAAAGCGGCAGGTATTGCAGATCCAGCCGGGTTTGTCGTCATAACTCTGCACTTCCCCCCATTCATCTTTACGGGCTGTCACCCTTAGCACTTCATCCCCTCTTTCCCACAATACCACTTTACCGCAGCATTTATCGCAATCGCGGTGTGCATCCACCGGTTTGGTGAACCATACCCTGTTCTTGAAACGGAAGGTCTTGTCGGTGAGGGCTCCTACCGGGCATACATCGATCATATTCCCGCTGAAATCATTATCGATCGCTTTTGAAATATAGGTCGAGATCTCCGCGTGTTCGCCCCGGTCGAGAATGCCATGTACACGGTTATCCGTCAACTGGTCGGCCACATAGGTACAGCGGTAACAGAGGATGCACCGGGTCATGTGCAACTGGATAAACGGTCCGATATCCTCTTTCTCAAACACTCTTTTTTGGAAATCAAAGCGGGAGCCTTCCTTTCCGTGCTCATAGCTGAGGTCCTGCAGGTGACATTCACCGGCCTGGTCGCAGATGGGACAATCGAGGGGGTGGTTGATGAGTAAGAATTCCACCACACCGTTCCTCGCATCCATCACTTTTTCGCTGGTGATATTCTTTACCACCATACCGTCCATGACATTGGTTCGGCAGGAGGCCACCAGTTTGGGCATGGGCCGCGGGTCGGCAGCCGAACCGGCCGCCACTTCCACCAGGCAGGTCCGGCATTTTCCGCCGCTGCCCTGCAGTTTGCTGTAATAGCACATCGCGGGCGGTGTTACATCGCCTCCGATCTTTCTTGCGGCATTCAGGATCGTGGTTCCCGGCGGCACTTCGATCGTAATGTTATCGATCGTGACCTTGAAATTCGCAGGCGCTTCTTTTTTTACTTCTTCTGCCATATAAAAATTCGTTCATTCTGTTTAAGTCGTTGCAGGAACGTAAATGGGGTCCGCGTAATGGGCGAGACCGAAATTCCTTCTCTGCGCATCCTCCGGGTTGGTGATATGCCATTCAAACTCATCCCTGAAATGCCGGATCGCCGCCGCTACCGGCCACGCGGCCGCATCGCCCAGCGGGCAGATCGTATTGCCTTCGATCTTGCGCTGGATATCCCAGAGCAGGTCGATATCACTCATCTTTCCTTTCCCGTTTTCGATGTTCAGCAGGATCCTTTCCATCCAGCCGGTGCCTTCCCGGCAGGGAGAACATTGCCCGCAACTTTCATGACGGTAGAATCTTGCCAGGGTATAGGTATGTCTTACCACACATTGTGAATCATCCAGTACGATAAATCCACCCGAACCCATCATGGAGCCGGTGGCAAAACCGCCGTCGGCCAGGCTCTCATAGGTCATCATCCGCTTCTCCCCCTTCGCGGTTGTCAGCAGGAGATTGGCGGGTAAAATCGGAACCGAAGATCCGCCGGGAATACAGGCTTTTAATTTCCTGCCGTTGGCGATCCCTCCGCAATATTCATCACTGTAAAGAAATTCTTCCACCGGGATGGACATTTCGATCTCGTACACGCCCTGCTTCTTTATATTACCGCAGGCGCTGATCAGTTTGGTGCCGGTGGATTTCCCGGTGCCGATCTTCGCGTATTCCTCTCCCCCGTCGTTGATGATGGGAACAACGGCAGCGATCGTTTCTACATTATTGACCACGGTGGGGCAATCCCATAATCCTTTCACGGCCGGGAACGGCGGTTTGATCCTTGGATTACCTCTTTTCCCTTCCAGCGATTCCAGTAATGCCGTTTCTTCTCCACAGATATAGGCCCCGGCTCCGCGTTGTATATAGATCTCACAGTCAAATCCGCTGCCCAGGATATTTTTCCCGAGCCATCCGTTATTCTTTGCTTCCTGTATGGCCTGCCCGAGGATGTCTACGATCCAGGCGTATTCGCCGCGGATGTAGATATAGGAACGGGAGGAGCCCAGCGCATAAGAGGAGGTAATGATCCCCTCGATCAACAAATGCGGGATGAACTCCATCAAATAACGGTCCTTGAAAGTTCCGGGCTCTGATTCGTCTGCGTTCACCACCAGGTAACGGGGTACGCCTTCGGGTTTGGCCAGGAAGCCCCATTTCATCCCGGTAGGGAATCCCGCACCACCACGACCCCGGAGACCGCTTTTCTTCACTTCATCGGTCACCTGGTCGGGGCTCATGGTCTTCAGCGCCTTCTCCACGCTCCGGTACCCGCCTTCACGACGGTACACATCATAGAACCTGATGCCTTCAATGTGAGCTTTGTCTAATAATAATTTTCGTCCCATATTACTTGCGAGGCATCGCCGAAGCAAACCCCGTACATTTTATAACTATTTCACCGCCTGTCTTGCAAACAACATCCAGCGCTTTCCTTTCTTCACCCATACTTCCAGCACTTTCAGGCGATAGGTAACGCTGTTACCCCCCTTCAACGAAACCGTATAATCCCCTACAAACCTCGCATTCGCCAAATTCCCATTGATCACCACGTCCAGGCTGTCTTCTATTATACTATGATAATTCGTATACCCTGTTTCCAGGTTTTTGATCATGTCATTCTTGTTTTCCACCCATCCATTGCTGTGACCATAACTCAGGGCCTTGTCCGTTTGCTGGTTAATCGAGATCGTATTCCTGTTTACCAGCGCCTGGTGAAAGTCCTTCAGCGTCGCAGCCAGTTTTTCCGCATCCGGTTTTCCCGGCTGGGGAGCGGTTTGCCCTGCCGCAACAAGAACGTTCAGTAAAAGAACTATGATAAAACCTCTTTTCAAATCCTAGTTTTTAGCCGCCGCGTTATTCCTGCACTCCCCGATGATCGCGTCCACTTTCTCTTTTGTCAGGTGCTCCCTGTAATTTTTTCCCATCTGCATCATCGGCGCATAGCCGCAGGCGCCCAGGCATTCCACCGTTTTCAGGGTGAACATTCCATCCGCCGTTGTCTCGCCGGGCCTGATTCCAAGCTTCTCATAAATGTATTTCACAATATCATCGCTTCCGTTCAGCATGCAGGGACCTGTCTGGCAGATTTCGAACATGTATTTGCCAACCGGTTTCAGGTTGTACATGCTGTAGAAGGTGGCCACTTCATACACTTCGATCGGTTTCAGGTTCAGCAGCGAAGCCACATAATCCATCGTCTCCGTACTCAGCCAGCCGCCGAATTCTTCCTGCGCCAGGTGCAATACGGGGATCACCGCGCTCTTCTGTTTTCCCTGCGGATAGAATTCAATGATCCGTTGTACCTCTTTTAATTTTTCTTCAGAAAACTTCATATATCCAACCCATTGGGCTCTTTTAGGATTATTTTCAAATACTTTTCAAAAATGTGATACGCTCACATGCCATTCTTACACCGAAATTCTTTAATGAGCTTTTCAAATAAATAAGTATCCCGTACCTGCGTTCCCCCTGCGGGGGACAGGGGGCCTTAGGCATCCAGTTCACCCGCGATCAGGTTCAGCGAACTCATCGTCATGATCGCATCGCTCAGCATGCTTCCCCTGATCAGTTCCTCGAAGGCCTGGTAATACACAAAGCAGGGCCGGCGGAAATGCAGGCGGTAGGGCGTGCGTCCGCCGTCACTGATCAGGTAAAAACCAAGTTCTCCGTTGGCGCCTTCCACGCAGTTGTACACTTCGCCCGCAGGGATTTCCGTTTCTCCCATGATGATCTTGAAATGCCAGATCAGCGCTTCCATCTTTGTGTACACATCCTGCTTGGGAGGAAGATAATACTCGGGAACATCCGCGTGAAAAACATCGGCTTCTGCACCCTTGAATTCCTGCACTTTCTGGTAGGCCTGCTCCAGGATGCTGAGGCTTTCCCACATCTCTTTTTCCCGCACCAGCCAGCGGTCATAATTATCACCGGTGGTTCCAACGGGTATATTGAACTGAAAATCTTCGTAACTGCTGTAGGGCGAATGCACCCTTACATCATAATCCACCCCGGCGGCGCGGAGGTTCGGGCCGGTAAAGCCATAGTTCAACGCCCGTTCGGCGCTGATCGCCCCGGTTCCCATCGTGCGTTCCATGAAGATCCGGTTACGCTGGAAGAGGTTCTCAAATTCTTTCAGCACTCTCGGGTATTCCTTCAGGAATTTCTCCAGTTTCTGAAACGCGATATCATTGAAATTTCTTTCGAATCCGCCGATGCGGCCGATATTGGTAGTAAGTCTTGCGCCGCAAACTTCTTCATAGATCTCATAAATGAGTTCACGGTACTGCATCACGTAGAGAAAACCGGTATAGGCCCCGGCATCCACTCCCGCGATCGAATTGCAGATGAGGTGATCCGAGATCCTCGACAGTTCCATGATGATGACCCGCAGGTAATCCACCCGTTTGGGGGTTTTCACCCCCAGCAGTTTTTCGCAGGTCAGGTGCCAGCCCATATTATTGATGGGAGATGAACAGTAATTCAGGCGGTCGGTAAGCGTAGTGATCTGTGCCAGCGGGCGGCGTTCCGCCAGTTTTTCAAAGGCCCGGTGAATATAACCGATGGTTTGTTCCGTGGAAACGATCCTTTCACCGTCCAGTTCCAGTATATTCTGCATCACTCCATGCGTGGCCGGGTGGGTGGGACCCAGGTTCAGCGTGGTCGTGGTTTTCTCGATCGAGCCTTCCGGTAGTTTTATGTGGTGTTCTGACATAAAATATTTAAAATTTGAAATGTGGGAATGTGAAAATTAATTCCACCTCTCTTCATGTACACATCTTCACATTATCTCATTTGCATTTTACCCTCTCCCAAACATCTCATCATCCTTATCGATCCTGCTCTGGTCCTCCAGCGGGAATTCCTTCCGCAGGGGGAAATAATCCATCTCTTCCACGTTCAGTATCCGTTTCAGGTTCGGGTGACCAACAAAATTGATCCCGAAGAAATCATAGGTCTCCCTTTCCATCCAGTTGGCAGCGGAAAACAACCCGGTGGCGGTATATACATCCGGTTGCTCAATACCCGTAAAAACCTTGAACCGCACACGGACATTGTCCGGCATATTATGCAGGTGATACACCACGGCCAGCTCCCTTCCCTTGTTAGCGGGATAATGCACGCCAGTGATATCGGTGAGGAAACGAAACTTCAGCTCTTCATCATCATAGAGGAAATTAAGCACTTTCAGGTTCAGCTCTTTTGGCGCTTCAAAGGTGAGCATGCCATAGGGCTCTTCAAAACCGGAAACCTGTTCACCGAATTTTTCTGTCAGCCTGGCTTTTATAGTTTCGTTCGTTAACATGCTTCAATCCCCAGTGAGTTTTCAAATCCTGAATTTTGAAATGCATCCAGGTTTTTCGTTTTCTTACATAACGTAATGTCGATATAATGAGGAACACAGCCCCTTATTCACCCCGCCGGTTGGCAGGGACAGGGTTTACTGTATTCCGTAACTATCCAGCAATGCTTTATAATGCTCCCCGTTCCTTCTCCGCAAACTTTCCTTTCCTACCAGGTCCTGCACCCTTAACAAACCATCAATAATGGCCTCGGGTCTTGGCGGACAACCCGGCACATACACATCCACCGGTACTACCTGGTCGATGCCCTGCAAAACACTGTACGTATCAAATATGCCACCACTGCTGGCACAGGCGCCAACGGCCATCACCCAACGGGGTTCGGCCATTTGCAGGTACACCTGTTTTACCACGGGCCCCATTTTCTTGGCAATGGTTCCCATAACCATCAGCAGGTCGCACTGGCGGGGGGAAAAGCCCACCCTTTCGGAACCAAAACGTCCCAGGTCATAATGTGAGCCCATGGAAGCCATGAATTCAATACCACAGCAGGAAGTGGCGAATGGCAGGGGCCAGATGGAATTTTTCCTGGCCAGCCCGATCACTTTGTCGAGCGAGGTGGTGAAAAAACCCTCTCCCTGGTGACCATCCGGCATTTCCACAATGCTGATATCCGACTCCAGCGGTTTTTTTATAAGATTGTATGATACAGGACGAGACATAATACAAATTTGAAGATCAGGTATTGTGGAGATGTGAAAATGACCTTTCCATAACAAAATTCACTTGTGTAAGTTTGATTTCCATATTTCCAAATTTTCACCTTCCCGCGTTAACTCATTCTCCCATTATTCCTCCCATTTCAATGCGCCTTTCTTAATGATATATATAAATCCGCAAAGAAAAAATCCTACGAACATGAGTACCGCCCAGAAACCGGCCCATCCCAGGTCCTTGAAATTTACCGCATAGGGGTAAAAAAAGATCACTTCCACATCGAACAGTACAAAGAGGATGGCCGTTAAAAAATATTTGATCGCCATGGGCTGGCGGGCATCGCCATGGCTCTCAATTCCACTGGTAAAATTCTGGAGTTTGTCGCTGGTCTTTCTTTTAGGCCCCAGCATATGGGTGACCACTGTCAGAAAGACTACCAGGCCGACCGCGATCCCGATCTGGATAGCCACAGGAAAATAGGTAGCGGCATTATCTGTGCCCAAGCCGGTTTGAAGTAAGTGAATCATAAGACTTTACTAACGGCAAAAATAAGGCGGTCACCTCAATTTTCCCTGATTTAAAACAGGAACTAAACTGATAATGAAAAGTCCCCCTCCGCCAGCTGGCGGAAAGGGGACTTTCATTGTAAAAGAAGAAAACCGACTTATTACCGTTTCGTCACGGACCGTTCCGTATCGGAATTGGTTTTAGATGTTGCAGGTTTTGTGGCCGCGGAGGGCTTTGACTGACCCGAACTTTTTGTTGGTGTCCCCGAGGACCCCGGTTTGTTTGAGGGCATTTTCTTTATCTGGTCAATATAACCCTGGATAGTTTCCGCATTGGCTGAATCGGCATCCCTCCACTTGGTGAAATATTCCAGCGATTTATCCTTGTCCTTTGCCGTATTGATATAGTAGCCGGCAAGGTACCTTACTGAACTGATATATTCCTTGCGGTACTTTATTGTATCCTTAATGGTGAATTCATACAGTTTTTCGGCATCCGGAACCGCGATGCTGTCTTTCCTGACCGTATCAAGCGCCTGGGTGCTGTTGTTGAAAGCCCATATATAACCATAAAGCTGGTCGGCAAACTTCTCCCGCATGACCAGGGCCGCATCCCTTGATTTGGCAAAGTTCTGGTCGAAATAATTGGCAATGGTAAGATCAAAATAGTCGTTGATCGTGGGATTCGGTTTCAGGTCAATGATCTTCTGAATGATCAACGCCTCCTTGTCCCTGATCTTGCGCTCCTTGAAGTAGGCCGCGGCTTTTTTCAGGAAATCCACTTTATCAGCCACCGTGGTATCCAGGTCGGCTCCCTCCACATAATTCACATATATCTCGTCCGGAGATCCGCCCGTCTTTGACATGATATCTGCCCGGAGCTTATGGTCAAATGACCTGTAATCATCGGGGTTTTTCCTGACAAAGAATTCATCGCTGTATTTTTTCGCGTTCACGTAATCTCCTTTTTGAAAATAGGCGTCGGCCAGCATCCTGTACACTTTGGGCTTGGTATTCACCCCCATGGTGGCTACCACTGCTTCCCCCCTGGTAATGGCACAGTTGAAATCCTTACGGGCCCAGCAGAGCTGCCCGTAAAGGAACTGGTCCTGCGCATCCGTTTCGGGCAGTTTGCTGTCGATGTATTTCTGCAGGTAGGGTTCCGCTTCGTTGAAGTTGGCGCGGTAAAAATGGTAATAAAAAAGTTCGTAATAAGCTTTGGTGAAATTCGGATCCTTTGCCACCGCCTCATTCAGGTATTTCGTGACCAGCTCCCAGTTCTTCTGCGATTCGAAAAGCTGTGCCAGTCGCAGGCTTGCCGGAGCGAAGGAAGGGCTCACTTCCAGCGCCTTGGTATAGGCCTGGAAGGCGGGTCCTCCGCCAAAACCTTCGCCGGCCTTGCGGTGGGCATTACCCAGTTGGAGCAGGATTTCGGGATTTTTGGGATCCTTGGTGGCGGCATCTTCCAGTAACCGCACAGCGTATTTGTAATCGGAACCTTTTGCATCGATGAGCGCGCGTCCGATCGCCGTTTCGATAACGGGATCATCGCCTTTTCTGCCTCTTGTCATTGTCAGCGCGGCTTCAAAATGCGCGCGGGCCTCTTCGTGATTGCCCGACAAAGCCTCCACATGACCCATGCCCACTTTGATCAGCGGCGCCCCATTGGTTGACTGCATGGCATTTTCG
>JBGATE010000320.1:0-2216 GCA_044229375.1 Chitinophagaceae bacterium
ACCGAACCGCAAAACACGATATTTTCGGTTAAACGGCTGATGGGCAAATCCTACCACGACCTGGGTGAGCATTCTTCCTTTTTTACGTATAAAGTAATAGATGATAATACCGAAAGCCTGGTGAAAGTGCAGGCAGGTGAAAAGTTTTATTCGCCCATTGAGTTATCTTCTTTTATTCTAAAAGAGTTGAAATCAAGAGCTGAACATATATTAAAGACCCCGGTCACTAAGGCGGTCATTACCGTACCGGCATACTTCAATGATGCGCAGCGGCAGGCCACCCGTGATGCGGGCAGGCTGGCGGGATTGGATGTGCTGCGGATCGTGAACGAACCAACTGCGGCAAGCCTGGCCTACGGTCTGGGTATGCAAAAGGATGAAGTGAAGACTATCGCCGTGTACGACCTCGGCGGCGGAACCTTCGATATTTCCCTGCTTCGCATCAGCGGCGGCATTTTCGAAGTGCTTTCCACGAACGGCGACACCTATCTCGGCGGTGACGATATTGACCGGAGCATCAGTGAATACTGGATCGGCAAAACGGGTCTGACACAGGAAGAACTCCTCCGGAATAAAAGTCTTGCACAGGAATTCCGCCTGCTGGCGGAAAAGGCCAAGATCTATCTCAGCTCGCACGATACATTCAACGGTGAAGTGGCGGGTGAGAAGATTCAGCTAACGCGGAAGGAGTTTGAATCTCTGGCAGCACCACTGGTTGAAAGGACCATCCGTTGTTGCAGGAATGCATTGGCGGATGCTCAACTTACCATTGATGATATCGATGAGGTAGTGATGGTGGGGGGATCAACGAGGGTGCCGCTTGTTAAAGCGGAAGTCAAAAAATTATTTGAGAAGGAACTCCATGATACACTGAACCCCGATGAAGTGGTAGCCCTTGGCGCCGCCGTCCAGGCTGATATTCTGGCAGGCAACAACAAGGATTTCCTCTTGCTGGATATCACGCCATTATCACTAGGTATCGAAACCATGGGCGGACTTATGGATGTGCTGGTACCCCGAAACTCCAAAATTCCAACCAAGGCTTCCCGCCAGTACACTACCCAGAAAGACGGGCAGAGCGGAATCAAAATTGCCGTTTACCAGGGTGAAAGAGACCTTGTTAAGGATAATCGTAAGCTGGCTGAGTTTAACTTGTCCGGTATCCCGGGCATGCCGGCCGGTCTGCCTAAAGTGGAGATATCCTTCCTTGTGAATGCGGATGGCATCCTGGTGGTAACGGCAAAGGAACTGCGCAGCGGAACGGAACAAAGTATTGCTGTAAAACCGCAATACGGTTTGACGGATGAGGAAGTGGAGAAAATGCTGCTCGAATCCGTTACGCATGCAAAAGAAGACATGAGGATCAGGGCGCTGGTGGAGGCACAAACGGAGGGACAGCAATTGATGGAGACCACGGAGCAATTCCTTGCCCGGAATAAAGATATCCTGACGCAGGAGGAAATGATGAAGACCCGCGTTGCCCTGGGAACATTAGGGAGCCTGCTTGCATCGACCGATAAGGATGCGATCCACAACGCTATAGAAAAACTCAATGAGATCTCCCGGCCTTACGCTGAACGATTGATGGATAAAGCCATTCGTACCGCTATGAAAGGGAAGAAGATCTGATCCTCTGTTTTTTCAGCAGGCCTTTTAATTTCAGTATTCCGTATCCGATGATGATAAGGTGCAGGAGCAGGGCCGTTATCCAGGCCGGTTTTCTATTGTACCGGAAATCTACTGTTGAAGACCCCGCGGGTAATGAAACAGAGATACCAGGTCTTTCTTTACCGGTGATCCGTGTTTCTTTTCCATTTGTATAAACCTTCCACCCGGGATAATAATTCTGCAGAAGAGTGACCGTTCCGGGTTGCAGCATCTGTACTACTGCACGTATATGACCGGGTTTCTGAACCACGGTACGGACAGACCCGGCGGATGTGTCATTCTCAGCGTATACAAGTGATTTCCCCTGAATTTTGTTCGCAAGACCTTCGATGGCTGAATTTTTTAAGGTCAGCGGTCCCCGGTAGGAGTCTCCCGCTGAAACTTTTTTCGAAAATACATTTATATTCTGCCAGCGGTTGCCTTTGCCGATCGAGCGGCGCACGTGGAGCCAGCGCCAGTGGAGAAGGCGGGCCAACTGCGTCACCTGCTCTTGGAAGTGCGCTTCGCTTACGGGCGGTGGTTTCACGCACGCCACCAGACCGGGCGAC
>JBGATE010000321.1:0-2206 GCA_044229375.1 Chitinophagaceae bacterium
AATCCTCAGCGGATGATGCGGGCGCTGGAAGTTATCGAATCCACGGGTCAGTCGATCCTTGCTTTCAGGAAAGGAGAAAAGAGTAAGCGGGATTTTTCGATACTAAAGATCGGGATTGAACTTCCGCGGGAAGAACTGAATAGCAGGATTGATGCAAGAGTGGATAAAATGATGGAAAAGGGTTTGCTGGAGGAAGTTAAAACGTTATTGCCTTACCGTAACCTGAACGCGTTGCAGACCGTGGGTTATGCCGAACTGTTTAACTATCTCGACGGGAAGACTACCCTGGAAAAAGCCGTTGCTGAGATCAAAACCCATACCCGTCAGTATGCCAAGCGGCAGATGACCTGGTTTAAGAAGGATATGTCGATCGTATGGTTCCCGCCCGGGCAGGTGAAAGAAATTATTGCATGGGCAGATCAGAAGTTTTGCAATCCCTGAAATTTTCCATTTTCGCTTTTCCCCTGACGATAAGTATTGAACAGATCAGAACCCTTTCTTATCCTCCTTTTCATTCTTCTTCCCCGCATTCTTCACATACTTATCCAGCCATGCCTGTTGCTCGTACAACAAGTGCAGTAAATTTTCCCGGCCCGCATAACCATGACTTTCATAGGGAAGGCTCAGGTATTTCACCGTTCCACCATGACCCTTAATGGCATTGAACATCCTTTCGCTCTGTATGGGGAAGGTGCCCGTGTTATTGTCCATTTCGCCATGAACCAGCAACAGGGGTGTTGTTATCTTATCCGCATAACTGAAGGGGCTCATCCGGTTGTAGAGCTCGGGGTTCTGCCAGTAAGTGCGGTCCTCGTTCTGGAAACCGAAAGGGGTAAGGGTGCGGTTGTAAGCACCGCTTCTCGCGATACCTGCC
The DNA here is from genome assembly GCA_044229375.1 of Chitinophagaceae bacterium. Taxonomy (GTDB): domain Bacteria; phylum Bacteroidota; class Bacteroidia; order Chitinophagales; family Chitinophagaceae; genus JJ008. The sequence continues at coordinate 875 of JBGATE010000321.1, forward strand.
TTAAAAAGTTTGGTATGCGCCAGCAGGTTGGCAGTCATAAAGGCCCCGTAACTGTGACCGGCAACGGCCATTCGGTTCTTGTCGCCGACGCCGAGAGAGTCCAGCACATTAACGGCCGCTTCGGCATTCATCACCAGTTGCTCGATAAAGTTGTCATTGGGCTTTTTGTCCTTGCCGGTGGCCACGATCGGCATTTCGGCATTGTTGAGTATCGCATAACCCTGCGTAACATATACAACCGGTGAGCCGCCTCCAATCAGGGTAAACCTATGCTCACTGCCCCTTACCTGCGCCGCATCGGCGGCGGAATTGTATTCGGCAGGATAGGCCCAGATCAGTACCGGCAGCTTGCCGTCACGTTCCTTGTTGTAGCCTTTTGGCAGGTAGAGATCCCCGGTAAGATCCACACCGTCGGCTCTCTTGTATTTTATTTTTTCCTTGGTCACGCCTTCCATTTGCGGGTAAGGGTTTTTGAAAGCCGTGAGCTGACGGTCGGCAATGCGGAGTTTCAGATTTTTCAGCCAGTAATTGGGCATTTCCTTTTCCGTTTCCTTTCTGCTGATAAAGGAGAGTTTATCGGCATCCAGCATCCTCACCGCGTATTCAAAGACCCCTTCCATACAACGCCAGAGTGTATCCGCCTTCTTTTTATGGATATCATAACTCATCAGGAACGGCAGGTCGCCTTTCGGGGAGCTGCCCGTGGCATTATTGAAGATGATCTTATTGCCATTATCAGTGATCAGCAGCACATTTCTTCCATACTGGTTGGGCACCGTGACCGGTTGTCCCGGATTGGAATACGCATCGGTGGTATTCCGGGTGATGAGTTTTTCCAGGTCACCGGTCACCGGGTTATAGCGGTCGAGCTGCACCAGTTGTTTGCTGGTAAGTCCTTCCGTTACGATCGCCACATTGGCATCGCCCCAGGTTGTGCCGCGGTAACGCATCTTGGTACGGAACAATTCATTGGAAGACGTATTGAAGGGCGCCGGGAGTGCGTATACCGCATCCCTGTACTCCACATTCTTTTTGATCAGGCCGCTGTCCAGTGGCATGCACCACACAACTGTTGCGGGTTCATCATCCCTCCATTCAAAGCCTCGGGGTACCAGTTGCACATTGTCGTTGCCGCCCGGAGCGGATTCGGCGGAAGGCAGATCGGCCAGTTGCTTGAGCGGTTTGCCATTCATATCCGTGATCACCACCATCGATGGAAAACCATTCGCGGGAACCGTATAGGAAAAGGGTTTTTTCAGGGTACGTATCAGCATGTATTTTTTATCAGGTGAAACGCTCTGGCTGCTGTAGATGGCAGGCTGACCGATATTT
>JBGATE010000322.1:0-2191 GCA_044229375.1 Chitinophagaceae bacterium
GTTTCCAGATCCCCGCCCGCAGCATATCCACCATCCCGGTTGCGGCCAGTCGCTTCGCTGTTGCGAGCACCTGCTCTTCCGTTTCGGCGCTGCAGGGCCCGCTGATGATCAGCGGACGTTTGCTCCAAACAGCCTTCACGATTTCGTTTGTTTCCTGTTCCGTTTCCTGCATCCTGCAAATTTAATTTATTTATTCCTGCCTGTTCTTTTGTTTATGGAGGAACCGTTTTTGAAACCAGTTGCTGACCGAAATATTCCTGGCCTGATCAAGGTACATGACCAGGAGGAAAAGCGAACAGCCCCCGTATATACACATATAGGTAAAGGCGGCAGCCTTCCACTGGCCCATATTATTGTACAACTCCTCCCCGTTTTTTGCTGCATAATAAAGATTATCCCGGCCATCATAATTATAAAGGAACTGGTACCACTTCCTCGCATACACCGTGATCACTTCCCCTTCGGTTACTTCAATATACCCGCCGTCCGCTGCCTTGTCGGACAGGTAAAATGTACCTGGAATACCTTTTAGACGGATCGTGGTTTTGGCATAAAGTATCCCTCTCCCGTTCTCGTACCTTTCATGCAACACATTTTCAACAACGCCTTCCCTTGTAAAAAGATAATTCCTGCCGGCCAGGAAATATTCCAGTGCATTGGCGCTCCCGATCAGGAAAGTGATGAACGCGGCAACACCCAGCAGTTTGTCCCTGTTTTTATGAAAGGATATCATTGAATGATCCGTTTGATCTTGTTTGCATTTTCGATCAGCCGCAACAGGTATTCGTTGTCTTCTTTTTCCAGGCTTTCCCGGAATCTTGACAACTGTGCGATATGCTCCTTTAACACATCCAACACATTCTCCCGGTTCTGCATAAAGATCGGTACCCACATGGCCGGGTTGCTCTTGGCCAGTCGTACCGTACTTTCAAACCCTGCCGAAGCCAGTTCAAAAATGGCATTTTCTTCCTTCTCTTTCTCCAGTACTGTATTTGCCAGGGCAAAGGAGGTGATATGCGATATATGACTTACATAGGCCGCGTGAAGGTCATGGACCCCCGCTTCCATTTCCAGCATATGCATCCCTATCTTTCCGTACATCTGCTTCACCCATTCCAGCGCATCCGGATCGCTTTCACCGGCATTGCAGAGTATGACCGCCTTGTTCTCAAAACCGCCTCTCACCGCTGAGCCCGGCCCGCTGTATTCCGTTCCCCACATCGGGTGCGTGGCCACATAACGTCCTCTTTTAGGATGGGCCTTCACTATTTCCACTGCCTGCGATTTGGTGGAACCCATATCAAACACGATCTGTTTTTCAACCTCGTCAAGTATGCGCGGCAAAAGCGAAACTACTTCATCTACGGGGACTGCCAGAACGATAACATCAGATACCCGGATGGCATCTTCCAAAGAAAGGATCTCATCCACCAGTTCGAGTGCCAGCGCCATTTCGGCATGTACCGGACTGGCGTCTACACCGGTAAGCCGGGATGCTATCTTTTTTTCATGCAGTTGTATGGCCAATGATCCCCCGATCAGTCCAACACCCACAACCGCTATTTTTTTTCTTTCCATTATAAAATTTTTTTGATCCGCCGGATCGCTTCCTCCAGTTTTTCAAGGGTGCTGCACAAACTCACCCGGATGTATTTTTTACCCGACTTTCCAAATACAGCTCCCGGTGTGATAAATACGGCTGCCCTCTCCAGTATATCATCGCTTAGCTCATAACCGTTCCTGCAGGTACCGGGTATGCCCGCCCAAACAAACAATCCCGCCTGCTCCCGTGAAAAGGAACAACCCAGCAGTGATACTAATTCAAATACCTTCTCCTTTCTTTCATTGTACACGGCATTCAATTCATCATACCACTCTCTTCCCAGCGATAAAGCCTTTGCCGCGGCCAGCTGCAGGGGCAGGAACATGCCGCTGTCCATATTGCTTTTGAACCGCAGCACCTCTTCCACTCTTTCCTTTGCGCCGCAGAGCATACCGACCCTCCATCCGGCCATATTATGACTTTTGCTCAGTGAATTCAGTTCGATCACGCAGTCCATCGCGCCTTTCACACCTAATAAACTTAACGGGTATTTTCCGGTTGACCATCCGGGCAGCAAAAAACTATACGGATTGTCATGTACGATCAGGATTCCGTGTTTTTTCCCGAAAGCCACCAGCTCTTCCAATA
>JBGATE010000323.1:0-2156 GCA_044229375.1 Chitinophagaceae bacterium
ATAGGCCGTGATGGAACCGTCGGGATCCGCTCCACTTCCGTTCAATGTAGCGGCATTGACCGGTAAGGTGATCGTAATATCGGGTCCTGCATTCGCCGTCGGCGGTTGATTTGAAGGCGTTCCGCGTTGCTGACGGGCCAGCCATTGATATAAATTCTGATTTATTCCGCCTATTAAGAAATTCCCGGGCTGCAAACCCTGGCCCCCGTAAAACTGGTTCCAGCAACAGTGTCCGCCGTTTCCAAAATTGGTCTGAATATAAATTCCTGAACCCGGTGCAGTTGCATTCATCCTGTTGACCCGCGTGGCGACATCCCTAAAGTCATTCGCCTGCTCAAATCCCAATAATTTTCCCCCTGCATATGCAAAATTGTCAAACAGGTTGGGGTAGGGTTGGTTATCATCCGGTTTCACACCCTCAACTTCCACAACCGCTGCAATCTGTGAGGCGTAAGTATAGGGTCCTCCCAGTGGGTCGCCGGTAACAAATGTCGTACTGCACCATCCACCCATTGATAAACCAGTCAGGTATAATTTATCAGGATTGACCCGGTAAAGGGATTTGATGGTTTGTATTTTTTGATTGATTGCAATTTCACCGGGCCATGCGGAAGGGGGCTGCAGACTGATGACAATGAATTCAACGGTATTACCGTCCACCACTACATTCCCGTTCCAGCCCTGGGTAATATAGGCGCCGGGGCCATTGGCAATTACGAGGGCAGGGTTTGTTCCGACCTCACCTATACCGGGGAAAAAAATGATCGTCGGGTAATTGATCGTTGTATTGTTGTAATTGGCCGGCAGGTGAACATACGCGTTCCACCCGTTGATTTGAGTGAGCGATTGCTGGGATCTCAGGGATCCCGCAAGTAAAATTAAAAAGGCGGCCAGGAAAAGGCTCCTGAATGTAAAGTTTTTCATAGGGATCACTTAGGATATTGGTGCTTTAATTCTTCTCATGACAAAATTTGCTGTTCCAAATTAATTATCAAAGCAGGTGGATAAACTGGATTTTGGCTTTATACCTCAAATCTATTTACTGTTTAACGGGATTAAAGAAAATTAGCTATTCATTTAGCCGGGATTTACCTGACAATTATTAAGCCAATATATGGTGTTTCTACTTGGTAGGAAAAGGGATGTCTAAAATATTGGTTATCAAAAGCAAAATAGAGCACTAGTACTCAAGAGTTATCCACATGATTTAAACATATTTTACCTGGTAAAAACCCGCTATTATTCCAAGGGAGATTTGCGCTTTTTACTGTGACGGGGAATAATGAAAACGGAAAAGCCTGTAATAGAAAGGAATAAACAGGGGGTATGAGCGATACCCGACCGAGGGTGGGAATGCCTGTTTAAAGGGATAGGGGGCCCATTTTTAATAAATCTGTACAGATCGAATTCCGCTCTGAAAAGACAAATTTGTTTTAAGCCCGGTTATAATACGGCAAGAATACGGGAGTCAATTACTGTGTTTTGTTCTGATTGTTTATTTCCGGCAATTAGCTTCAAAATATAGGTCCCGCTATTCAGACGGCTGATATCTACAGGTATTGTATTGCTGCCCGGTTCAAGGTCGGCCATTTGACTTTTTATTATCATGCCGACAAGATCCGTCACTATCAGTGTTGCATGATACCTTACCGGGGCATTGATCAGCACGTTGACCAATGTTCTTGCCGGATTCGGGGATACTGCATCAATCGTCAGTGTCCGCGGCTTTTCCCCCCGTATCCGCACAACAGCACTCAGTGTACTGTGGTTGTCAAAATCCACCTGCCGGAGACGATAGTATTGCATACTCCCGGTTATATTATTATCCGTAAAACTATAACTCAGTTGTGATGCACTGTTTCCTCCATTGGCCTGTGACGGTACAAAACCTATGACATCAAAACCGGCACCATCGGGTGACCGCTGTATTTCAAAGCCGGTGTTATTGCTTTCACTGGCGGTGATCCAGCGTAGTTTATTTGAATTTCCCTCTTTATAACCTGAAAAACCGGTCAGGGAAACAGGCAGGGAAAAAGTGCAGTTTTGAATGTTATTGACATTCGTATATATCTGCTGAAGGTATATATATAGCGACTGCCAGTTCGGTGGGGGCGTTGCCGCGAAACAAAAGTAATTATCATGTAAATTAACCAGTT
>JBGATE010000324.1:0-2152 GCA_044229375.1 Chitinophagaceae bacterium
GGGAAAGCAGATTCAAGTAAGGTGACGAACAAACCACCTTCGCTTACATCATGCGCCGACCGGATCAGTCCTTTACGGATGAGTTCGGCCAGCCTGTGTTGCAGGGAGAATTCTTCATCCAGGTCAAATTGCGGTGCGGGAGAATGATCTATTCCGCGCAGTTTGCAGAGGTATTGTGAAGAATTGATATCACCGGAAGACGCGCCGATCATGAGGATCAGGTCGCCGGCCTCCTTGAAATCAAGTGTCATCTTCTTACGGATGTCTTCCAGGATCCCCACCATGCCGATCGTGGGCGTGGGATAAACGGGACCATCGGGGTTCTGGTTGTAAAAACTCACATTACCCCCCGTAACAGGCGTATCAAATTTCCGGCAGGCCTCCCCCATCCCTTTAATGGCATGCACGAACTGGTAATACACTTCCGGGTCGTACGGGTTTCCGAAATTCAGGCAGTTGGTTACCCCGAGCGGCAGGGCGCCGCTGCAAACGATATTGCGGGCGGCCTCGCTCACGGCCATCATTGTTCCCCTGTAAGGATCCGCATATACATACCGGCTGTTGCAGTCGGTGGTAACGGCAATACCCTTTTGGGTTCCTTTCACTAATACGACGGCGGCATCGGTCGGTGCATTGGTCGAAGCATTGTTGGTACCCACCATGCTGTCGTACTGGTTGTACACCCAGCGTTTCGATGCAATAGAAGGCAGTTGAACGATTTGTTCCGCAACGGCTTTCAGGTCGCCCGGTACCGAAACGGATGCGGGATCAAATGCGCTGATCCTGGCCAGGTAGGCAGGTTCTTTATATTCCCTGTCGTACTGCGGAGCACCACCCCCCAGCACCAGTTCGTGCGCGGGGATGGAGGCTTCCAGTACTCCTTCCTTATAAAAATTGAGCAGCCCGTCATCCGTCACTTCCCCGATAACAGAACAGGGCAGGTCCCATTTCTCAAAAACTTTTTTCACTTCTTCTTCTCTTCCCTTATACGCAACCAGGAGCATTCTTTCCTGGCTTTCGCTGAGCAGCAGCTCCCAGGTCTTCATATTCTTCTGGCGGGTGGGAACCTTATCGAGATCGATCCGCATACCCACTCCGCCTTTGGCGCTCATTTCGGCAGTGGAACAAATGATACCGGCGGCACCCATATCCTGCATACCCACTACAGCGCCGGTTTGAATAACTTCCAGGCAGGCTTCGAGCAATTTCTTTTCCTGGAAGGGGTCGCCAACCTGTACAGCGGGCAGGTCCTGCGCGCTTTCTGCCGTGATATCGGCAGAAGCAAAAGAAGCGCCCCCGATCCCGTCTTTGCCGGTGGCACTCCCGACAAACATCACGGGATTACCTTTACCGAGTGCCGTAGCGGAAACGGTTTCTCCCGCTTTTACGATACCCACGCTCATGGCATTCACCAGCGGATTGGTATGATAACACTCATCAAAATAAATTTCACCACCTACGGTAGGTACGCCAAAACAATTTCCATAATGGCCGATCCCGTGCACGACGCCGGATAAAAGATGTTGTGTCTTATCTTCTTCCAGGTTACCGAAACGAAGAGAGTTCAGCGCGGCAATAGGCCTGGCACCCATGGTAAAAATATCGCGGTGAATACCACCTACACCGGTGGCAGCACCCTGGAAAGGTTCAATAGCCGAAGGGTGGTTATGCGATTCAATTTTGAAAACGACACCCAGGCCGTCCCCGATATCCATCAGTCCCGCATTCTCTTCCCCGGCTTTCACCAGCATTTTTCCTCCTTCCCGGGGTAAGGTCTTCAGCCATTTGATCGAATTCTTATAACTGCAGTGCTCGCTCCACATACCGGAGAATGCACATAACTCGTTAAAGTTCGGTGTACGTCCCAGTTTTTGTTTTATCAGTTCAAATTCTGCATCGGTAAGACGGAGTTGCTGTGCTGTTTTACTGGTTACTTCCATGAAAAAAATTGTGATGATGAAGAGCTGCAAAGCTAAGGAAATGTGAGCTATGAAACCGGGTACCGGGCAACAGACTTCCGGCTTCTGGCCTCTGACTTATGACTAATAATGCCTATTTTGCAAGTTTAAAAACCGATCCTTGTTGGAGTACCTGCTGTTTGTCATCTATCTCATTTTGTTTGCCTGGCTGGTTACAAGGATTAAATTCTTTA
>JBGATE010000325.1:0-2151 GCA_044229375.1 Chitinophagaceae bacterium
ATTGGAAATGGTCGCCGGACCATTGAACAATTCATCCTTTACACAGGAACTGCCAAAGAGAAGAAGTCCAAATACGCCCCATATAAGATATTTCCGTTTCATAGGAATGAGTTTTAGATTGTTGTTAAAAGTTAATTTCAAAACGTACGCCAAGCATGCCAAAATCATCGCCCGCTTTGCCGTTTGGATCTGCTACTTGTTTGGGATCTTTGGTAAGAGCCCCAGTCAGGTCATGACCCACAAATAATTTGCCCTTGCCACTGGCATACCGGTCGTGATTGACGTAGCTGTAATTCATCATGAATCTTATATTTTTTGCCGCATAAAAATTGATCCCTGCCGTATAGGCTTCTGCCGCGCCGCCATAAATATCCTTATCATTCATATCTATATTATCGTACCGCAAGGTCAGTTCGACATCACCCCATTTCTGACCTCTGTAAGGTTGACCAAACTCACCTTCGAGTTTGTTGTAATATTGCCGTCCGCCGAAAAGCAACCAGCCAGCTTGTGCATAGAAGCCTCCTAAATCGAGCCTGGAAAGATCACTCTCACGGTGCACTCGGCTGGTCAGGTATTCGGACTGGAAGACCAAACCCTGATAAAAAGCGGCCAGCTCAAAATTGTTCAGGCTGCTGTATTTCACGTCCGGAATGATATCGGTATCAAGGTATTTTTTCCGGTTGACATTGCTCAGTGACCGCGTGCTGTATCTCAGACCGCCCCATTCCGCCACTTCTACGCTGGTTTTGGGTTGACGGTAGGAATGAGCTACAGCAAGATGAACTCCGTAATCCGTGGCATCGCCAAAAGGTTGCAATACCAGTTTTTCAGTGAGGGAGATTCCTTCATCCCTTCCATAATCTTTGTTGTTGTCTTCCACAAAGGTTCTCAGTTCAGCATCATCTATCTCCTGGAAAAAGACTCCAGCCGCGGTCATAAAATATTTTCCGCTGTAGGAACCTTCCAGGCCGATATGCCTGGAGGGAGTAAAAGCTTCGACGGCCATGCTCCTTTCCTGGAAATTGACATTTCGGGAAGAAGTGTTCTGCAGCATAGAAAAACGTTCTTTAAAATTTCCTGCCCGGACGGCCAGTCCGTTGCGGAAATCGTACATGAGATAGGCATCTTTCAGTTCCAGTACCGCGTTCGAAAAATCAAGGTCGAGTTCTCCGTACCAGTTCCTGGTCAGATTAGTTTTAACCGCAAATCTTGCCCGCCGGATGGAGGTGCCATTTCCGATGGCGTTTAGCGTCTTATCCGGGAAATAATGTCCGTCTACCTGTACCCGGATGTCGAACCAGAGACGGTAGTCCTGGTCCGCCGATTCGAAAACCAGAATGCCGTTCCGGTTTTCCACATCCAGGGGCGATCTGCTCACCATCTGGCCGTACTGGTTAAACCGGTCCTGCCTGCTGGTGTCCTGGGCAAAAGCAATTTGTATCATGATGGCTAATGCCGCGGTAATTGCTATTGTTTTCATAATTAATAAATTAAAGTTTAAACCGTATTTATAAACTGAATTAAATTGTCTTCTTTCCTGAGATCTAATTTTTTTCTTAACCGGTACCTGGCGATGTCCACACTTTTAGGTGAAATTCCAAGCAGGGGGGCGATCTCCTTGCTCGAAAGGCCAAGCCGGAGCGATAAGGCCAGTTTTTTTTCCTGCCCGGTGAGATGGGAGCCGGCCGCGGTCATTTTTGATGGAAGTGGCCCGCTCATCGTCTCTAAATCCTTGTAAAACCGCCGTATTTCGTCAGAGTCATTCATTTTTTGGTTCAGGGCAATGAGAATTTCCTGAATTCGTTCATTCTTCTTTTCGAGTTCTGGTTCCCTTTGAGCTTGTTCCAGGTAATCACACACGGATTCCAGAAAACGGCGTGCTTCGGACAGGTGAAGGGCGCGGTTGACCAGTTCACTGCGTTTGGTATCACGCAGATCCGCAATCGATTTGTTTTCGGTTTTTTCAAACTTTACTTCTGATTCAGCAAACTCCCCTGGGTAGGGTGCGTGTCCTTGTTTTACTTGCCACTGACCTATGGGGTACCGGGCCTGGATTCCATGTTCAAAAGTTCCGAAATACCACCTCCCTGCAAGCAGGACCATTACCAGGGCGATTAACGTAATCCATAAAACCACTGGATAAACCGG
>JBGATE010000326.1:0-2128 GCA_044229375.1 Chitinophagaceae bacterium
CCAGTATTGATGAGTTCTACATTGATCTCACCGGAATGGATAAGTTTTTCGGGGTCAGCAAATATGCGAAGGAATTAAGGCAACTGATCATGCAGGAGACGGGGCTCCCTATTTCCTGCGGTCTCTCCTCTGCCCGTTTCATCAGCAAGATGGCCACGAACGAGGCCAAACCCAATGGTTTTCTCGAGATCCCGCATGGGAAGGAGACCGAATTCCTCTGGCCGCTGGGTATTGAGAAAATTAACGGGGTGGGTAAACAAACCGAACAGCACCTGAAGAGTTACGGGATCTACACCATTGAGGATATTGCCAAAACGCCTGTCGAACATTTGGAAAAGATCGCCGGGAAATGGGGCGAAGCGCTCTGGCACAAAGCGCATGGAAGAGGCAGCACGGAAATTGCAACGGATTGGGAGCAAAAAAGTATGAGCCATGAGAATACTTTTGAAAAAGATTATACCGATACGGATTTCCTGTATAAAGAACTCGTGCGGCTGACGGATAAAACAGCCTATTCACTCCGCGAAGAGGAAAAAATGGCTGGGTGTGTGACGGTCAAAATCCGCTATTCCGATTTTGAAACCACTACACGCCAGGAGACTGTTGACTATACGGCGCTGGATGATGTGCTGATCGCCAAAGTGAAGGATCTCTTCAACAAATCCTGGCAGAAAGGGAGACCCGTGCGCCTGCTGGGGGTGCGTTTCAGCCAGTTGATCCCGTTTACCATGCAAATGAGTTTGTTTGAGAATAACGCGGAGAAACTGAATCTGTATAAGGCCGTGGATGATATAAAAGACCGTTATGGCAGTAAACTGGTAACAAAAGCCGTTACGGCCAGGGCAAAAGAACAAGAGAACCGGGGCCATAGTGATCAAAAAAAATCCGGAAATTGACATCCCTATCCTCCATTTTTATTCCTGCCTCAGCTTCCGGTAAATTCATCCTCCTTATCTTCGTCTCCCCAAAAGCAAAACAATATGTCACAAGTTTGGAAAGATTACCTCGAGAATAACAGAGACCGCTTTCTTAATGAAATGCTTGACTTGCTCCGGATTCCCTCTGTTAGCGCCAAAAGCGAACACAAGACCGATATGCTGAAATGCGCGGAAGCCGTGAAGAAAAGTTTACTGGATGCCGGTTGTGATAAAGCGGAAGTGATGCCGACCGATGGTCACCCGGTTGTTTACGGTGAAAAAGTGATCGACCCTTCCAAACCCACCGTGCTGGTGTACGGTCACTATGATGTACAACCGCCGGAGCCGCTGGAACTCTGGACCAACCCCCCATTTGAACCGACCAACGTGGACGGGAAGATCATTGCCAGGGGTTCCGCGGATGATAAGGGCCAGTTCTATATGCACGTAAAGGCCCTGGAGATCCTGTCAAAGACCAACAGCATGACCACCAATATCAAATTCCTGATCGAGGGGGAAGAGGAAGTGGGCTCACCCAACCTGGGAAAATTCGTGGCCGCCAATAAGGCGATGCTAAAATCGGATGTGATCCTGATCAGCGACAGTTCCATGCTGAGTATGGAAAATCCTTCGCTGGACACCGGTGTAAGGGGACTGAGCTATATTGAAGTGGAAGTGACCGCCGCCAACCGCGACCTGCACAGTGGAACGTACGGAGGTGCCGTTGCCAACCCGATCACGATTCTCGCGAAAATGATCGCCTCCTGCCACGACGAAAATAACCATATCACCATCCCGGGTTTTTATGATGATGTGGTGGTGGCCGGTCCCGAAGAAAGGGCCCTGATCAACAAAGCGCCCTATGATGAAAAAGAATACATGAATGACCTGGGAGTGACGCAGCTTTGGGGTGAAAAAGGATTTACCACGTATGAAAGAACAGGTATCCGGCCCACGATCGAAGTCAATGGTATCTGGGGCGGCTACCAGGGTGAAGGGGCCAAAACCGTTCTGCCTTCCAAGGCTACGGCCAAGATCTCCGCCCGGCTGGTTCCCAACCAGTCCTCCCATAAAATGACGGAAATGCTGCTGAACTATTTCAAATCCATTGCACCACCTTCCGTAACGGTGAAAGCATTCGAACATCACGGTGGTGAACCTTATATGACCCCGATCGACAGCAAAGGGTATAAGGCGGCGGCCAAAGCGGT
>JBGATE010000327.1:0-2075 GCA_044229375.1 Chitinophagaceae bacterium
CTTGTCACCTTAGCTGAAAGGTGGAGTTGGATATTGCAGAAGTAGCAACCCTTTGGTGTTGACCACGAAAGCTATTGAAACCTTAAGTGCTGGATAACAGACTATTCCGTGTCTGAAAACAGACATAACTGCCGGACAACTGAAGGGTAATGCTGAAAAAATTCCCCCACCAGAATAACGTACGGATAACGAATATGTCTTCCTTTCCGAAGCAGCGCGGATGATCCAAAACCAGGTAAGGCAATCCGCCGTAGTTCTCGCCCCTGGATATCTTGGGTGAACTGCTGCAGACTTCGGGTGGAAGTCCCTTTATTGTCATGAGCCGTTCCTGGTAGAGCGCCTGCAACCTCCCGAGCAATAGCATTCCCTTCTCCAGGACCGCGTTCTTTGTTAAAATCCACCCTGCATTTAATACCAGGTCTTTCTCCAGGGGTGAAAGCCTTATTTTTGCTTCATCCATAAGCTAAAGTTACGTGTTCAAAAAACTGGACCGCCTCATCATCCGGGCTTTTATCGGGCCATTCGTTGCAACCTTTTTTATTACACTGCTGGTACTCATCATGCAGTTCTTCTGGCTATATATCGATGATTTCGTTGGGAAAGGGCTGGATACAAAGATCATTTTCGAATTTATCCTTTACCAGAGCGCCGTACTGGTGCCGCTGGCATTGCCACTGGCCATACTGCTTTCTTCCATCATGACCTTTGGGAACCTGGGTGAAAGTTTTGAACTGGTGGCGATCAAATCCGCCGGGATATCCCTGCTACGTTTCATGCGGCCCCTGCTCGTCATCAGCATTTTTATAAGCGGGATCGCCTTTCTCTTCTCCAATTACGTGATCCCGGTGGCCAACCTGAAATCAAGGACCCTGCTGGCCGATATCGTTTACGCCAAACCTGCCTTTGACCTAAAGGAAGGTGTTTTCTATGATAAGATCAACGGTTTTGCCATCAAGATCGGGACTAAGGAAGCCAATGACAGCGTGATTAGGGATGTGATCATCTATGAACAGGGCAATCAGCTGCAGGACAATTTCATCATTGCCCGCAGCGGGATCATGCGGGTATCGGAAAACAGGCGTTTTCTCGAATTCAACCTGAAGGACGGCTGGCGTTACCAGGAAAAGGGACAGCTTTATGACCAGAAGAATTCCGATTTCATCCGCATCGGTTTCAAAGAATTCAAAAAACAGTTTGACCTCAGCTCACTGGGATTCAGCAACCGTACGGCCGACAGCGTGAATAAAAACAATGAGAAGATGCTGAGCATGCGCCAGCTCGAAAAAGTGATCGACTCGATGAAGAAGGATAACCAAAAAACTTTTGCGCAAACCAAATCCGATCTAACGCGCCCCTTGCAGTTCATGGCCTATATCGATTCTTCCTGGAAAGATATGCCGGACAGTTCGGCCACCGCGTCCTTTACGACCTTTGATGAATTTCTTCCGGACTCTGCCCGGACCAATGTGAATGAGAATGTGCAGAGTATGGCCCGCTCCATCAGTATGGGAATGGAATCCCTCGGTACCACGCACGCCTTCCGGGAACGGGAGCTCCGGAAACATAAGATCGAGTGGCACCGTAAGATCGTTCTCTCGCTGGCCTGTATCGTGCTCTTCCTGATCGGCGCCCCCCTGGGGTCCATTATTCGCAAAGGCGGGCTCGGCACGCCGCTGATCTTTGCCATCATCTTTTTTATGGTCTTTTATTTCTCCAGTACAACGGGAGAAAAATTCGCCAAGGAAGACAGCCTGACCCCTTTTACCGGGATGTGGCTGGCCACCTTTATCCTGCTTCCCATTGGTGTTTTCCTGACCTGGAAAGCCCTGCGCGATTCCCAGCTTTTCAACAAGGAATTCTATCACCGTGCCGCTAGGTACATCGGTCGTTTCCGGTTAAAAAAAACGCGCCCTGAATAACGGCCGTGGAATGAATGCCGGGTAATGACATTTTCCCCGGATTGGTTAATCTGCTGCTGTTTGTCAGCGTATGCATACGCTTCCCCATTGTACAGGGGCCATTTTAATTTTGTATTTTCGGCAGATAAACTAAAACCCAATGCGACGTTTATCCTT
>JBGATE010000328.1:0-1933 GCA_044229375.1 Chitinophagaceae bacterium
ACTGTATACCGAATTCCGGTACAAACGGGCCAAATTCCTTGCGCAGGAGTCCATCCGGGTGTAGTTTTACATCAGAAAGGAAGACAGGAAGTAGTTAATCCGGTCGACCCCGAAAGTTCCAGATCCTTAGAAAATCCGTTCCAGTTCCAAAGAAAGACCAGAATCCGAATCCCTGAAAAACGCATCAATCCAAGATCCAGAAAACCAAGATCCTGATCCTAAGAAAAAACAAAATCCAGTATCGAATCCACCGAAGACTTGTCGTAGGTGGGGAAAACCAGAGATCCGAACATCCAAAAAACCATTCTTAGTCCTTTGAAAACGTCCAGTTACTGTCAAGAAAAGTTTTAAACTGGTTTGTTCGGTCTTATGTGAAACTGAAATCCGTGCCTGAAAACGCGGCTTCTGTACCCGAAAAACAAAACCACAACTGAATCACGAGAAGCCAAATAGAAAGTCCCGCTCTTCAGCGGGACTTTTTATTTTCATGAAATCCTGACCCGGTTTACACATCCTTCTCATCAAAGCTCAGGGTCAGGCTTTTGATTTCCGTTACCACCTTCCGGCAGCTGACTCCGGCTTTCTCGAGCATCATACGGCTGGCCCGGGCCGAATCAGTGGCTTCATACTTATCACTCAGGTAGATCACCTCACTGATACCCGACTGGATGATCGCTTTAGTACATTCATTACAGGGGAACAGGGCCGTGTAAATTTTACAACCCCTCAGGTCCATGCCAATATTGTTGAGGATCGCATTCAGCTCGGCATGGCATACAAAAGGATATTTGGTATCAAGAAAATCTCCTTTCTTGTCCCAGGGAAATTCATCATCATGACAGCCGGTCGGCAGACCGTTATAGCCCGCCCCCACGATCTTGTTCTTATCATTCACGATACAGGCACCCACTTGTGTACTGGGGTCCTTGCTGCGCCGGGCAGAAAGCAGCGCCACACCCATAAAATATTCATCCCAGGAAATATAACCGGTACGCTTTTTCATACCGTCAAAAATAAGCGGTCTTGGTGAATTCTCTTTCCGGTTTTGATTGGCTAATTACTGAAAGTGATCACATATTTGCCCTCTTTTACCTGGACCAGCTCGCCCCCCTTGGTATATACATAGCCTGAAAAACGCCCACTGGCCGTTCGGGCCGTATGTTCATATGCATCCAGATAAAGGGTCATCCCCGTGGATGTACGTGCCGCAAATACATCAATGAAAGTAGTGCGGTCATAATATTGCAATGCAGACCGCTGGGTGACCACACCCGTGCGGTTTACCGTTAATGGTACCGGGAGGAATGCGGTCATGATCAGGCCTGTATCTTCCGAACATTCAGAGGGACCAAAAAAGGTAAATCCGGTTTTCTCCGGACTCACAACAGCATCCGTAATTTTTCCACAGAATAAAGTGGTGTCAATTTTGAAACTCCACCGTCCCATCACAAATCCATCATGCCCTGCACAGGCGGCGCAAGTCGGATATTTTCCAGGCTGTACAGGATCGGGAGGAGGTAAAGGATCCGGTGGGTTCACCACGTTTGTACGCCCCTCAAAGCTGTAATCCTTTTTACAGGAAGTCCAGAGCACCGTCGTAAAACACAACAGTGCCAGCAGCATATACAGTCGGTATTTCGCAGTGAGCGGCATAAATCAATTGGCAAAACGGATACATCCCCTCAAAGGTTGCTGAAGTTAAGAAAAAGGGACTTACCGCCAGTCCCATACATAGGCTTTCCAGGACCCGTGGTGATCGTCAAAATGGTGGACTTCCTGAAAACCAATCCGTTCGTGCACCCGCACCGACCGGGTATTGGCCGTGGCAATGGTCAGCACCATCATCTCATACTGGTTACTGAACTGTTCCCGGTGAAACTGGTAAAGCAATTCCACCACGCCCTGTCCCCGAAAAGCTTCCGCCACACAGAGC
>JBGATE010000329.1:0-1881 GCA_044229375.1 Chitinophagaceae bacterium
GGTTTAACTGATGGGGTTAAGCGATAAGTGTTTCCTATTAATTTTAAGGGGTTGGGGATCGTGACTGAATATAGGAAATTGGATAGAATAAAAATAAAAATCCTGCCTTCCGAAAAACAGACGG
Source organism: Chitinophagaceae bacterium (assembly GCA_044229375.1). Lineage (GTDB taxonomy): Bacteria > Bacteroidota > Bacteroidia > Chitinophagales > Chitinophagaceae > JJ008. The sequence goes on from JBGATE010000329.1 coordinate 125, forward strand.
ATCAAACTGTAATCCAAAAACACAGCACGAACGTGATGGATAAAGCCGGTCTTAATTTTTTGTCCGCTGTGCTTGCTACATTGTCTGATCCGTTTCAGAAGGCAGGGGCACACTATTTTAAGATCCAGGGTTTTAAAAGGAGGATAAGGTTTAACCTAATCAGAGGGCATTTGTCGCCGAATTTGTTCTTGCGGTTTTCAGGGAGTAGAAGCAAGGGGTGTTTTCACAGGACTTGATCAGGTGCAGTATTCTTTCTGATGTGGAGTCTTCAGGGTTGATCAGCAAGTTGGAAAAGAAGAAAGTTGATTGACATTGGATTTTGCCGGTTTCATAGAATATTAGAATTCTTTTTGGACGGTTATTAAAAGGACATTGGACGGTCTGAGGTTGCTAATCCTCGTCAATCAACTTCTGACACAAAAGTAGACCCTTGTATTATGGCAGACAAGAGCAGAATTGCCCTAATTTCTGCTTGTGGTTTTTATCCATTGTATCGTAAATGCCGGCCTGGCGGGAGGGAAAAGTCCGAGGTCCGGACTCGTAATTACACTATCGGAAAATAGGTAGACAGTATATTCCGAAATAGTATAATTTCGTAAAATTCCTATGGGATTAATCACGGAAAATTATCATTTTTAACACGGTTTTGTTAACTCCAAGACCCTGTAAATACAAACCGAATGAAAAAGCCAGACACAGACCAGGTGATCAAAGTTGCCATTGCCGATGACCATGCTTTATTCCGGGCCGGTGTACGTACCGCCCTGGCTATCAAAAAGGATGTGGAATTGATTGCCGAGGCCGATAATGGCATGCAGCTCCTGAACCTGCTGAAACATATTGAGCCCGATGTGATTCTGCTCGATATCCAGATGCCGATCATGGACGGGATCCAGACCCTTCCGGAGATCCGTAAAGTACGCCCCGATGCCAAAGTGATCATCCTGTCAATGCATAACGATCACAGTATGATCAGCAAGCTGATGGAGATCGGCGCCAACTCTTACCTGACCAAGAATTCGGATTCAGAGACCATCTACCAGGCCATCAAGACCTGTTACGAACAGGAATTTTTCTTCAATGAACTGACCAACACAGCCCTGCTTACGGGTATCCGGACCAAGCGCACGGAAGTGGGTGGGGCCCAGGATGTGCAGCTCAGCGATAAGGAAGTGCGGGTGCTGAAACTGATGTGTGAAGAGAAAACCACCAAAGAGATCGCCGATATCGTGGATATCAGTCCGCGTACCGTGGAAGCCATCCGTGATAAGCTCAAGACCAAGACCGGGGCCAAGAGTATGGCCGGTTTGGTGATGTATGCCGTGAAAAACGGGATCATTGACCAGCCCAATTGACCCGTTTCGGATAAATTCTCCCTGAAAAGGCCCCGGTAACGGGGTCTTTTTTATTTTGCATCCCTTATATATATGGCAAACTGGATCAATTTTAATGGGAAGCTGGTGGAAGACAATGTGCCGGTACTCGGCATCCAGAGTCGGGCATTCCGGTATGGAGATGGCCTTTTTGAAACCCTGAAATACAGCCGGGGCAGCCTGCTGCATGCCGAAAGGCATATGGCCCGGCTCTTTGCCGGCATGCAGGCGATGCGTTTTGAGATCCCTCCTTTATTCACACCCGCCTTTTTGGAAGCGGAAGCCGACCGGCTGATCCGCCGGAACAAACCCGGCAACGGCGCGAGAGTCCGGATTACAGTTTTCAGGGGCATGGGTGGCTTGTTTGACCCGGAAGACCTGAAG
>JBGATE010000032.1:0-279 GCA_044229375.1 Chitinophagaceae bacterium
GTGATCATTGCCATTTCACAGAGCGGTGAAACGGCCGACACCCTGGTAGCCATCGAAAATGCCAAATCAAAGGGCGCCATCATTCTTGGCGTGGTGAATGTAGTAGGTTCCTCCATTGCAAGGACCAGTCACGGTGGCGCATATACGCATGCCGGCCCCGAGATCGGGGTGGCATCCACCAAGGCATTTACGGCACAACTGGCCGTGCTTACCATGATCGCCCTGAAGATCGGGTATATCAAGGGCACTATATCGCAGGAACGCTATATGCACCTGCTG